>NZ_JBIWMX010000007.1:0-296467 GCF_044766925.1 Nocardia sp. NPDC101769 | reverse complement strand
GTACCTTCCCGCCCGGCGTTGGCGCGCCGAGTAGATCGAAACCTGTTGATTGTCAGATCATCCGGGAAGGTACGCCCTCCCGGTCATCCACAGGTTTTGATCATTGCTCTAACCGAGGTCGGGCAGTGAGAAGAACGTTGAGATCAGGCTGATTGGACCAGCCACCGGACCGGAAAGTTCCATCTCGAGACCCTAACAAGTGCTTGGTTTTTCGACAATTGTGGGACATGGGCGACCCAGTACTGGGCAGATCACCGCCCACAGACAGGAAACAACTAGGGCGGGGCAACCACGTTGATCAAGTGGCGCGATGAGCCCGCGGCCGAGGTCTGCTGATTGCTGACGAGCCAGCGCGACCGTTGGTGCCTTTGCTGATGTGCCACGACCGGAACATGGATGTCGTCGCGCACGTGTTCGAAGTGCCGACCGACAAACGCTCGCGGCACGAGAATTCCGAGCTGGAGATGTTTGTTCATATTGTCAAAGCGCTCGGACGTATCAGACCCAAGGTCTGGCGGGATTATTGACCGATCAGGTTGTGGACCAGCGATTCTGGAAAGCCCACACGGTTCTAGGTGAATGGTCTCCGGAAAGAATGTCGGTAGGCTATCGCCGCCAGCTTTCGGCTTGGCGAGCCATGGAGTAGCCGGATCGGGAGATGCGGCTATTGGGCCGCTCGACGTTACAGGCCACGACGGCGTGGGCGCCCTCGTGTTGCAGGTGGAACTCGATGGGGTCGTCGGCTGGTGGGTTTGGGTGGGCTGGATGTCGGTGGTGTGGGCCGGTGGGTGACCGTCGGTTGCTGGGCGATGGGCGGTGGGTTCTTGATTTCCGGTGTCTGGACGGTGAGTTGTCGTGGCCTTGTCTGTTCGACTCGCCTGCGGAGCTTTTCGGCGCGCTGGCGTAGTTCGTCGGCGAAGTCGGCGAGTTGTTCATCGCGGCCTGGGTAGTCGGGAATCGGGCGGAATTCGCTCGTATAGGGCAAGTTGGTGAGTGCGCGGAAGGACTGTTCAGACGCCGTTTCGTTGGTGGGGAAGTGTTGCAAAATCCAGGTGTCGGCGCGGTCGCGAAGTTCCCGGGCGGGATCGCGGACCATGAGAAGCGACGCGCCCAGATCGTTGTAGTTGTCGGTAGTGATGGCGGAGATCAAGGTGTTGGTGTCGAGTTGATGGGCGTCGGCAAGGGCGATGGTGTCGAGCAGAGTGTTCCATTGCTGGGAGTTCGTGGCCAGGTGGTACAGCGCAGCAGGCCCTGACGTGGGTCGAACGCCACTAGATGGTCGTAGCGGCGGTGCGTGATCGGTCTTCCGTCTCGATAACGAAGCAGCTGTCCGGAATGCGGTGCTCGGCGTTCTCGAGCGTGAATGACCAAGTGCCGCATGAGAGTCGGCGAGACAGGTTGCCAGCGCACGGTCTCGCCCTTCTCGTGCAAACGGATCAGGCACTGGTCGACATCGAGATCGGCTGGGCTCAGGGCGAGGGCTCCGCCGCGGCGGCAGGCGGTCTCGGTGTGTAGCCGCAGGATCAAGCAGTCCAATTCCGGATCGTCGCCGGTGTGGGCGGCGACCCGAACGATGTCGGCGAGCTGCTGGGGTGGGAGCGCGAACCGTGCGGAGGGGCGGCGTGCAGGTTTGGGGACCTTTCGCGCCGGATTGTCCGTCGGTCTGATCCAGCAGTGGTCTTCGGCGTATCGGTAGATGCATCGGATCGCGCCGACGAAGTTTTCGACCGCGCCGCGCCCGTGGCGGGAGCCGTTGGCGACGGACTCGGATTTGATCCGCTCGGCCATCGCGACCAATTCGGGCTCGTCGAGCCGACGGTCTGCCCACTCACTCTCCAACCGGTTGAAATGCGTGTTGTATGTCCGCAGGGTGCCGGGGGACAAGGTCGTGCGGACCTCCGGGATGACGACGGCGAATGTGGGCACCGTGATCGGCTCGCTGATCAGGTCCGCTGGCGATACGCCCAACTGCGACAACAGAAGTCGTGCTGCTTCGAGTGTCTGCGCGCCGGGCGCGCCGAGGGCAGGGGAGTTCATCGGCGGGTACCTCCCAGCAGTTCGAGACGACTCGGTTCGAGCAGCGCGTGCAGCGCGCTCGGCGGATGGACCGCGAGCCGCTGCCGTTCCGGATACGCGGCCAGCAGGACGGCATCGCCGAGGTAGAGGTTGACGCGACGGCGCAGCCGGTAGGGGATACGCAGATATCCCTTCGGGCTGACAGTGATTGCGCGGTCGGAATCCGGACGAACGAACAAGGCTCCGTGCGCGGCCGGCGACATGATGACGCCGAAGCCCGGTCCCCAGGCGAGAGCGGCGGTGATGTTCTTGTCCGCGATACGACCACCGTCGGCGACGACGGCCAGACCGTAGACGACTTCGATGCCTCGGTCCGGCAGGAGAGCGACCGGATCGACCGGATCGCTGATCAGTTGCTGTAGCGGCGACGGAGGTGGAACCAGAGGCGGGATCACGCCGATCACGGCCACCACCGCCCGACTTGCGCGGAATCTGGTTCGTGAGCGGCTTTTTGGACCTGATCGGCTACTGTTTCCGCAGGTGAGAGTGCGCGTTCTAGTGCACTGAAGCACGCGGGGCAGGTTTCCGGCTCGTGAGCCGGGTTTTTGTGCGCGAGGCGGGACTTGAACCCGCACGTCCTAGGACACCAGAACCTAAATCTGGCGCGTATGCCAATTTCGCCACTCGCGCTAACGGTACGACCGTCCAAACTTTACCGGGTCTAACGGAGATCGCGAAGCACCGGGCGGGTGTGGCGTACTGGTCGGTAACCTCACCAGGTATTATAACGATTTGATAAACCCCAATGTGAGGGAGTCTCACATTTCCTACACGGACGTAACCGAGCTCACCAGCGGCTTCAAACATGAGGGAGGGTCATGTTTCGCATCATTCTGGTACGGACGTACGGAAAAACTGCTCGGTAGGTGCCCGGTTGGCGACCAAACATGAGGAGATCCTCATGATTTTGTGTCATCCTCGGCTTCTACCAGGGCCTGTGGGCCGGAGGGATACCTGCGCACCGTGAGCGCGGTCCAGTCCTGTGGAGACTGGCCGCCAGGAGAAGGAAGTCGAACGTCTTGACGATCAACGAGAGCACCGGAACCGGATCGAAGGCCAGGGCGGCGGGGAAGTCACGGGAGAGCGGGGTCAGGTCGTCACTGCTGGACCGGTTGCTGGGGGGCGCGCCGTACGCTCTGGCATTCGGTGGGCAGGGCGCGCAGTGGCTCACCGAGCTCGAGGAGATCGGGCGGGATTCCGCCCTGGAGCCCGAGCTGACCGCACTGGTCAACGAGGCGGCAGCCAAGCTGGAGCCGGTCGCCTCGCAGCTGCTGGTCGTTCGGCCGGTCGGTTTCGACCCCATCGCATGGATGCTGGAAGAAGAGATCGCCGACCCGGAGCAGGGGGAGGTGTCGGGAGCGCCGTCAGCGCAGGTGTTGCGCTCCGCCGCCGTCTCGATGCCGGGTGTGTTCCTGACCCAGGTCGCCGCGCTGCGCGCGCTGCGCCTGCAGGGCCTCGACATCGTCGCGCACGCGCCCGCCGCCATCATCGGCCACTCGCAGGGCCGCATCGCCACCGCCGCCGCCGAGGCACACGGGCAGCGTGACGCCGAACTGCTGGCCATCGCCCAGATGATCGGCGCCGCAGCCGGTCTGGTCGCCCGCCGCCGCGGTCTGCTGCCGGTGGGGGAGAAGTCGCCCATGGTCGCCGTCTCCAATGTCGACCCCGAGGCCCTGAAAGTCGTTGTCGACGAGGTCATGGCCGGTGTGGCGCCGGAGAAGGCTGCCGTGCTGTCCATTCGCAACGGCCGCCGCCGCGCCGTGCTGAGCGGCCCGGTCGGCCAGCTCGACCGTGTGCGCCAGCGCGCCGCCGAGATCAATGCCGAACAGGCGCACGAACGCGATGCCAAGAAGCGCGGCGGCGCGGTCTTCGCCCCCGTCTTCGAGGACATCCCGGTCGAGGTGGCCTTCCACCACCCGGCGCTGGCCGAGACCGTCGACCTGGTCGAGGGCTGGGCCCAGCAGTGCGGCCTGGACACCGAGCTGGCCGCGCGCCTCGCCCGGGAAGTGCTCGTCGACCCGATCGACTGGGTCGGCACCGTCGACGACACCGTCTCCCGTGGCGCGCAGTGGATCCTGGACCTCGGTCCCGGCGACCTGCTGACCCGCCTCACCGCCGGCTCGCTCAAGGGCACCGGCGTCGGCGTGCTGGCCGCCTCCACTCGCCCGGGCCAGCGCAGCCTGTTCACCCCCGGTGCGGCCCCCGAGGTCGCCGCGGCCTGGAGCGAATTCGCGCCCAAGCCGATCCGCCTGCCCAACGGCCGGATCGTGGTCGAGACCGCGTTCACCCGCCTCACCGGCCGCTCGCCCATCCTGCTGGCGGGTATGACTCCCACCACCGTCGACGCGAAAATCGTTGCGGCCGCGGCGAATGCGGGCCACTGGGCGGAGCTGGCCGGTGGCGGTCAGGTCACCGAGCAGATCTTCGCCGACCGTGTCGAGGAGCTGAAGCAGCTGCTGCAGCCCGGCCGCGCGGTGCAGTTCAACTCGCTGTTCCTGGACCCGTACCTGTGGAAGCTGCAGCTGGGCGGCAAGCGTCTGGTGCAGCGCGCCCGCAGCGCCGGCGCCCCGCTGGACGGCGTCATCGTCACCGCCGGCATCCCGGAACTCGAAGAGGCCGTTGCCCTCATCGAGGAGCTGTCCGAGGTCGGCATCACCCACGTGGCGTTCAAGCCCGGCACCGTGGCCCAGATCCGCGCTGTGCTGCGCATCGCCGACGCCGTGCCGTCGTACCCGGTGATCATGCACATCGAGGGCGGCCGCGCCGGTGGCCACCATTCCTGGGAGGACCTCGACGACCTGCTGCTCGAGACCTACGCCGAACTGCGTGGCCGTGAGAACGTGATCGTCTGCGTCGGCGGTGGCATCGGCACCCCCGAGCGCGCCACCGAATACCTCACCGGTGGATGGTCGCAGCAGCACGGCTATCCGGCCATGCCGCTGGACGGCGTGCTGGTCGGCACCGCCGCCATGGCCACCCTCGAGGCCACCACCGCCCCCGAGGTGAAGCAGCTGCTGGTCGACACCCCCGGCACCCCCGACTGGGTCGGCGCGGGTACCGCTGTCGGCGGCATGGCCTCCGGCCGAAGCCAATTGGGCGCCGACATCCACGAGATCGACAATGCCGCCTCCCGCACCGGCCGCCTGCTCGACGAGGTCGCCGGTGATGCCGAGGCCGTGGCCGCCCGCCGCGCCGAGATCATCGCGGCCCTCGATGCCACCGCCAAGCCGTACTTCGGCGACGTCGCCACCATGACCTACCTGGAGTGGCTGGAACGCTACGTCGAACTCGCCGTCGGCCTGGACCGCCGCAAAGACTTCGACTGCGGCGGCGACTTCGCCGAGGCCATCGCCGACGCCACCCGCTCGGTGTGGCTGGACATCACCTGGCGCGACCGGTTCGCGGAGATGGTGCGCCGCACCGAATCCCGCCTCAACCCGGCCGACCGCGGCGAGATCGCAACGCTCTTCGCCGACGACTCCGCCTTCGAGGCCCCGGTCCAGGCCATCTGCACCCTGAAGGAGCAGTACCCGGCCGCCGCCGGCACCGTGCTGCACCCGGCCGACGTCCCGTTCTTCGTCGCGCTGTGCAAGACCCCCGGCAAGCCGGTCAACTTCGTCCCGGTCGTCGACCAGGATGTGCGCCGCTGGTGGCGCTCGGATTCCCTGTGGCAGGCCCACGATCCGCGCTACACCGCCGACCAGGTCTGCATCATCCCGGGCACCGTCGCCGTCGCGGGCATCACCCGCGTCGACGAGCCGGTCGGTGAGCTGCTGGATCGCTTCGAGCAGAACACCGCCTACTCCCTGGTGCGCGCGGGCGTCGTGCCGGCCGCCGTGGACGGCCGCCGCCGCGCCGAGGTCGCCAACGGCCTGCTCGACATCGTGCTCGCCGCCCCCGATGTGCAGTGGGCCGGCCGCACCACCGTCAACCCCATCCACCGTCTGGGCGACCTGGACGAGTGGGAGATGAACGGCAAGGGCGCCAAGCATCCGCGCACCGGCTCCACCCTGTCCGCCACCGAGGGGCCCGAATCCGATTCCGCCTACGTGGAATTGACCGTCCCGCTGCTGGGCAAGGATGCCGTCCGCATTCGCATCACCGTCCCGCCCTCCGTGTACAACGGTGGCGCGCCGGTCATCACGGACAGCGACGCCGAGGCCGCCATGGCGGCGCTGCTGGCCGTCGCCGCCGGCCAGTCGCTGCCCGAGGTCAAGGCTGTCGACGGTACCCAGGTGGCGCACGTCAACCTGGCCTGGAGCCCGGACCTGATCGCCGACCACGCCGGCGTCACCGGCGCGGGCCTGCCCGACAACCTGAGCACCATCGGCCGCACCGCCCCCGACGTGCTCGTCGGCGCCTGCTGGCCCACCGTTTTCGCGGTCCTGGGCGCCACCCGTACCGCGGACGCGCAGAGCGTCATCGAAGGCATGCTGGACCTGGTCCACCTGGACCACCAGATCGAGCTGCTGGGCGAGCTGCCCGCCGAGCATGCCGTGCTCGCCGTGCGCGCCGAATCCGCCGAGGTACTCGACACCGACCTGGGCCGCGTGGTCGAGGTCAACGTCACCGTCGGCGTCATGCGCGACCACGGTCTGGAGACCCCGGCCGTCGCGAAGCTGGTGGAGCGCTTCGCCATTCGCGGCCGCACCGGCCGGGCCGAGCTGGCCGACCCGCCGCGCGCCGCGGGCTCGCTGTCCGAGGACGCCGCCGACACCCCGCGTCGCCGCCGTCGCGACGTGGCCCTGGTCGCGCCGCGTGCCATGGGCGCCTTCGCGCAGGTCTCGGGCGACTTCAACCCGATCCACACCTCCGACAACGCCGCGAAGCTGGCCGGTCTGGGCAGCCCGATCGTGCACGGCATGTGGCTGTCGGCCGCCGCGCAGCACGCAGTCTCGGCCATCGATCTGAGCGACAAGGTGCCGCCGCGTACCATCACCGCCTGGACCACCCGTTTCCTGGGCATGGTCCGGCTCGGTGCCAAGATCGACGTCCGCGTGGAACGCGTTGCGGTGGACCGGGGTTCGGAGATCGTCGAGGTCTCCTGCCGCATCGACGGCAACCTGGTGATGACCGCCACCGGCCGCATCGCGCCGCCGAAGACGGTCTACGCCTTTCCGGGACAGGGCATTCAGGCCAAGGGGATGGGTCTGGAAGCCCGGACGCGGTCCAAGGCCGCCAAGGAGATCTGGGATCGCGCCGACAAGCACACCCGCGAGGCCCTGGGCTTCTCGATTCTGGCCGTGGTGCGCGACAACCCGACCTACCTCAAGGCACGCGGCGTCGAGTACCGCCACCCGCAAGGTGTGCTGCACCTGACCCAGTTCACCCAGGTGGCCATGGCCACCCTCGGTGTCGCCCAGGTCGCGGAGCTGCGCGAGGCCGGTGCCTTCATCGAGGGCGCCATGCTCGCCGGGCACTCGGTCGGTGAGTACAACGCCCTCGCCGCCGCCGCGGGCGTGCTGCCGCTGAACGCGGTCCTCGAAGTGGTGTTCCAGCGCGGCTCGGCCATGCACGAGCTGGTGCCCCGGGATGCCCAGGGCCGCAGCAACTACCGCATGGCGGCCATCCGGCCCTCGCAGATCGACATTGCCGATGACCAGGTCATCGGCTGGGTGAAGGCCCTCGGCGAGCAGGCCGGGGAATTCCTCGAGGTCGTCAACCTGAACCTGCGCGGCGCGCAGTACGCCATCGCGGGCACCGTGAAGGGCATGGAGGCGCTCGAGACCGAGATCGAGCGGCTGCGCGCAGTGACCGGCGGCAAGCGGGCGTTCGTGCTCATCCCGGGCATCGACGTGCCGTTCCACTCGACCGTGCTGCGCGCGGGTGTGCCGGAGTTCCGGGCCAAGCTGCTGGATCTGCTGCCCGCCGACCTGCACCCCGAGCTGCTCGTCGGCCGCTACATCCCGAACCTGGTGCCCCAGCTGTTCAACCTGGGGCGCGAATTCGTCCAGGAGATCGCGGATCTCGTGCCGTCCGAGCCGCTGGCCGAGGTGCTGGCCGACTGGGACGAATGGACCGCCAAGCCCGTCGAGCTGTGCCGCGTGGTCCTGGTCGAGCTGCTGGCCTGGCAGTTCGCCAGCCCGGTCCGCTGGATCGAGACCCAGGACCTGCTGTTCACCGATGTCGAGCACGGTGGCGTCGGCGTCGAGCGGTTCGTCGAAATCGGTTTGGCCGCAACGCCGACCGTGGCGAACCTGGCGTCGAACACGCTGAAGCTGCCGCAGTTCGGCAGCGCTGTGGTCGAGGTGCTGAATATCGAGCGCGAGCGCGGCGTCGTCTACTCGACCGACACCGATCCCGCTCCGGTCGAAGAGCCCGAGGAGACCCCGGCCGAAACCGCTTCCGCCGCACCGGCTCCCGCGGCCCCGGTCCCGGTGGCTGTGCCGACCGGTGGGCCCACCCCGGACGACATCGCGTTCTCCGCCGCCGACGCCACTCGGGTGCTCATCGCGCTGTGGACCAAGCTGCGCATGGACCAGATCGGTCCGGTGGACACCATCGAGGGCCTGTGTGACGGCGTGTCCTCGCGGCGTAACCAGCTGCTCGTCGATCTCGGTGCGGAGCTCTCGCTCGGTGCCATCGACGGTGCCGCCGACGCCGACATGGGCGCGCTGTCGGGCACGGTCGACCGTCTGGCACGTACCTACAAGCCGTTCGGCTCGGTGCTCTCCGACGCCATCGGCGACCACCTGCGTAAGGTCTTGGGCCCTTCCGGCAAGCGGCCCGCCGCCATCGGCGAGCGTGTCAAGAAGGTCTGGGGTCTGGGCGACGGCTGGGTCAGCCACGTCACCGCGGAGGTTTCGCTCGGCACCCGTGAGGGCCAGTCGGTCCGCGGCGGTGACCTGGGCGGCCTGGTCTCCGGCGGCCTCTCCGATGGCGCGTCGGTGGACGCCACCATCGACGCCGCCGTGCAGGCCGTGGCTTTGCGCCGCGGAGTCGCGGTTTCCATGCCGTCCGCCGGTGGTGGTGGCGGTGCGACCGTGGACGCGGCCGCGCTGGGCGAGTTCACCGAGCAGATCACCGGCCGCGACGGCGTGCTGGCGCAGGCCGCCCGGGTGATCCTGGAGTCGCTGGGCCATGCCGAGCAGGCGTCCGCGCCGGAGGCCACCACCGACACCCTGGTGGATCTGGTCTCGGCCGAACTGGGTTCGGACTGGCCGCGACTGGTCGCGCCGGCCTTCGACGCCCGCAAGGCGGTACTCATCGACGACCGGTGGGCCAGCGCCCGTGAGGATCTCGCCCGCCTGTGGTTCGGCAACGACGGCTCGCTGCCGGTGGAACCGGTGGTGGACGGCTACGTCGGCGCCGGTGAAGCCGTTGCCGCGCAGGCCACCTGGTGGCGCAACCGGGCCATGAAGGAGGCCCGCTCGGTGCTGGCCGGTGTCTACGGCGCGATCGCCGTAGCCGCCCTCAGCGGTGAGGATCCCGGCGTCTGGTCCTCGGATATCGCCGTGATCACCGGCGCCAGCAAGGGTTCCATCGCGGCGGCGGCCACCGGCCGGCTGCTCGCGGGTGGCGCCACGGTCGTGGTCACCACCTCCAAGCTGGACGACGAGCGCCTGGGCTTCTACAAGCAGCTGTACCGCGAGAACGCCCGCAAGGGTGCCGCCCTGTGGGTGGTCCCGGCGAACATGGCCTCCTACACCGATATCGACGCGCTCATCGAGTGGGTCGGTAACGAGCAGGTCGACAATGCCGGTGGCGCGAAGGTTCTCATCAAGGAGGCGATGACCCCCACCCTGCTGCTGCCCTTCGCCGCGCCCCGGGTGGCCGGTGATCTCTCCGACGCGGGTGCCCGCGCCGAGATGGAGATGCGGGTGCTGCTGTGGTCGGTCGAGCGTCTCATCGGCGGTCTGTCCCAGCTGGGCGCCGACCACGACGTGGACGCGAAACTGCATGTGGTGCTGCCGGGTTCGCCCAACCGCGGCATGTTCGGCGGGGACGGCGCCTACGGCGAGTCCAAGGCGGCCCTGGACGCCATCGTCGCCAAGTGGCGCGCGGAGAAGTCCTGGTCGGAGCGGGTCACCCTGGTGCACGCGCTGATCGGCTGGGTGCGTGGCACCGGCCTGATGGGCGGCAACGATCCGCTGGTCGAGGCCGTCGAGAAGGCGGGCGTGCACACCTGGTCCACGCTGCAGATGGCCGACGAACTGCTCAAGTGGTGCAGCTCGCGGGCCCGCGTGGTGACCGCGGCCGGACCGCAGCAGATCGACCTCACCGGAGGTCTGGCCGGAGCCAAGCTGGATCTGCCGGAGCTGGCGCGGGAAGCCCGCGAACAGGCCGAGGCCGCCGCCGCGGACGAGGACGGCATCGACGGGCGCACCATCGCGGCGCTGCCCGCCCCGCCGACCCTGTCCTCCACGCTGCCGACCCCCGAATGGGGTTCGGTGACAGCTGATCTCGACGACATGGTCGTCATCGTCGGCGCCGGCGAGCTCGGCCCCTACGGTTCGGCGCGCACCCGCTTCGAGATCGAGGTCTGCGACCAGCTCTCCGCCGCGGGCGTACTGGAGCTGGCCTGGACCACCGGCCTGGTCACCTGGGAGAACGACCCCAAGCCGGGCTGGTACGACGCCGAATCCGGTGAGTACGTCGAGGAATCCGAGCTGGCCGACCGCTACCACGACACCGTGGTCGAACGCTGCGGCGTGCGCCGCTACGGTGACGACGGCGCCATGATCGACAATGCCGCCCCGCTGCTCACCTCGGTGTTCCTGGACAAGGACCTCACCTTCGTGGTCAACAGCGAGGCCGAGGCGCGTGCCTTCTTCGCCGCCAACCCGGAGCAGACGGTCGTCGCCGCGGTCGACGGCACGGGCGACTGGCAGGTGACCCGCAAGGCGGGCACCGAGATTCGCGTGCCGCGCAAGGCCAAGCTGTCGCGCACCGTCGGCGGTCAGATCCCGACCGGCTGGGATCCCACCAAGTGGGGCATCTCCGCCGATATGGCGGGCTCCATCGACCGGGTGGCGCTGTGGAACATCGTCTGCACCGTGGACGCCTTCCTGGGCTCGGGCTTCAGCCCGGCGGAGCTCATGAGCTGGGTGCACCCGGCCATGGTCGCCAACACCCAGGGCACCGGTATGGGCGGCATGTCGTCCATGCGCTCGCTCTACATCGACAACCTGCTCGGTGAGCCGCGGGCCAACGACATCCTGCAGGAGGCGTTGCCCAATGTCGCTCTGGCGCACGTGGTTCAGAGCTACGTCGGCTCCTACGGCGGCATGATCCACCCGGTCGCGGCCTGCGCGACCGCGGCGGTCTCCGTCGAGGAGGGCGTGGACAAGATCCGGCTCGGCAAGGCCGACCTGGTGGTCGCGGGCGGCTACGACGACCTCGGCATCGAGGGCATCGTGGGCTTCGGCGACATGTCCGCCACCGCCGACTCGGCCGTCATGTCCGCCAAGGGCATCAGCGACCGCTACTTCTCCCGCGCCAACGACCGCCGCCGCGGCGGCTTCGTCGAATCGCAGGGTGGCGGAACGGTGTTGCTCGCCCGCGGCTCGGTGGCGCTGGAAATGGGTCTGCCGGTGCTGGGTGTCGTCGCCTACGCGCAGTCCTTCGCCGACGGCGTGCACACCTCGATTCCGGCTCCGGGCCTGGGCGCCCTGGGCGCGGGTCGCGGTGGCCCGGAGTCCAAGCTGGCCAAGGAACTGGCCAAGCTCGGCGTCACCCCGGACGAGATCGCGGTGATCTCCAAGCACGACACTTCCACCGCGGCAAACGATCCCAACGAGTCCGAGCTGCACGAACGACTGGCCACCGCCATCGGCCGCTCGGAAGGCGCTCCGCTGTTCGTGATTTCGCAGAAGACCCTCACCGGTCACGCGAAGGGCGGCGCGGCGGCCTTCCAGATGATCGGCCTGTGCCAGGTGCTCGAGCAGGGCGTCATCCCGCCCAACCGCAGCCTCGACTGCGTGGACGAGAAGATGGCCCAGTACCCGCACCTGGTGTGGCTGCGCGAGCCGCTCGCGGTGGGAGATCGCTTCCCGCTCAAGGCCGGACTGGTCACCTCGCTCGGCTTCGGGCACGTGTCCGGCCTGCTGGCCATCGTGCACCCGCAGGCGTTCGTCGAGGCCATCGCCGACACCGAGCAGCGGGAGGCGTACCAGCGCAAGGCCGAACAGCGGCAGCTCGCCGGCCGCCAGCGTCTCACCGAGGCCATGTGCGGCGGCACCCCGCTGTACGAGCGCCCCGCCGACCGCCGCCTCGGAGGCGACGGCACACCGGCCAAGCAGTCGCGCCAACTGGAAGCCGACATGCTGCTGTCGCCGACGGCCCGGCTGAACTCCGACGCCGTCTACGTGGCGGTGCCGAAGGGACCGGCTTGCCGGTAGGCCACACAGACCGGCCTGTCGGTAAGTAGCCCCCGACAGGTCCGACACGGCGGGCTCGCGCCGGCGCTCCTCGGAGTGCCCGGTGCGAGCCCGCTGTTTCCATGTCCGCGAGCGGATCAAATGGCACTGCGAGGACCGGGACATGTGTTCGAGGGAGCCTACGGTGCCGTAGGTCCGCTGGTATGTTCGCAGCCAATTCGACTGCACGCACAAGGAATCTAGGAGTCCCGCACTGTGACGATCCTGGGTATCGGCCTGGACTTGGTCACCATCTCCGAGTTCGCCGAACAACTGGAACGCACCGGAACCACCATGCTCCGGGAAAGTTTCACCGCTGGGGAACGGCGCTACTGCCAAAGCAAGGGCACAGACCCGGCCCGGAGTTACGCCATCCGGTGGGCCGCCAAGGAGGCGGTCATCAAGGCGTGGGCGACCTCTCGCTTCGCCCGCAGCCCGCAGATCGGGGACAACCCGTACCCGTTGATCGAAGTCGTGAACGATGCCTGGGGACGGCCCAGCATCAAATTGCACGGGCTGGCAGCGGAATTCCTGCCCCGGGTGCGAGTTCACCTGTCGCTCACCCATGATGGCGACACCGCCGCCGCCATGGTGGTGCTGGAGGACCCGGGCGAACTGGCCGATCTGATGCGCGACTGATCCGCGCCGATCTACAAGGGGGAGGGTCGCGATTACTCCGGATCGAAGGTGGTGCGCTGCCCGCCGGAGCGCGATTCCTTTTCCGCGATCAGCAGATACGCCACCATGAGGCGCTTGAGCTCGGCGACGGCGTCCTCATGGCTGAGCCCGTCCTGGACCGAGAAGTTCAGCATCGAGTACACGACGTGCACCAGCACCTGCGCCATCATGGAGCGGCGGCCGCGCGGGGTGCGCGGCATGAGCGGGCGCAGCATCTGCGAAACCGCTTCGGCGAACTCCTTTTCGTGGATCGCGCCGGTCGCCCGCGTGGACGGGGTGGACTGCATGGCCAGCCACACCTCGCGCCGCGACGGGTCGGTCATCCACAGATCGGCCAGGTGATCGACCAGCTGCGTCATGTGCCGCAGCCAGTCCATGGACGGGATCTCGCCGTGGAAATCGGCCAGCTCCTGCGAAACCGCCACCAGGTCTTGGCGATTCAGCTCGCAGACGATGACGTACTTGTTGGCGAAGAACTGGTAGAGGGTGCCGATCGGCACTTCCGCGCGGGCCGCGACCTCCTCGCAGGTGAACGATTCGAAGCCGACCTCGACGAGTAATTCCCGGGATGCCTGCAGCAGGGCGTCGAACTTGCGTTTTGATCGTTCCTGCGTCGGGCGGCGACGGGGCATCAGCTCCTGTGGATCGTCCTGCAGCTCCAACGCAGGGTCCGGTCGTCGCGTCGACCCGGTTCCCGTGCGTGCTTCCACGATGAACAGCCTACGGGTAGCGACACGCGCATGACACGCTGCGGTACTTCGTGTGTCATCGCATCCCACCCATCCACGCCGCGTTCGGCTCCGAAGACCCATCGCAGCTGCCTCCCAGCTGCGGATCTCTGCCGGCGCATATCGACTGTCCGTCCTTGTGCACATCGCCAGTATGTCGACGTTGGAAGGCTGATTGTGGTTGCTTCTACCCCTGTTCGTTCCGCGGTGACGATCGGTGTCGCCACCGAGCGCGGCACGGTGCGCGCTGTAGCCCTGGCCGAAGACGGCGACAAGGTGTCCGAGCGCGTGGTGGTCGAGTGTGTCGAACCGATCATCGGAGATACGAAGGCCGACTTGGCGGTCGCGGTGGAGTCGGCACTCGAGGACATCGCCGGCCGGATCGGTGCGGGCCGTGAGATTCTCGGCGCCGCGGTCACCTACCGGGATACCGCCGAGCGCCGCGCGATCGTCACCAAGCTGGCCGCCGGCTCCTGGCGCGATGCCTCCCTGGTGTCGGCCAAGGCCGCGCATCTCGCGGTGGCGCGCGCCATGACCTGGGTGGACGAATTCGAGGATCTCGCCATCTGCGAGGTGGTGCCCGGTTTCCAGGCCTTCTCACTCATCTCGCCCGAGCGTAGCCGGGTGCTCGCCGCGGTGACGCTCACCGGTGGCGCGGCTACCGAGGAGTCCATGCGCAGCGCCGTCACCGCCGCCTGGGACCAGTTCGACGCGGCGGGCGTGAAGCCGGACGCGGTGGTGCTGATCGGTTCGGCCGCAACGGAACCCGCGGTTGTGGCCGCCCTGGAGTCGGGCTTCGGCGCACCGGTCATCCCGTGCTCGGTGTCGGCGGCCGCCCCGGCCATCGGTGCGGCCCTGGCCGTCCTGCCCGAGGCCGAGTTCGCGGGCGAGGCCGCCGACCGCATCCGCCGCGCCCGCGGTACCGCGGCACTGTTCGCCGCGGCCAGCGTGCTGATGGGCGGTCTGGTGGCGGGCGGGATCTATGCCTCGGGCAGCGACTCCAAGAAGGTCCCGGCCCCGGTGCTCATCGATTCCCGGGTCTCCGCCGACCTGCGCAACGGTGCCGACCATCCGGCCGGCGAGGCACCGGCGCCCGACGCCTCGGACATCGGATCCGGCGGTCCCGTGGTCGACGGGCTGCCGGTCGGCCCGGTCGCTCCGACGGATGGGGTTACGCCGAACTCCGGTCAGTCCGCGCCCGAACCGCAGCCCGGCGAAATGGTGACCATCGATCCGGCCACGCTCAACTGGGGGCCGCGCGGCGACAACGTGCGGACCGGCGGGAAACCCAGGCCGCTGATCAAGGCCAGGCCGGACCGGGAGGTCGCCTCGAGTCCGGGGTCGATCATCCCGGCCCCGACCCACGCGGTCGGCGCACCCACCGAATCCGGGCTGTTCCCGGGCGAACTCGCGCCCCCGCCGCCGGGCACAACCGCGTTCTCCTCCTGGTGGGACAACCACTGGCGCATGATGCTCCAGTGGGCCGCGCAGGCGATGCCGAAGGCGTAGCGGCTTCCCCCTACTCGACATTCTCGCCGGAATCCCGGCCCGAATCAGGGCCGGGATTCCGGGTTTTCGCGTTGAGGCCCGGTTGCCGGCGCTCGGGTCTGCCGGGATTCGCGGTCAGACCGACAGGTCGCGGCGCAGCTTGGCGACGTGCCCGGTGGCCTTCACGTTGTACTGCGCGACCTCGATCTTCCCGTTCTCGTCGACCAGGAAGGTGGAGCGGATGACGCCGGTGACCTTCTTGCCGTACATCATCTTCTCGCCGAACGCGCCGTAGGCGGACAGCACCTCCTTGTCCGGATCGGACAGCAGCGGGAAGGTGAGCTGCTCGGTGTCGCGGAACTTGGCGAGCTTGGCCGGCTTGTCGGGGGAGATGCCGACGACCTCGAGGCCGGCGCCTTCGAGATCGGCCAGGTTGTCGCGGAAGTCGCAGGCCTGCTTGGTGCAACCGGGCGTGCTCGCGGCCGGGTAGAAGTAGACGATCACCTTGCGCCCGCGGTAGTCCGACAGCGAGACGTCCTTGCCGTCGGCGTCGGGCAGGGTGAAGGCGGGCGCGGTGTCGCCGGGACTGAGTCGGTGATTCTCGGTCATGCCGCCACGCTAGTCGACGGGCTCGAGCCGGTGTTGGCGATACACTCCTGGGCAGGTCGGCTCGCATGCGCCTGCGTCGCGCGAGTGGCCCGGAGACGACAGTGCCGCCTTCCAGCGCGGCTTCCAGACAGGAGTGTGACGTGGCGAGAGATACCGAGGCGATCGAGCGGGAGATCGAGGCCGCACGCAACCGGCTCGCGAGCACCCTCGATGAACTCGCGGTCCGCACCGATCCGCAGCGGCTGGCCGACAATGCCAAGCGGTCGGTCATGGCGAAGCTGAACGAGCCCAAGATCAAGTACAGCCTCATGGGCGCCGGCGCCCTGCTCGCGACTCTGGTCGTGGTGAAGATCTTCCGCCGCTGAGCCGCGCCGACTCTCGAATGTGGCCCGGTCCCACAAGGCCGGGCCACATTTTTGTCGCGGAGCGGGCGTGGCAAAAACCCCGAGGCCCGGCCCTTCCGGACCGGGCCTCGGGGTTGCTCGAGACGGCTGAGCCGCGCAGCGATGAATCAGACGGTGGGGCAAGCCATTCCGGTGCCGTCCGGGTCCAGGTGCGGGCTGTAGCCGGGCTGGCCGCGGAACAGCGGCGCCACGCCGGCCGCGCGGGCCTGGTCGCAGTTCTCGTAGACGGGTCCGCCGGCCGAACCGGTTTGGGACAGGCCCGCCGAGCCGGTCGCGGCGGAGCCGGTGTCGATGGCGGAGGAACCGGTGCCGGAGGAACCGGTGGGGACGTCGGCGAGGGCGACGGTCTGGGCTGCGATGGTCGTCAGTCCCGCGACGCTGGCGGTGACGAGAAGCCGGCGAACGTTCATGTATTCCTCAATGTCGGCGCGATAGGGGGGTGGCAACTGGCCCGGTTCGGCGCGGATGTGCCACCGCCGCCGCGGGCGGTTGCGGCGCGGTGACCGGTCCGGGCTCGGCGTCGAGTTTTCTGGCGGAACGTTGCATTGTCAACCGGATGGGCTATTCATCCAGGTGAATTAGGGGATTTACCCCGAATGCCGGAACCTCTTCTGCCGGTGGGTGTCTCATTCGTCCCGGTCGGAAATGCGCTCGCGCATTGACGATTTCCGCCAGAACTACGCAAATTGGACGGTCAGTACTGTACGGCAGGACACTGCCCGATGACCGCGCGGATTCGCCGTGAAGTTCCTGAGTATCTTCTTGGTGTCCGTGTCAACTATTCGTCGATACTATGGATGCCATGACGCGCTGGCTGACCGATGCGGAACAGACGACCTGGCAGTTCTACATTCGCATGCGGCAACGCCTGGACGCCGCCCTCGCCGCCGGGCTGGCCCAGGACGGACTGTCGACCTCCGACTACGAGGTGCTGGTCGCGCTGTCCGCGGCCGGTGGGCAGCTGCGTGCCAAGGAACTCGGCGCGGAGATCTGCTGGGACAAGAGCCGCCTGTCCAAGCACCTGTCGCGGATGGCGACCCGCGGCCTGGTCGATCGCTGCCAGGCCGTCGACGACGCCCGCGGCCGGGAGGTGCGGCTGACCGATGCCGGGCGCCGGGCGCTGGAGGCCGCCGCCCCCAATCACGTCGAGCTGGTGCGGCGGCTGTTCATCGACGAGATGACCGCCGTGGAGGCGGCCGCGGTGCGCTCGCTGGCGGAACGGGTCGTCGCCGAGGTCGAGCGCACCGACGTGGAGGGAATCGCCTAACCCTCGGGCTGCTCGAACTGGGCGCGCTTCCAATCGCCGAACGGTTCGTCGCGCTCGCGCACGGCCTCGCGGAAACCGGCGGTGGCCGACCGCAATTGGAAGGCATAACCCTCGCGGGTGTGCCGCGAGATGCCGTCGAACACGGTGCTGACCATGCCGGAGTTCGCCACGCCCTGATTGAGTAGCGCGCTGTTGAGCGCCAGCTTCGCCATCACCAGCTGATTGATCGGCACCCGCGAAATGCGTTCCAGCAGTTCCTCGGTGCGTTCGTCGAGCTCGGCGGCCGGCGGGGCCTCGATGGCCAGGCCCCACTCCAGCGCCTGCTTGCCGCTGAGGCTGTCACCGGTGAACAGCAGTCGCTTGGCGCGCTGGTCGCCGACCCGGTGCGCCCACATGCCGGCGGCCGGAATGCCCCAGGTCCGGGTGGGTGGGTAGCCGAAGCGGGCGTCCTCGGCGCAGATGATCTGATCGGCGAACAGCGCGATATCGGTGCCGCCGGCGATGGCGAAGCCGTGCACCTTGGCGACGGTCGGCTTATTGGCGTGCAGCAGGCTGGCGAAGCCGCGGTTGAAGCGGGACATCATGGCATAGTCGACCATGGGATCCCAAGTGCCCCGGGGATCGTGATTGCGCGCCTGCACGACCGGATCGAGCACCGTGCCCTCGGTCGGCTGGGCACCCTCGGCCGGGGCACCGGTGCTGGCCTCGTGATTGTTCTCGGCGAAGATCGACAGGTCGTAGCCGCCGCAGAAGCCCTTGCCGCGCCCGCTCACCACGATGACGTGCACGCGCGGATCCAGGTCGGCCCGCTCGACGGCGGCGGCCAGCTCGATGGGGGTGTCGGCGGTGATGGCATTGCCGCGTTCGGGCCGGTTGAAGGTGATGCGGGCGATGCGGCCGGTCACCTCGTAGGTCAGCGTGCGGCCGGTGTATTCGTTCACCGGTTCGGGGCGGCCCGCGAACAGCGAGTCGTCACCGCCGGTCAGATCGTCGCGCCAGGCAGCCGGGCGGGTGCCGGAGTGGTTCTCGTAGTCGGGGGACACTCAAGCAGTGAACCTCGGTTCATTTCTTGCTGTCAAGGGCTTCCGCGTTCCTACTCCCAGGGTTTGACCGGCGGTTTCACCCAGAGGATCTTCTCGTCCAGTCGCTCCCGGCGGGCCTGCGGATGCCCGGGATTGCGCTCGGCCCAGGCATCCTTCTCGCCGAGCAGCCCGGCCACCACCTGCCAGGTCTCATCGGTGCTGGGCGGATTGGTGTCGGCCGCGCGCGCCAGCTTGCGCCGTTGCGCGGCAGGCAGTTCCAGCAGTTCGGGTCCGCTGATGCCGCGCGCCCAGAGATAGGCCGCCAGGCGCCGGGCCTTCTCCTCCCGACTGCGGCTGGCGTGATCGGAGTGTGCGTAGTCGGCCATGTCATCCTCGAACTCCGCGCAACCCCGCAGGTCGCGGGCCATGTCTCCTCGACCCTACCGGAGCGCCGGGGCCGGCTCGCCGGAGCGCTCCGCCGGGGCGGAGGGCGCACCCGCCGTGTCCTCGAATCTCCGCGAGTCGCAGAGCTTTTGCGGTTACCGTGGTCGCATGCCGGATGCCGTGCGTATCGATGGTCTGGTCATTGCCCGCGCCACCCCGGCGGAATGGGCCACCGTGGTGGAGTGGGCCGCCGCCGAGGGCTGGAACCCGGGGCAGCGTGATGTCAACGCCTTCTTCGCGCAGGATCCCGACGGGTTCCTGCTCGGACGGGTGAACGGGGAGCCCGCCACCGCGGTCTCGGTCGTCAACTACGGCGACGACTACGCGTTCCTGGGCTTCTATCTGGTGCGCCCGGACCTGCGCGGGCGCGGGTTCGGCCTGGCCACCTGGGAAGCCGGGCTGAAGCACGCGGGGGAGCGGGTCGTCGGGCTCGACGGAGTTCCCGCGCAGCAGGACAACTATCGGCGCAGCGGATTCGAACTCGCCTACAACAGTGCGCGATTCGTGGGCGTACCGCGCCTACCGCTGCCGGATGACACGGTCACCGCGCTCGCGCCGGCGGATTTCACGGCGCTGCAACCGTACGACTCGGCGTGCTATCCCGCGGATCGGCCGGTATTCCTCAGCGCCTGGCTCGCCGAGCCGGGGCATCGGACCTTTGCCCGCATTGTCGACGGCACGGTCACCGGCTTTGCCATCCTGCGTCCGGCCCGGGATTCGCTGCGCGTGGGCCCACTGTTCGCCGACACCCCCGGCGACGCGCATCAGCTGCTGGCCGCGCTCGCCGCCCACGCGGCGGGTATGCCGCTGGCGGTGGATGTCCCGCTCGACAACGAGCCCGCGGTGCGGTTGATGGAGGCGGCCGGGTTGACCCCGAGCTTCGAGACCGCGCGCATGTACACCGGGCCCGTCCGCGCGTATCACCGGGAGCTGGTCTACGGAGTGACCTCCCTCGAACTCGGCTGAGCGATAGTGGAATTCGTCACCAGGCCGACGGGCGCACCCGACCGGGTGTGACAACCCGCGCGAGGGCATTGCGCAGTTCGGCCGTCGCTGCGGGTCCCAGCGTCGCGGCCCATCGTTCGGTGAAGCGGGCGGCGGCGGCGTCGGCGGCACGGGTGCACGCCCATCCGCGCTCGGTGAGCGTCACGAGTTTGGCGCGCGCGTCGTGCGGATGCGGATTGCGTTGCGCGTAGCCCTTTTTGACGAGCTCCTCGACCAGCTGGCTGGCGGCCTGCTTGGTCACCCCCAGATGGTCGGCGATCTCGCCGACCGTCGCGCCGTTCGGCGCCATGCGCACGAAGGCGAAGCCGTGGGTGGGCCGGATGTCGGTGAATCCGGCCGCGACGCACCCGTCATTGATGGCGTCGGTGACCTCCGCGGCGGCCGCGAGCAGTAGCAGCGGCAGGTCCTGTGCGTATCCGGGCATGTCTGGAATCTTGGCACTTGACAAAGAAGTCAACAAGCTTGACTATATAGTCAAGTAGATTGACCAAAGGAGATGGCAATGCCCGTAATCCACGCCGCCGACGCCCAGTCCCACGAAATGCACGGCGCCCGCTTCACCCCGCTGGTCCGCCCCAGTACCGGTAGCAGTGAACTGTGCCTGTGGCGGTTGGAGATCGCGCCCGGCACCCAGGGTGTCCCGCACCGCGTGCACCGCGAGGAGGCGTTCGTCCTGCTCGCGGGCTCGATCACGCTGACCATCGATGGCGAGGCCGCGCGGCTGACGCCCGGTGACGCGGCGGTAGCGCCGGCCGGATCTGCCATCCGCCTGGACAATCCGGATGACCAGACTGCCGAGGTGCTCGTCAACGCGCCCGTTGGTTTCACCGGCGAGCTGCTCGACGGCACCGTCGTCAACCCGCCGTGGGTGAACTGATCACCCGCTGATTGGGACGTGGGTCTTCCCTCCCGTTTCTGTAACGTGTTCTAATTCGGGAGCTCATCAACCGGCAGGGGAGACACCATGGCTGCGTTCTTCACCCACGAGAACGGTCGCTTCACGGCGACTCGCATGGCGGTCAGCGCCTGGTCCTCGGGGCAACTCGCGGGCACAGCCGTCTGCGGCCTGCTGGCCCACGAACTCGAAACGCACCGCCCCGGACCCGATTTCGTGCCCGCGCGCTTCACGGTCGATCTGTTCAGTCCGGTCCTGAACGAGCCCATCGAACTGCGCAGCTCGATCGTCCGCGACGGCAATCGAATCCGCGTGGCCGACGCCGCCATCATCCAGCACGATCGTGTGCGTGCGCGCGCTACCGTGCAATTCCTGGTCGCCACCGTCGAGCCGCCAGGCCGGATCTGGCAGCCCGCCCGGGACCTCCCCGCCCCCGCGGCCCGGCTCGACGGCCCCGAGGGCAGCCCGCCGCTGTTCAAGTCCGGATCCTTCGACTGGACCCACGATTTCGCCTCCGGCGTCAATCCGCACCGGAAGGCGGCCTGGAACAACGTCCCGTCCCTCGTCGAGGGCGTGGCCATCACCCCGTTCGAACGGGCGGCCTTCGTGAGCGACTCCACCAACCTCGTCTGCAACTGGGGTACCGAGGGCGTCGGCTATATCAACACCGACGTCACCATGACGCTGTCCCGCCTTCCTGAGGGTGTGGAGCTGGGTCTGCAGGCGCGAGACCACGTCTCCTCGAACGGCATTGCCGTCTCCACGGCGACTCTGTACGACCGCAGTGGCGAGCTGGGCGTCTGCACCATCACCGCACTGTCCAATGCGCGCCGCCAGGTCGATATGGCCGCATTCGCCGAAGCTCAGGCTTTCCCGGCCTCCGCCAACTGACCGGCCCGGGTCGATGTGCGTTGGCGCACATCAGCGCCCGAAATGGGCCAACCGACTCCGGTCGCGGCGGTCGGCGGCATCGTGGGTGCGGGCGCCGGCGCGGCCGGAGCAAACCTGGTCTGATCGACTCGGCTCCAAAGGAATACGGCTCAGGCCCGGCAATCCGCCGGGCCCGAGCCGGTTTTCACGCGGTGCTCGGGGGCGGCTGCCGGTGATCGAGGCAGCTGCGGACGAAGTCCTGCACGACCGGATCGGCGTCCGCCCCGGGCCGCCAGGCGACACCGGCCCGGCTCGGGCTCACGCCGCTGACCGGGCGGTAGACGATGCCGGGACGCGTGTAGAAGCGCGCCGCGGATTCGGGCGCGAGGGCGATCCCGTCACCGTTGGCGATGCAGATCAGCCAATCGTCGGGGTGTTCGGTGACCGCGCCGATCCGCACCGGATGCCCTTCGCGCTCGTCGGCTGCCAGCCAATAGTCGTGCCACGCACCGGTTTCCGGCGGGGCCGCGACGAACGGCTCGTCCCACAGTTCACGGAACGGGATCACATCGCGGGTGGCGAGCGGGTGCGAGGCGGGTAGCGCGACCCAACGCGGCTCGGTCAGCAGCAACTCCACCCGGAACCGCTCCTGACCGGGAAAGGGCAACCGCAGCAACGCGACATCGACCTCCCCGGCGGCCAGCCCCGCAGTCGGGTTCGACCAGGCCGCCTGGCGCA
Source organism: Nocardia sp. NPDC101769 (assembly GCF_044766925.1). NCBI lineage: Bacteria > Bacillati > Actinomycetota > Actinomycetes > Mycobacteriales > Nocardiaceae > Nocardia > Nocardia sp. NPDC101769. The sequence goes on along the minus strand of NZ_JBIWMX010000007.1, from coordinate 273,885 downwards.
TCTCGATACGCCACTCGGGCCGGCGGCGGACGAAATCGGCGATGATGAGCTGGGTGGCCTCGTTGGCCCCGCCTGCGATGAACCCGACTCGCAGTACGCGCGCCGCCGCGCTCGCGGCGCGCATCGTCTCGGTGAGTGCCCGATCCCAGCTGGTCAGTACCTCCGGTGCCCATTGCGCGAGCGCCCGCCCCGGTTCCGTCAGTGCCATACCGGATTTCGACCGAGTGAACAGCCGCACCCCGAGCCGGTTCTCCAACTGCTTGATCTGTTTCGTCAGCGCCGGCTGCGACACGAACAACCCCTCCGCCGCGCGGGTCAGATTCCCTTCCCGCGCCACGGCCGCGAAATACCGCAGCAGCCGCGTCTCCACATCCATGCCTTCAGGTTATCGATGCAGGTATTGGACGTGGAAAGTCACGGTCGGCCAGCATCGTTGGGTGTTCATCGCCTACCTGTTCTGCACCCTCGTCGCGATCGCGCTCAATGGCGGCATGGCCGTCGCCGACTTCGCCCGAGCAAAGTTCGTCCTGGCCAACTCGGCCGAGGTGAACTTCCCCGCGTCCTGGATCCCTCTCGCCGGCGCCTCCAAAGCCGCCGGAGCCCTCGGCCTCCTCCTCGGCCTCCTGGGCGCCCGCGCTCTCGGCATCGCCGCTGCCCTCGGCCTGGTCCTCTACTTCATCGCCGCAATCGTCGTCCACATCCGCGCCCGGGTGTTCCACAACATCGCTTTCCCCGCAATGTACTTCGCCTTCGCCACAGCATCCCTGACCTTCGCCCTCGCCCGGTAACGCCATCCCCGATTCCAGCGTTGCACGCAGCCGGCTTCCGAGTCGGGTTCGAACGCCTGCGCGGCCGCGGCGGGCCGGTTCGCTCAGACGTCGGCGTGGTTTTCAGCGAGGCGGTTCGGTTCGTGCAGTAGTTCGCGGGTCAGGAGAGTGGCGCCCGCGACGGCGCCCGGCATGAGGAATACCGCGACCAGCGGCACCAGAAAGGCCGGCCCGATTGCAGTCGACCCGGTTGAGCGTTCATTCATCCGTCGGGATGCCGAGGCGGGCGAGTTCGGTCCGGACGGCGGCGATGATGTCGGGGAGGGCGGCGGCGACCGGGGTGGAGAGGCCGACGCCGAGGTCGAGGCGGTGAGCTTCGACCGCGATGACGACGAGTTCGGCGGGGACCCTGCCGAGTGCGCGGCCCAGAGGGAGGGCGTCGGGGATGCCCATGGCGTGGGAGCTGGCGGCGTGGGTGAGGCCGCGCAGGGCATCGACGGTGGTACGCCAGATGCGGCCGGGGGTGGAAGGTTCACAGAGGACGGCATCGACCACGATCGCGAGCTCCGCGTCGGCCCAGAGATCCACCAGACCCGTCGGCTCGCCGTCGCTCAATGTCACGAGAACGCCGGGCAGGCCCAGCTTTTCGAGTTCCCCGGCCACCGCGGGGCCGATGCCGTCATCGTGCCGGTACTCGTTGCCGACACCGATGACGACGGCCCGCGGCCCGCTCATCGGCGCACCACGTCGAGCTCGAGGAAGTGGGCCGAGCACGAGATGCACGGATCGTAGTTGCGGATGGTGCGTTCGCACAGGGTGGTCAGCGCCGCATCGTCCAGGTCGAGATGCTCGGACACCACGCGGCGTAGATCGTCCTCGATGGCAGCCTGGTTCTGGGAGGTCGGCGGAATGATGGTGGCCGCCCGGATCGAACCCGCGTCGTCGATTTCGTAGCGGTGATAGAGCAATCCGCGCGGGGCCTCGCTGATACCGTGGCCGACGCCCGGCTGTGGGGCGCAGGGCGCCGCGGGCTGCGCGGGCGGCTCGTAGTCGGCAATGAGACGCAGCGCCTCATCGATGGCATACACCACTTCGACGGCGCGAACCACGATGCTGCGGAACGGGTTACGGCACTCCGCGCCCAGCCCGGCGGTAGCGGCGACCTCGCGGGCGAGTGAGGAAAGACTCCGTGAGTTGAGGCTGTACCGGGCCAGGGGACCGGTCAGATAGCGTCGCCCGTCCAATCGCGCATGCAGGGCGGTGGAATGCGGAACCTGTTCCTCGACCACGTGCTCGCCGAATTCGCTTGCGGGGAAGTCGAGTCCGGTGCTGGTCGACACCGTGCCGTCCTCGATGGCGTAACGGCCCGGTGCGGTGGCCGCGAGCAGATCGTGGTCGAGCTCCAGCTCCGGGAAGTCGAATTGCGCCACCCGGCACGCTGTTTCGATCGCGTAGTCCTGGGCCCGGCGCAGCTGTTCGGCGACCGGTTCCAGATCGGCGTGGCGGGGCACCGAGTAGAAACCGCCGACCCGGACATTGATCGGGTGGATGGGACGGCCGCCGATCAGTTCGAGCAGCGCATTGCCCGCCTTCTTGATGGCCAGCCCGTGCTCGATCGATTCGCGATGGTCGGCGGCCAGGGCGATCGCGTCCGGGTAGCCGAGGAAGTCGGGCAGGTGCAGCAGGTGAATGTGAAGGGAATGACTCGAGATCCACTCGCCGCAATACAGCAGCCGGCGCAGCGCGGTCAGCTGCGGATCCAGTGCGATGCCGCATATCTGCTCGAGTGCGTTGCAGGCGCTGGTCTGATACGCCACCGGGCAGATGCCGCAGATCCGGGCAGTGATATCGGGCGGCTCGGTGTACGCCCGGCCGCGCAGAAAGGCCTCGAAGAAGCGCGGCGGTTCGTAGATATTGAGCTCTGCCCGCTCCACCCGGCCGTTCTCGACGACAACCCGCAGCGCGCCCTCGCCCTCCACGCGCGCCAGCGAGCTGACCCGCAATTGCCTACTGCGATGGCTCATCCTGGCTCCTGTCGGCGAAGGCCGGCGCGGCGACCGCGACTGTGCTGAACACTCGGTCGATATCGACGGTATCCATGCCGTTGATCCTCAGGGTCGGCGGCAGCGCACCGATATTGGGCCGTTCCATCGGGCCGAAGCAGCCGTAGCAGCCGCGATGATAGGACGGGCACAGGGCGAGGCGCTGCCCAGCGGGATAGTGCACCGCGCGCCCGGCCCGGGCCAGCGTTTCCAGCTTCGGGCGGTCGAGTGCTGCCAGCGAGGCGAACGTGGACAGCTCCTCAGCGGTGACCATCGTCGCCTCCTCGCGCAGTTCGACGAGCCGGCGTGTCGAGTTCGTCGAGGACGATCGCGTTGTCGCGCACCGTCGGGCCGATGACCCGATATCCGTTCTCCCGCAACACCACGACGAGCCGGTCGAGCCCGTCGCGGTCGATCGTCACGGTGTCGCCGAGGGGCAAGGGAGCCTCCGTTCCCGCGCGTCGTTCGATTCCGGTCCGGCCGGTGCGGCGCGGCCGTGACCAGCGCCGAAGGTCCTCGCTGCGGGGCCGGAGTGCCCGAGTCGGCGGGGCAGTGGCGAGATCGTTGCCGGTACCGCGCCGACCAGGACCTGGTCAGCCCCGGCTGTCCGCATCGGTGTGGGAGGCGGGTACATGCTGCATCGACGAGTACCGTGCCGCGGCGATCTCCTCCTGGGCGCGCAGTTCGGCGCTGGTCCGCACATATGCATCGGGGCCTGGGAAGGTCAAGGCCCGATGCCCGGTGTCGGCCCAGTGCACGAGGTACGGCGGTGCGCCGTCCGTGCCGTGCACCTCTTCGATGAGACCGCGACGGACCACGCCTCCGACCGCGCGTCCTTCGACGATCAGCCAGTCCCCTGGTTGTGCTCGCATCGAACGACCTCCTTACACGTCGGCCGGAAACTCGTGTCTCGAATCTCTATCGTGGTAAGGGCATGCGATCCCTGGGTAGGGCCGGAAGTCCCTGCACAGGACCTGTCCAACCGCATGATCACCACCACGCGACCACGAAATCGGCCAGTAGCGCACCCGTGCCCAACCGAAGCGATACCCGGCCTCCGGGTCGCTCACGGCTCCACCTCGCTGGCGCTCGGTTCCGCCGTGCGCGTCGGCGCGCTGTGTCGATGGTTCGCTCGCAAGCTCGCTCACGCCGATCCCTCCGGCTCGGCCGTAGTAGTGGGCAACCGGGTGGTGAACCAGTCCCGCGCGAGCTCCGCGGCCTTGCGCAGGGTGCCCGGTTCCTCGAACAGATGGGTCGCGCCGGGCACCTCGGCCAGCACGGTCTCACATGACATTGCCTTGGCCGCCTGGCGATTCAGATCCATGACCAGGTGGTCGTGACCGCCCACGATCAGCAGAGTCGGCGCCCGTACCGCCGACAGTGCGCGGCCGGTCAGATCGGGTCGCCCGCCGCGAGACACCACCGCCCGCACGTGCACGCTCGGATCGGCGGCGGCGCGCAGGGCAGCGGCGGCGCCGGTACTCGCCCCGAAATACCCGATCGGCAGCCCCTCCGCGTGTTCCTGTCCGCTCAACCAGTCGGTGACCGCCACCAGTCGCCCGGCCAGCAGGTCGATGTCGAACACATTGGCGCGGTTGACTTCCTCGGCCGTGGTGAGCAGGTCGAACAGCAGCGTGCCGAGTCGGGCCTGCTGCAGTACCTCGGCGACGTGGCGGTTGCGCGGGCTGTGGCGGCTGCTGCCGCTACCGTGCGCGAACACCACCACACCGATCGGATGCTCTGGAATGGTGAGATGCCCCGACAGCATGGCTTTCCCGGCCCGCACACACACCTCGTCGTCGCGCAGCGGCGGATCCGCGGCCGGTCCCGGCTGTGGCCGCGGATCCCGGGCGGCGGCGCGAGCCAGCAGCTCGATGACTTCGTGGTCGGTGGTCTGCTCGAAGTGGTGATACCACTGGCCGACCGCGTAGAAGAACGACGGTTGCTCGAGGCAGAGCACCTCGTCGGCTTCTCGCCGCAGCCTGAGTAGTGCATCCTGGGCCGCGACCGGCACCGCCACCACGACCCGCGCGGCGCCCTGCGCCCGGGCGACCTGGCAGGCGGCCCGGGCGGTCGCGCCGGTCGCGACGCCGTCGTCGACGATCACCGCGATGCGGCCTTGCAACGGGATGCGTGGGCGACCGGCCCGGAAGCGAGCGGCGCGACGGTTCAATTCCGCGCGTTCGCGCTGCTCCACCCGCGCCATCTCCGCACCGGACAGGTCCGCTCGCTCCACCACGATGTTGTTGATCACGCGCACGCCGTCTTCGCCGAGAGCACCGAAGGCGAGCTCGGGCTGATGCGGGACGCCCAGTTTGCGCACCACGATGACATCCAGCGGCGCTTGCAGCCGCCAGGCCACCTCGAACGCGACCGGGATGCCCCCGCGCGGCAGCCCCAGCACGACGACATCCGTATCAGGCTGCGTTCGCAGCCGTTCTGCGAGCCGACGGCCCGCCTCGGCACGATCCTCGAAGTACATCGAAACCTCCTTAAGGCAGGCACTTCCAGCCTCACAGCCACCGGCTGCCACCGGCAGATCCGGTTGTCGCCGGTCGGGAGAGTCGTTGGTCCCACGACGACCTCGGAGACATCGGGTTGCTGATAACCGGGGTGCGGTTCCGGCGAACCGTCCGTGCCGCCGTGCTGCGACTCTCCGGAGAGCCCGACGTCGAGCAAGCCGAGACCACCCTCAACCCCGCCCTGCTGTACCCGAGCCCCGAAAACGGTTGCCGCTCTACGCATCGGCACACGGTGCCGGACCGTCGCTCCCGCGGCGATACCGATCTGGTGCACGCAGGAATCGACGACCTCACTGATCCCGGCCTTGGCCCCGGTACAGCCGGCGACATCAAGTCGAGAGGATCCCCGTCGCAGCCGGGGTCAGGGATCCAGCAGGGTGTCTTTCGCGCGCTGGAATTCCAGGTCGGTGAGCAGACCCTCGCGGTGCATAGCGGCGAGGCGTTCGAGTTGGTCGAGCCTTTCGGCTTGCGAGCCCTCGCTGATCGTTGTGGTCCTGCGCACCGGGCGGTACCAGGGAACGGCCAGCTGGTTGCGGGTCGGGTCGGAACGGCGGTAGACGGCGCGGACCGGGAGATACAGCCATGACATACCTGCCCTGACCCGGCGGGTGTGGTCGAAGCCGTCGGAGTCGGTGAAGGTCATCAGTGCCGTGCCGTGGTTGTCCACGGTCTCGAACCGAGTCAGGCGGGCCGGGACCGACGGATGGCCGAGCAGGCGGGCCACCGTCCCGGTCATGGCCAGGTCGTAGAGCAGGCCCAGGGCGGCGACGCCGACACCGACCCAGCCGATGACCGTCCAGATGGTGATGGCCGTGGCGTCCCGCTCGAGCGGTATCGCGCCTTCGGCGATCGCCGCGTGCCAGCCGCTCACGAAGGCGAAGCCACACAGGGCGAGTGCGCTGCCGAATCCGGCCATGCGCAGGATCAGCCAGGAGGAACCGACGAGGGCCACATCGGCGGCAATGCCGCCGATGAGGTACCGGATCCGAAAGTCGTTGGTGCCACAGCCTTCGCTGTCGCAGTTCCAGGGGATGTCATGGGCTACATACATACTTTGCCGAAGCAGTAGCCATGTGACGGTACCGAGCAGGACGGAAAGGATGAGCAGGGCGACACCCGCGGGGCGCCGACCCGACCCGGCGGTGTCGGACACGCCTCGATTATCCGGTGGGATGGCCGTTTTCGCAGGACAGCCCCGGATATCGGAGGTCATGGACCCCGTTCCGAGCGCGGCTGTGGATGTAAGGAAGGGTCACGATGAATCGCGCTCCGCCGACGGTGTCGTGGCATCGTGCAACACGGTCAGGCCGGCCGTGAGCGCCGAACCGCCTGCGGTCCAGCTGATCCCCGCGGGTTGGGTGGTCAGCACCACGATCGTGAAGCGCAGCAGGTGGTCGGATCCGGTGCCGACGAGGCCGCTGGTGTTCATGGTCGTCGAGGTATCGAGCGCCATCCAGCCCTGCTTGATCGCCCGGGGTGCGCGGGGAAAAGCGTCTGGGATGCCGAAGTATTGGTCGGTGCCGTCGGCGGCGATACGGCTGGCGTTGCGCAATCCGTTCATGATGACCTCGCGGGCCGGTGCGGGGACCGCAGTGCTCAGGTAGCGGTAGACGCTGACGACGTCCCTTGGCGTGGTGAGGGTTTCGCCCCATTCGGAGGGGTCGTTCGGTGGCCGGGTACCGGTGAGCCCGATCAAATCGATCATCCGGCTCACAATCGCGGTGCCGCCGTTGTCGCACCACAGTTGATCGGCGATGTCGTCGTCGCTGGCGGACAGCATTCGGTCGAGCATGGTCGAGGTGGCCGAATCCGCTTGCCAGACTTGTCTGTGCAGTGCGTCGATTGCAATCAGCAGTTTGACCACCGACGCGGTGTAGAACTGCTGATCGGTGTCGAGTTCGGCGAGCGTGGCGCCGGTGGCGGTGTCGATGACGTCGATGCCGACCTCGGTGCCGGGGGAGGCGTCCTGGATCGCGGACCGCATCCGCTCGGCCAGTTCCGTCGGCGGTAGGGCGGGTCGGGCCGGGCTCACGGGCGCGGCCGACGCGTCGAGGGGGGCCGCTTGGATCACGGCGAAGGCGAGCAGGCCGGTTGCGGCGCCCAGCCGCCACGGTCGGAATGAGCTTTCGCGGCGCACGACCGCGCCGGCGGGGGTTTTCCGCATCGGTAAGACTTTCGAGATTCGAAATCGGGATTCTTGTGCCGCAGGGCAGCGCGCAGGGAAGAGTCGAATCGGACTCTGCTGGCCGGCCTACCCGTGGCTGGGTGCCGGATGGCGTTGCCCTGATTCGGAAGGACTTGGATACGGACCATCGGTGGAAGTCATGGCCGTCGTCCTCACCTCCTCGGGGCCTGGGCCTGGTATGGCTGCACGGGGCACACGAGGAGTTGTCGGCGGCCCGATGCCACCGACGCGCACCCCTCTCGTCAGAGCTTCGGCACTGCACGACGTATCCCTTTGGGCGGGAAGCCACCTGGGGTTACCCCTTAATCCGGGGAAACCTGTCCTGATCCTGGGCGTCTCTCGACGTCGTCGGATCAGTGGCCTGTGTTCATACAGGAGCCTCGCCTAGCGAGGTGCTGATTGCGGCCGTCAGCTTGTCATCACTCGATGGCCGGAGTCAACCGGGCCCGGTGTGACAACGGTTACCAGGGGCAAGTGTTCGAGGCTGCGGCTATAGTCGGTGCTGCACCTCGTTAGGTGAGGCTCCTTTTCGAACACAGGCCACTGATCTCACGACGTCGAGAGACGCCCAAGCTCAGGACAGATCTTCCCGGATTAAGGGCTGATCCCAAGTGGCTTCCCGCCGGATCTCCGGCAGGGATACGTCGTTCAGTGCCGAAGCTCAACGTGTGGGGTTGCGCGCGACATCTGAAGTCTTTCGCGCAGACACTCCTTCGTGCGTTCCCTGAGACCTGTTGAGTCCGTAGGTAGGTGTGACGAATGAAGAACCTGATGACATGCGTTCCGGTGGCCGGAGGCGGCACCGAGCGGACCGCGGTGGAGAATCTGCTGCTCACTCGTGGCGTACTGCTCGCGAACAATATTCGGTTCCTGCTGATCAGGACGGCGGACGGCGAGCCCGCGCTGGCACTGGGCGAGCAGTTCCGGGGACTGGTCGCCCCGTTGTTGCGGGCCGACGGGGGCCCGGGCTCCATTGATGTCGAATTCTGGGAGTTCGGCGACGAGGAGGTGCGCTGCCCTCGCCCGAATGCGTTGACCCGCACCAGCTTTCCGGCCGCAGACCTGGAACTTGCGCAGATCCAGCGGTACGGCAGCGACTGGGTGTCCCTGGAGGGGATGTTCGAACCGCATGCGGGCGACATCGGATTCCCCATCGACATCGTGTTCTCCTGGGTCGACGGCAATGACCCGGCACTGGCCGCGCGCCGCGCCGCCGCCGCGGTCGGCGTCAGCCTCGGCGAGGGCGACGCCGCTCCGGCGCGCACCCGCCAGATCGATGAGCTGCGTTTCGCGTTGCGGTCGGTGCACGAATACGCGCCGTGGGTGCACCGGATCTTCATCGCCACAGACTCGACTCCGCCCAACTGGCTCGCCGACGATCCGAAGGTGACGATTGTCCGTGCGGCGGAACACTTCTCGGACCCGAACAGTCTGCCGACCTTCAACTCGCACGCCATCGAGACGCAGCTGCAGCACATTCCCGGGCTGAGCGAGCATTTCATCTACGCCAACGACGACATGTTCTTCGGCCGTCCCGTCGCGCCGGAGATGTTCTTCACCTCCGGGGGCATCAGCCGGTTCATCGAATCCGATCTCCGGATCGGCACCGGACCGAATACCGAGCAGCGCAGCGGATTCGAGAACGGAGCGCGGGTGAACCGGGCGCTGCTGCGGCATCGATTCGGGCACGTGATCACCCGCCACCTGGAACACGCGCCCACACCGCTGCGCCGCAGCGTACTACTGGAAATGGAGCGGGAGTTCGCCGAGGACTTCGCCAGGACACAGGCCAGCCCTTTCCGCTCGGCCACCGACATCTCCGTGACCAACTCCCTCTACCACTACTACGCCCTGCTGACCGGCCGGGCGGTCCGGCACGAAACCGCTTGGGTGCGCTACGTCGACACCACGACCTTCGACGGTCTCGACCAGCTCGGAATCCTGTCGGTTCGCCGCGACGCCGACTTCTTCTGCCTCAACGACAGCAGCTTCCCCGAGGTCGAGGAATCTCACCGCGCGTCGCGAGTGCGGTGCTTCCTCGAGCACTACTTCCCCCGGCCCGCACCGTGGGAGCGCACCGCCGCCCTGATGCCCGAACGGGCCGAGTCGGACACCGTCGCCGCATAGCCGACACGGTGGGTTCTGGACCGGATTGCGCTGTGTCGCAACCGATCCGGGATTTCGTATGCCCAATTCGAGTTATCCAATTCTCATGAGGAGAGCTAGTTCCAATGGGGCAGTCGGCTGCGGTATCCCGCATCGTCGATCGACTACCGATCATTTCGATCGGCGGTACCGGGTCTTTCGGGGGTCGGCGGGTGTTGATCGTGGAAAGCAAGAACGCCGATCTGGCGGAACTGAGCCGGGCGCTGGCATGGAAGGGCAGCTCCCGGAGAGCCGAAACCGGTGCGCGGGCTGCGGATTCGCACGAACCCGCGGATGTTGTGCTGCTCGATATCGACCGGAGGGACAGGGGCGGGCTGAATGTGGTGCGCTCGATCCGGGAGCTCAGCACCGTTCCGATCGTCGTGGCTACGGCTCGGGAGTCCGAACTCGACCCCGTGCTCACGCTGGAGGCGGGCGCCGATGACTATGTGGTGAAGCCGTATCACATCGGTGAGCTGATGGCTCGGATCGAGGCGGCCATCCGGAGCAGCGAGCTGTCCGCGCGCTCGACCGGTGCCATCGAGTACGGCCCGCTGCACATCGATGACGCATCGAGGCAGGTCAGACTCTACGAGAGGCGAATCGAGCTGACCTTCAAGGAATTCGACCTGCTGTATCTGCTGGCCTCGAACGCGGGCGCGGTGGTGCCACGTGAGCGGATCATGCAGGAGATCTGGGACAACTCCTGGTCGCGTAGGACGGTCGACACCCATGTCTGCACCATTCGAAGCAAGCTGGGGTCCAGTGACTGGGTCCTCAATGTCCGGGGTGTCGGATATCGCATGGGCATTGCGTGAGGATCGCGCCCGGTCTCCGGGTCGAGCGGTCAACTCCATGCGACGCGCCAGCTGAGGGCAGCTGGCGCGCGGGCACCCTATTCCGGTGCAGCTGTGATCTTTTCGACCCATTTCACGTAGCCGTCGATCGCCCACTCGACGGGTGTTGCGATGATCTCCGGCCCACCGGCCCATGGGTGCAGCTCGAGGATTCGCCCAGCGAGCTTGTCCCTGACCGCTGCTGCCGTCTTCAGTGTCACTCGCCATTCCTGGCCCTCGCCGAGCTGGTCCAGATGCCAGAACACCGACATCGCTGGTCCGGTCACCTCAGCGCCGGCGGCGAGACGTTCGGCCACCACCGTGCGAGCGATATTCTGTGCGTCTTCCTCGGTTGGCGTCGTCGTGGTTACCGACCACACTCGTGCCTCTGTCATATCCGCAACCCTATTGGGGCATCGGAATTCGTGACGGATGTCCGGCACCGCGTGCGCGACTCGCGTACAGCGGATCCGAGCTGCCGTAGACGATCGTTCGACGTTGTTGGACTTGGTCACATTTACCCCCCGCAGGCACCGCGAAATCCCCCAGCCGGCACCCGACGGGCCAGCTGTAGGTGTGAGGGTCGACATAATGTGGTGGCGGGCGGGTGTGGGCGTCGTTATGGTGTTTGCTGCGACGCGGGGAAGCCCCTGGATCTATAGCTGGGGGCCGAGTTGAGTTCCTCCGCGTCGTCCAAACACCGTGTGGGCCTTCGACCACCTGGGTCGGGGGCTTGATTCATGTTCGGGCTCGGGCGATGAGCCCTGGACGACCTCGAGCGCACCGTTCGCGGCCGAGAACTAATGTCCCTGCACGACGACGTTTTCCGCCTGTGGTCCCTTCGCGCCCTGCACCACGTCGTACTCGACGCGGTCGTTCTCCTGCAGCGATTTATAGCCGGTGGACTGGATCGCGCTGAAGTGGACGAATACGTCCGGTCCACCCTCGTCCTGCGTGATGAACCCGAAGCCTTTGTCGGCGTTGAAAAACTTCACAGTGCCAGTTGCCATTGGTGCCGGTCCCTTCAGATCGGACGAGCGGACCGCTAGAGCCTACCGGCCAACGCGTCTCCGCGCTGGCGGGACACGGCGGACCAGGACCCTTCGGATCGTCGCAGACCGCCGTAGACGGGAACGTATCGCTGTCCGGTGTCGTCCTCCTGACCGCGTCGCCGGCCACCCTCCACGACCGCACCGGCCTCCCTGGGCGTCTGCACCATCACCGCCCTGGCCAACGCCCACCGCGTGGTCGGCCTGGGGGCCTTCGCCGAAAGGCACGCCTTCCGCGCCTCCACGAACTGAACCGGGGATAACGATTCGGTCGTTTGACCTATTGGTTGCCAGGTCATCTCGTACCGTCTGTGGCTATTCGCCCGAGCCCGACCGCGAGGACCTATATCGTGAATCTGAAGCACTGCCTGTCCACTGTTGCGATCGTCGCCGCCGGGACCCTCGTCAGCATCGCCCCCGCCACCGCCGACGCCGGCACGAAGTATGTGGCGCTGGGGGATTCGTATGCGGCGGGAGTCGGGATCTCCAACATCCTCGACAAGACCTGCTCACGCTCCGATCGCAACTACGCCCACCTGTTCGCGGCGGCACGCGGTTACAGCCTCACCGATGTCACGTGTGGCGGCGCGACGACCGACTCGGTGACCAGCACCCAGCTCTCCGCCGTCACCGCCGACACCAATCTGGTCACTCTGGGCGTCGGCGGCAATGACATCGGCTTCACCGACATCGTGAAGGACTGCGTGACGGCGGGAACCCTCGGCACGGGTTCCGGGACGGGCAGCGCCGTACTGCAGAATGTCGGAACGGGAATCGCCAGCGGTAGTGCCGAGGCGCTGCTGGGGTGCAAGAACAAGTACGACGCCTCGATGCCGACCCGGCTGTCGCAGGCCTCGGCCAAGGTCGCGAAACTGGTGTCCGATATCAAGACCCGAGCCCCGCAGGCGCGGGTCGTCCTGGTCGGTTACCCGCACATCCTGCCCGATAACGCGGCCCTGTGCGCCGGGCGGCAGCCGGTGCTGCCCGCCGATGTCGACTGGGCGCGTGACACCGTCGTCGGCGGATTGAACACCATGCTGCGTTCCCAGGCCGGCACCGAGTACTTCAGCACCTACGAGATCTACAACGGTCACGATGTCTGCGAGGCGATCCCGGACCGCTGGGTCAACGGCACCTCGGTCGACAATGGCGAAGGCGCGCAATTCCATCCGAATCAGTACGGGCACGCGGCCACCGCGCAGCAGATGGCAGCCACGCTCTGATGCCACACGCGTTCGGCCGGGTGTGATCAGCCCGGCCGTCACCGACCTGCCTTCGCCGGACTTCCCTCATCCTCGCCGTCGCCCGGTAGGGGATCCGTTGGTGTGCAACCCATTCCGCCGTTCGATCGGCATTCGGATGATCTCGGAGACCAATTGGCCCGCGGGGCCGGAGAGTTTGCGGGGTGGCCGCCAGGCGGCGCGCAGGGTGCGGGGGAGGTCGAGGCCCTCGACGGGGACGGCGACGAGTTCGCCACGGTCGAGTTGATCCGCGACCGCGAGGGTGCTGACCACGGCGGGGCCGACGCCGCTCGAGACGCTCGTGCGGATGGCGGCGGCGCTGCCCATTTCGAGAAGCGGTTCGGCGCGCGGGAATTCGGCGAGGGCGACATCGACGGTGCTGCGGGTGCCGGAACCGGGTTCGCGGACCAGCAGTGGAGTCGCGGCCAGTTCCGCGATGGTGAGCGCACGCCGGCGCCGGGTCCATGGATGGGTGGGGTGGACGACCACGATCAGGCGATCGTGGGCGACCGTCGCGCTGTGCAAACGGTCGGGAACCGACGGGCTCTCGACGAACCCGAGATCGCACTCCCCGGCCACCAGCCGGTCGAAAACCTGTCGCGAATTCCGCACCTGCAGTTGGACTTTGATGTCCGGGTGGGAACGATGGAAGTCGCCGAGCCAGGCCGGGAGCAGGCATTCGGCGACGGTCATGCTGGCGGTGATCCTGAGTTCGGCGTCGCGATCGGTGCGCAGCGCCGCGGCGGCGTCGAGCAGCCGATCCACGTCCGCCAGAACTTCCCGGGCCCAGTGCACGACTACTGTGCCGGCTGCTGTCAGCGTCGACCCGCGCGGGCTCCGCTCGATCAGGGCCAGCCCGACGCGCTGCTCCCACTGCCGCACCGCCCGGCTGGCGTTCGGCTGCGCCATCCCCACCGCCCGGGCCGCAGCGCCCAGGCTGCCGTGATCGTCGACGGCAACCAGTAATTCGAGCAGACCCAGGTCAGGGCGAGCATCAGCCATGTATGAATCATATGAGAATCCGTCATCCCATATCACCCTGATATGTGGTGATGCCAATGTGACGGCTTCCGGCCGACGCCGGCCACCGGCAATCTGGGAACCATGGCCCACCCGGACTCCCCGCCCTCTCCAGGGCCCGCGGACGGTTTCGCCGAGCCGCCTGCCACACAGTTCCCCGGTCGCGCCCGCACCGCGGCTGTCGCCGACATGCGAGAGTGCTGGCCCGGACTCGCATTGACGGCGGTGGTCGTGGTGCTGGTGATGCTGATCGGCCGGTGGCTACCGACCGTCAGTCCGTTGCTGATCGCGATCGTGATCGGTGCCGTGCTGGCGAATATCGTTGCGCTGCCGCAACTCTTGCAGCCCGGTCTGCAGTTCTCGGCCAAGCGGCTGCTGCGGGTCGGCGTCGCGCTGCTCGGTCTGCAGCTGACCTTCAGTGACATTCTCGGATTGGGACCGGCCGCCATCGTGGTGGTGATCGCGATCGTCGCGCTCGGTATCGGCGGCACCATGCTGATGGGCCGCATGTTGGGGCTCAGCTGGACCCAGCGGTTGCTGATCGCCTGCGGCTTCTCCATCTGTGGCGCTGCCGCGGCGGCCGCGGTCGACGGCGTGATCGACGCCGAGGACGAGGAGCTGGTGACCACGATCGCGCTGGTCGTGGTATTCGGCACCCTGCTGATCGGCGTAATCCCGATGGCGTCGAACATGTTCGGGCTGGATTCGCGTACCAGCGGCATGTGGGCCGGCGGCGCGGTCCACGAGGTGGCTCAGGTCGTCGCGACCGGCGGTGCGATCGGCGGCGCCGCGCTCACCGTCGCTGTCGTCGTCAAACTCGCTCGCGTGGTGCTGCTGGCCCCGGTGCTGGCGATCGTCGGCTGGCAGGCGCGCCGCCGGGACCCCGCCGGCGCCGGAACTCGCAACGCCCCACTGATCCCACTGTTCGTGATCGCATTCCTGGTCTGCGCGGCCATCCGCACCACCGGCCTCCTGCCCACCGCGATCCTCGCGCCCGCGAAACTCGTGCAGACCGGCCTGCTCACCGCCGCCATGTTCGCCCTCGGCACAGGCGTCCGCATCACCGCCCTCCGCCGCGTGGGCCCGCGCCCGCTGATCCTGGCCGCCCTGTCCACCGTGTGGGTAACCGGCGTCGCCCTGGCCGGTGCGATGTTGGCCGGCTGATCGGCCCGCCGTCGGATCGCCCGGCGGTGGATGCCGATGTTTCGGCCCGCTCATCGCACATTTCGTCACACAGCCGCTCCGTCACCGGGATCCGGAACGACGGGAGCCGGGTAGAGGTGGTGGATGGTGAGGGCGGCGGCGAGCAGCCGGGAATCGTTGGGGTCGCTGGGATCCAGGCCGGTCAGTTCGGCGACACGGCGGAGGCGGTAGCTGAAGGTGTTGGGGTGGACGTGAACCACCGCGGCGGCGGCCTTGCGGTCAGCGGAGCCGTGCCGGATGTGGGCGTCGAGGGTTTCGAAGAGGTGAGGGTGGCGCAGGATCGGGGCAATGCGTTCGGCCAGGCGGTCTCGGGCGGGGCCGGGGCGGGTGAGCTGATATTCGAGCAGTAGATCGTCGAGGCGATAGGCGCCGGTGGGGCGGCCGAGCAGGCGGGCGAGTTCGGCCAGATCGGTGGTCTGCCGCGCCGCACCGGGCAGGTCGGAACGGTCGATGCCCCGACATTCGGCGAGGAAGACGTCGACGCCGAACTGTTCGGCGAGGCTCGCCGCCAGGCGCTCGAAGGGACCGGTGCCGACGGGGACCGGACGAGATCTACTGGGCAGCAGGGCGATTCCGTTCGATCCGTCGAAGGTGTTGAGGACCGTCGTCCCGAGCAGCGCGTCGAGTGCCTGCTGGAACTGCCGGATTCGGCGGCGGGTGACCATGGTGTCGGCCACCATGACCAGCGGGTCGGGGCGCAGGTGGAAGGTGAGGACGTCGTAGCGGTCCGCCAGCGCCATGTCGGCCCGTGCCGCCAGTTCCTCGACCGGCGCGCCACGTAGCAGGGCCGAGCACAGGGCGCGGCGCGCCTCGCGTTCGACCGTGTAGATGGACTGCTCGACGTCGGAGTGCACCTCGGAGATGGTGATGGTGATGTGCATGAGCGCCTCGAGCACCCGCTGGCCGATCGCCAGGATATCGGGCAACTCGTGCGGCTCCGCGGTCGCGGCGACCTCGTCCCAGAGATAGCGGGCGCCGCCGAACAGGCCGGTCATGAGCTGGCGTACGGGGATTCGGTCCTCGGCGTGCCGCTCCACCACCGGGACGACGTACTCCGCGACCTCTTCGGCGGTGATTACGCGCCGCTCCTCGATGGCCCGGATGAACGCCACCGTCCCGGCCAGCAAGCTGGGCATGACATCGGCGAAGTGGTCCTCGGGCAGATTCTCGAGGCCGGGCACCGCGCCCAGTGCGGCTTCGAAGATACCGGCGGCAATCTCCGGGAGCCGCGGCAGCAGGCGGGCCAGGACGGGCGAGTCATCACCCAGTGGGGGAACGAGGGCGAGCATCTGCCGATTGTCACCAAGAACAGACTCGAGCACCAAGGCGTGTGTGCGAAATACCAATCGGCGCAGCATCATCCCTGGTCGCCATGACACCAAACGGTTGCTTGGCAAGGGGTGCAGTCACTTTCGCTCGATTTCAGGTCGAATTGTTTCGCGAAACCAAATTGCACCGCATTGATTGTCTCCGAATGCAAAGCAGTTCTTCATCTTTCGCATTCGAGCCAATTCGCGGTTAAGCTCCTGTAGTGTCCCTCTCGACTTCTCGAATGGTGTCAGTGGACGATCTACCGGGGCCCAAAGGATGGCCACTGGTCGGCAATCTCCCGCAATTGACACCCTCCCTGCTGCATCGCCAATTCGACTCCTGGAGCGACGAATACGGGGCCTTGTACCGGGTCAGCATGCCCGGTCGGCGGATCGTGGTGGTGAGCGATCCCGAACTGAATCGGGAGATCCTGCGGGACCGTCCCGGCGGCTTCCGGCGGCAGTCCGCCATCGAGTCGGTCATGGACGACATGGGCTCCAACGGCCTGTTCTCCCTGGAGGGCGAGGCATGGCGGCGGCGGCGCAAGCTGGCCATGCCCGCCTTCAACGCGACTCACCTGCGCGGCTTCCAACCCACGCTGGAGACCATTACCGAACGCCTGCGCCGACGCTGGGAACGCCGGTCCCCGGAGGACGTGCGCGCCGAATTGACCCGCTACACGGTCGATGTCACCGCCAAACTGACCTTCGACTACGACATCAACACCATCGAAGAATCCAGTGACGTCATTCAGCGCCATTTGGAGCTGATCTTCCCCATCCTGAATCGCCGGCTCGCCATGCCGTTCCCGTACTGGCGCTATGTGAAGCTGCCCGACGATCGGGCCCTCGAGCGCGCATTGGCGGCCCTGCGGCAGGATCTCACCGCCGTCATCGCCCGCGCCCGCGCGAATCTCCCCGAGCGGCCCACGAATTTCATCGAGGCGTTGCTGCTGGCGCAGGACGGCCGCGGCTCGTTCACCGATGACGAGCTGTTCGCGGAGGCGCTCACGATCCTCATCGCGGGCCAGGACACCACCAGCAATGCCATGGCCTGGCTGCTCTACCACCTGGCCGGGAAACCCGAAGTGCAGCAGCGGATTCGGGAGGAGATCGCCGAGATCCCGTCGGTGCTGGACCGGCAGCCCTACCTGGAGGCGGTCGCGGCCGAATCCATGCGGCTGCAGCCCACCACGCCCCTCATCGGCATGGAAGCGATCGTCGACCGGACCATCGCCGGGGTGCACATCCCGGCCGGAACCTGGGTCATCGTCAATGTCCAGCACGCCGGCCTGCAGGCGGAGAACTTCAGCGAGCCGCACACTTTCGATCCCGATCGCTGGCTGAACGAGGGCCCCGGCAACCACCGGCCTGACGCCTCCACCCCGTTCGGCTCCGGCCCCCGCTTCTGCCCGGGCCGCGGCCTGGCCATGCTGGAGGTCAAGAGCGTCACCGGCATGGTGTGCCGCAACTTCGACATCGCGCTGCCGGCGAATAGCGAACCACCAAGGGACCGTTTCCATTTCGCCGTCATCCCGACCGGAATGCGGCTGGATATCACGCCCCGGTCGGCCCACTGACCCCCGAGCTAGAAAGGATCGCGCATGGCGATCAAGCGGCTGTCGGCCACCGACGGCGTCTGGCTGTCTCTCGAATCACCCGATATGCCCATGCATGTCGCATTCCTGCTGGAGTTCACGGTCCCGGACGGGGATGCGGCCCGCTTCGTCCGGCGCTGGCGCGCACAGGTCGTCGCGCCGATCGCGATGCCGCAGCCGTGGAATCTGGTGCCGGTCGGCGGTCCGCTGACCCGCCTCGTGGCCCTCATGCGTGAAGCCGCCGAGGTCGACCCGGCCGACCACATCCGGACCTGGCAGCTGCACCGGCCCGGCGACCGCCGCGAACTCGTCGAGCTGGCCGCCCGCATCCACCGCGACCAACTCGATATGACTCGGCCGCCGTGGGAGATTCACCTGGTCGAGGGCCTGGCGCCGGACCGCTTCGCCCTCATTCTGAAGGTGCATCACAGCCTGTTCGACGGTGCGTCGCTGATGCGGTTGTTCACCGACACCTTCTCGACGGATCCGGCCGACCGGGACACACCGAACCTGTTCACCGTCGGCCGCGTGAATCCTGATGCACCGCAGCGTGTTCGGTCCGCGAATCGGTGGCGGGCCATGCTTGCGACGCTGCGCGGCGTGCTCGAACTGGTACGCGGCATCGGCGCGGCGGGTCGCGACGCCCTGCGCCGTGCCCGCGGCCGGATCCCGGCGCAGCGCGCCTACCAGCAGCCGGCGTCCATCTTCGACGGACCGATCACGGGCCGCCGGGACCTGTCCCTGCGCCGCTACGACCTGGACCGGTTCAAACGGCTGGCCAAGGCTGCCGACTGCACGGTCAACGACATCGTGCTGTATCTGGTCGGCACGGCGCTGCGCGACTACCTGACCGCACACGCCGAACTCCCCGCTCGCCCGCTCACCGCGGGTGTCCCGGTGGACCTGCGGGAAGGCGACGACGATCGGGTGGGTACCCGCGCGGGCATGATGTTCACCGCGCTGGGCACCGATATCGCCGACCCGGCCGAGCGCCTCGCTGCGGTCCGCGCGGCGATCCGCGCCGCGAAGCAGGAGATGGCGGGCCGCCCGGCCAATGCCGTCATCGGCTACGGCCTGGCCGTCACCCTGCCGTGGATCATGGGTCTGACCTGGGGTCGCGCCAACACCCCGGCCTCGCATCCGATGGGCATCTCCAATGTTCCCGGACCGCGAAATCCGCTGTACTGGAACGGCGCCCGGCTGGAGTCGCTGTACCCGATCTCACTGCTCATGCACGGCAACCCGTTCAACGTCACCTGTGTGGGTTACCTCGACGCGCTGCACTTCGGCGTGCTCGGCGCCGCCGACAAGCTGCCGGCGATGGAGTACCTGACAGACGGTCTGGACGCCGCCCTCGACGAGCTGACCGACCTGCTGTTGCCCGCCGAGGAACGAGCCTTGCCGTCGGCGGGGTGAGGCGAAAATACAACGCTCCCGGTCCATTCCGGACCGGGAGCGTTGTGATGTCCTGGTGAGCCGACCGGGACGGCAATGCGTCATCGGATGGGGAGCGGTATCAGGATGGGAGAGCGGACAATCCGCCGATCGATTTCACCCACTCCACATAGCCATCCAGCCCATCGCGCAGGGAAATCGTGGGGGCATAGCCGAAATCACGCCGCGCCGCGGTGGTGTCGTAGGTGTTCGACACCGTGAGCGCGGCGACCGTCCAGCTGGACAGCGGGGGAGCGATGCGCGACTGCAGTCCGGGGATCTTCCAGATGGTGTCGAAGACCGCGATGACGCCGTCCAGCACCGGTTTCGGAATGGTCCGGGTCGGTGGTGTCAGGTCGAAGGCGGTCGCCAGGTCGCGGGCGAAGCCCCACAGGTCGACGTCCTCGGCGTCGGCCAGGAAGTAGGGCTTCCCGGCCACCGCGTCGGACCGCGACGCCTGCACGCACGCGCGGGCGGCGTGCTCGCAGTGGGTGATCGACGCCAGCACCGGCTCGCCGCCCGACAGGTCGGGCAGGCGGCCGGAGCGAATCTTGTTCAGCAGCAGCGTCATCCATCCGCCCGAACGCGGCCCCCAGATCATCCGGGGACGCAGCGCGCAGGTGGTGAAGTCGGGTCCGTCGGCCGCGAGCACTTCGCGCTCGGCGATCGCCTTGGTTTCGACATAGTAGCTCTTGGGGTTGCGCACGTAGGGTTCGGATTCGTCGATGCCGAACCGGTCGCGATCGTATTCGGTGGCCACACTGGGGCTGCTGACGAAGACGAAACGTCCGGTGCCCGCGGCCCGCGCGGCATCCATCAGCCGCCGGGTGCCCTCGACATTGGCCTCCCAGAACTGGTCGCGGTGGCCGGTCTCGGCCACCCGGCCCGCACTGTGGTGCACCACGTCCACTCCCTTGCAGGCCGCGGCGAGCGACTCCGCGTCGCCGAGGTCGCCGTGCACGATCTCGACCTCGGGCAGCGAGCGCAGATAGCCGAGATCGCCGGTGGGGCGGGCGAGTACGCGCACCTCGTCGCCCGCCGCCAGGGCCTGGTCGACGATGTGGCTGCCGAGGAATCCGGTGCCGCCGGTGACGAGGACTTTCATCGCTGGTTTCCTTCACTGTCGTAGCCGAGGCGGGTGGCGGCCCAGCCGGACAGCGCCTCGCGGCCGATCTTGGCGTTGTGCCGGATGTCGACCGGGAAGCCGTCGTGCCGCAGGAAGGTGCGGATCGGCGCGGTAATCTCGCGGGATTCGGCCAGCAGCCGCAATTCCCGCTCGATGCGGGGGCTTTCGTCGGGATCGGCGCCCGCGCGCGGCTCGTAGCAGAGCACCGGCACCTGCGCGCCGGCCCGGCCGACGCCGACCAGCGCGCTGCGGTGGACATCCGGGTGGGTATTGAAGATCTGTTCACACTGCACGGTGAACAGGTCCCGGGCGGCGGTGCGCACCCGCTGGGAGATGCGGCCGCAGAACCACAGTCGGCCGTCGGTGTCCTGCCAGGCGAGGTCGCCGATGCGGTGCCAGCGGCGCAGCGTGCCGTCGGGGAGCCGTTCGTCGATCTTGGCTCGCGCGTCGGCGGCAGGGTTGCCGTGGTAGCGCTGACTGACCTGGGGTCCGGCAGCGACGATCTCGCCGATCTCGCCGGGTGCGACTTCCAGATCATCTGTCCAGCAAGGGATTTCGTCATCGGTGATGCGAATGATCCGTACTCGGGTGTCGCTATCGGACTCCGGCAGTACCCGTCCCACACAGGTGCCCGCTCCGTCCTGGGTCCGCTCCCGCAGCGCTTCGAGCTCCGACCACTCCAGGGTGGTCAGCGGAAGCGCCTCGGTCGCACCGTAGGTGGTGAAGACCCGGGCCCGCGCGCCGAGCGCGTTCCGCACCGCGGCCAGCGCCGCTAGATTCGCGGGCGCACCCATCGAAATGACCGTGGTGAGGCTGGGCAGTTCGATTCCGGTACGCCCCAGGTAGTCACCGAGGGGGCCCAGCAGGGCGGGCGAGGCGGTCAGGTCGGTGATCCCGAAGCTGCGGGCCACCTCCACGAGCAGCGCGGGATCGGCCTGCGACACTTTCACCGGATCCACCGGCCCGAGCACCACGTGCGCGCCCTGCAGTAGATCGAACAGACCGAACAGCGGCACCGTCGCCAGCGAGACGAAACCGTCCGCGCGATCGTGCAGATCGGTGACGACCCGCAGGGACGCGGCGAAGCCCGCACGGGTGAATTCCACTCCCTTGGCGGGGCCCGTGCTACCGGTGGTGAACGCGATCATCAGCAGATCCTCGGGCGCATGGGCCACCGCGACGGGCTCGCCCACACTGCCGTGGTCGCCCAGCTGCGCGAGTGTGTAACCGCCCCAATAGGAGCGAGCGCCCGTCGTGACGTGCACGCGCACCGTGCGGAAGGTGCGGCGCGCGACGATCCGGATCAGGTGAGCCTCCGGAACGCCGATGAACGCCTGCGCGCCGACGCTGCGGAAACAGTGCAGCATGCGATTCACGCCCATGCCCGGGTCCACCACCACCGGCACCGCGCCCACCCGGAACAGCGCGAAGATCACCGCGAACAGATCCGGGTCCGGCCGGACCATCACAATCGTCTTGACACCCTTGGTGATTCCGATCTCGGTAAAGGCGCGCGCGTAAGCGTCGATCCGCTCACCGAGTTCACCGAAGGTCAACGCGTCGAAGGCCGCGACGCCGCCCGCCCGGCCCGGCAGCCGGGTCTGATAGCTGACCGCGGGCAGCCCGGCGTACTTCTCGATCTGGCGCGCCAGCACCAGATCCGGATCGTCGAGTACCGCGTTCACGCGGCCCCTTCCACCCGGTAGCGCACGCACCCCGCCATCGGACCCGAACCTGCCGCCAGGAACACCAGTTCCGCGCCCGGCGTCAGTGCACCCTGCTCTCGAAGTTGGTGGTAGGCAATGGCCAGGCCCGAGCTGCCGGCGTCGCGGTCGCCGGTCATCGCCTGGTAGCCGCGGGCGAATCCGAATTCCGCCGCGAGCCCGCTCGCCAACCCGGGCACCGGGTTGTTGGTGACCAGAACGGTATTGCCCGTGACGATTTCGGGCTGCTCGGCCAGATAGCCACGCAGCGTATCGGCGGCCGTCGCGGTGATCACGGTGTCGTAGTCCGGTGCGACCTCGACCGTAATCGTCTGCTGCCCAGCATTTCCCATGGCTTTCAGATCCAGATATCCGGCGATGCCGGGATTCGTGCCCGCCGCCCTGCCACGCACCGGGGAAATGCGTAGCGGGCCGAAACCCGTCTCCCGATCCACGCCCTTGCTCAGCAGCCAGGCCGAGCCGACGGTCGCGTATCGGAAGTCATTCGACTGGTGGGCAATTCCGCCAGGATGCGCATCACTGCCGACCACCAGCACTCGTTGTGCGGTGCCGTTGGCCAGCAGCGCGGTCGCCGCGTGCACGGCGTTCAGCACCCCGCACGCGCCATTGCGCAGGTCGAAGGAGAAGGTGGAGCGGCCCGAGCCCGCCTCGTAGTCCAGATGCATCGCCAGCCCGAGCTGGATGAGTGCGGAGTTCGCGGGCTCGACCACATTGCCGTCCCGGTAGACGCCGACATTCACCAGCACGTCGATATCGCCGGGTGCGATGCCGGCCCGCTCCAGGCATTCCCGGCCCGCGGCCACGGCGTGGTCGATGGATCCCGCGGTGGCCGGGGCGGCGCTGATCGCGGATTGCTCGATGACAACAGACATGCTCATCCCACCAGAGAATCGAGTGTGGCCGACATGACGCCGAAGATCATTCCGGAGGCGGTCGGCACCACGCAGATCTTGGAACCCTTCGGTATTTCGCCCCGCGAAATGTAGTCGTATATCGCGAGGAAATGCGTGCTGGCACCAGTATTCGCGTATTTGTGCACGGTCGCCAGCCGCGGCGGCATCTCCGCCTCGTGGATCTTGCCGCCGGATTCGGCGAGCTTCTCGGTGAAGGCCACGCCGAGCTGATGGAAGACGATGAAATCGAACTTCTCGTCGGCGAAGGTGGTGCCGCGCTTGATGAGCCGATCGCGGTGCAGTTTCGCCCAGGTTTCCCGTCGCGGAGCCGCCTGCATGGTCATATTGTCGGTCAGCATGATCATGTTCTCGGAGGCGTCGCTGGGTTTGGCGATACACAGCGGCGAGAACTCGGCGCAGGTGATCATGTCCACGTAGTGGATGCGGTCGTGCTCGTCCTCGGCCCGGTCCACGATCACCGCGACGGCGGCGTCGGCCAGGGTGAGCGCCGGGAACTGCAGATCGCGCGCGTCCTTCGCCTCGGCGAGCGCGCCCTCGGTGACCGGGGAGATGATCTCCGCGGTCACCACCATGCCGGTGCGCACCAGACCGGCGCGAATCATGTTCTCCAGCAGGTAGATAGCCGTCATGGTGCCACCGCAGGCATTGACGACGTCGTAGCCCATGGCATGGTCCGCGCCGATCCGGCGGGCGATCTCGTGGGCGGCGGCGGGTTCGAACACCATGTGAAACCCGTCGTGCACGGTGGTACCGGCGCTGATGATCACATCGATGTCGGCGGCCTGGTATCGCGAGCGCGCCAGGCAGTCCTGCGCGGCGCGGGCGCCGAGGGAGAGACTGTCCTCGCCGGCCGACCGGTCGACCATGCGCCGGGTCCGGATTCCGGTGATCCGTTCGACTTCGAATTGCCCGCCGCTCGACATGCGGGCCAGTACTTCATCCGTGGTGTATTCGCGCTGGGGCAGAGCGGCTCCCAGCGCGCCGAGGCGCGCGGCACTCACAATCGTGACTCCCGAGAGTAATGGGATGGAGGGAACCGGCGAATGGGCCGTCCCGGTGAATCGAACGAGGCGAACATTGACTCGGTTCGGATTCCACGGACGCTAGAGACGACCGCCATACGGTGTCAAGGCAACTCGGTCCCGAGAGCGACAGATGTCACCCGCAGGCCGCGTCATATCGAATGCCACTACACCCGAGAAACCAATCGCGACAACACATTTTGGCTCCGGAGACAAAGACGAAAGTCCGGTTGCGACCGCACGGAATTACTGGTTACTCTGACCGAAACCGGCACCCCTCCGGCAATCGATAATCGGGCCATCGCCCGCAATTACCTTGATTCCGCGCGTCGTCGCGCGATCCGGCACGCCAGATTTGGAGCACCTTCGCGATGACATCCACCGCCACCGTTACGCCGATCGCGCACCGCGCGGCGCCCACCGCGCCCGGCGCGCTCCCGCTGCTCGGGCACTGGCCGCGGTTCGGCCGCCGGCCATACCGATTCCTGTCCACGCTGTCGGCTGTGGGACCGGTTGTGCGCGTGCGGATTCCCGGTTACGACACCTACGTCGTCACCGATCCCGAGCTGGTCCGCGAGGCGTTCGTGGCGCTCTCCGACCAGGGGCTGATGATCGAACGTGCGGAGGCGCTGCTGGGCGAGGGCGTGACCGTGCTCCAGGGGCAGCGGCATCGGCGTGAACGGCGCATGATCGCACCGGCCTTCGCGAAGGCCCGGATCGCGCGCTACGCGGCGGTCATGACGCGGCTCGGAGCGGAGCGCGCCGCGTCCTGGCGCAATGGCGATTTCCTCGCGGTCAATGAGCAGATGCACGATCTGGCGCTGCGCACCGTGGCCGGATCGCTGTTCACCGGCGAACTCGGTTCCGAGACAGCCGAACACATTCACCGCCTGCTGCCGCCGGTCATGACCCTGCTCTCCCGGCGCGTCACCCGGCCCGCCTGGATCGACCGGCTGCCGCTGCCGGGCAATCGCCGGTTCGACCGGCTGGTGGTGGAGATGAAGGCGGCCACCGGCACCATCATCGCCGCGTATCGCGCCGAACTGGCGGCGGATCCCGACCTCGATCACGGCGATCTGCTCGACACGTTGCTCAAGGCCCGCGACGAATCCGGGGGTGCGCTCACCGACTCTCAAGTGCACGACGAGCTGATCAACTTCCTGGTCGGCGGCACCGAGGCCATCGGGGCGACGCTGGCCTGGGTGTTCCATGAGCTCGGGCAGAATCCCGAGGTGGAGGCTGCGTTGCACGCCGAGGTGGATGCCGTGTTGCGCGCGGATGGAGGCACCGACGTGAGGGCTGCGGAGTTCGGCGACCTGGCCGAGCTCGAGGTCACCAAGCGCATTGTGCTCGAGACGCTGCGCAAGTATTCGCCGTGGCTCACGGTCCGGCACGTGCCCACCCGCTATACCCTCGGCGATGTCGAAATACCGGGCGGCAGCATGCTTTTCGTCTGTCCAGTGGCAGTGCACCGAGATCCCGCCGTGTACCCCGATCCGCAGCGCTTCGACCCGGATCGCTGGCTGCCGGAGCGGATGGCGGACCTGTCGAAGGGCGCGCACATCCCGTTCGGCATGGGTGCCCGGCAATGCCCGGGAAATGTGTTCGCGCTCACCGAGATCGCCCTGCAGGTGGCCACCATCTGCGCCCGCTGGCGACTGCGGCCCGTGCCGGGTATTCCGGTGCGGGAGACCGTGATCGGTGCGCTGGTACATCCGGAGAAGCTGCTCATGCGGGCGGAGGCGCGCTGACCGTGGTGGAATTCGCGCTGCGCAGGCATCGTGCGGTACTGATCGTCGCCGCCGTGCTGGCGGTGCTCGCCGGGCTGGCGGGCACCACGCTGTTCGACAAGCTGCAGGGCGGCGGATACTTCGACCCGAGTGCGGAATCCAGCGCCGCCGCCGATGTGCTGCGCGACCACTTCGGACAGGGTGCGCCGAACCTGGTCTTGCTGGTGGACACCGGGCGGACCGTCGACGACAACGACTCCGGGCGCGCCGCGACGGCCCTCGTGCGGCGGCTGGAGGCCGAATCCGATGTCTCCGGGGTGATGTCCTACTGGACCTCGGGACACCTGCCCGCGCTGCGCGACAAGAGCGGCCGACAGGGCCTCATCGTCGCCACGATCATGGGCGACGAGATGCGTATCGACCACCGGATCGCCGATCTGGCACCGGAATTCGCCGGGACGCACGACGGGATCGAGGTCCGGGTCGGCGGGTACGCGATGATGATGCATGAAACCGTGCGGCAGGGGCAGCGAGACGTGGCCGCGGGGGAGGGCGTGGCGTTTCCGCTGACCCTGATCGCGCTGCTCGTGGTCTTCGGGACCGTGGTGGGTGCGGCGCTGCCGCTCATCACCGGAACCGTCACGACCTTGCTTACCGTGGGTGTGCTGTGGCTGGTGGCCGAGTTCACCGAATTATCGTCCACTGCAACCAATGTCGCCTCACTGCTAGGCCTCGGTCTGGCGATCGACTACAGCCTGCTGATCGTCAATCGGTATCGCGAGGAGCTCGCCACGGCGGCCGATCCGCGCGCGGCGCTGGTCACGACCATGGGCTCGGCGGGGCGGACCGTGGCCTTCTCGGCGCTGACCGTGGCCGTCGCGCTGTCGTCCATGCTGATCTTCCCGCTCCTGGCGGTGCGGTCGATCGGGTACGCCGGGATTGCCGTGGCGCTCACCGCCGCCGTGGTCTCGCTGACCGTCTTGCCCGCGATTCTGCTGGTGGCGGGCGATCGGATCGACAGGTTCCGGATCGGTCGGAAGCGGTTGTCCGGCAGCGACTCCCGGGAGCTGGACCAGGGCTTCTGGCATCGGCTCGCGACAATGGTCATGCGGCGGCCGATTCCGGTCACCACCGTCACGGTGCTGTTGCTGCTGGCGCTCGGGCTGCCGTTCCTGCGATTCCACCCCGGCTTTCCGGACTATCGGTCCATGCCCGCCGGTTCGTCCGCGCGGCAGGTGGCCGAGACGGTACAGCGCGATTTCGATGCCGCCGAGCTCAGCGGATTGTTCGTGGTGCTGCCGGACAGTAAGACCGGGCTCCCCGATTACGCGGCGGCGCTGTCGTCGCTCGAGAATGTCGCGCGCGTGGATACCGCGACGGGAAGCTACATCAGGGGCACGCTCGCGATACCCGCCACCGAGGTCCATCACCGGTTCGAAACCGACAATGCCGCTTACCTTTCCGTGGTGCCAACTGCCGCGGACCCCGGGACCGCGGACGCCGTCATCCGCGCCGTACGTGCCACCCCGGCACCGTCGCGGGCGCTGGTCGGCGGAGTGGACGCGGCCAATATGGACGCCATCCACGCCCTGACCGCGCGATCGCCCTTCGCCCTGGGCTATGTACTGATCGCCATGGCGCTGCTGCTGTTCCTGCTGACCGGCAGCGTGCTCGTACCGGTGCTGGCGCTGATCCTGAGTGCGCTGAGCCTGACCGCCACCTTCGGCGCACTGGTGTGGATCTTCCAGGAGGGCAGGCTGTCCGTGCTGCTCGGGTTCACCCCCACTGGCGACCTGTCGGCGGTGGTGCCGGTCATGCTGTTCGCCGTCGCCTTCGGGCTGGCCATGGACTATCAGGTCTTCCTGCTGGCCCGTATCCGCGAGGAGTACGAGAACACCGGGGACGCAACGGCATCGGTCGCGATCGGACTGGAGCGGATCGGCCGCATCGTCACCGCGGCCGCCGTCCTCATCTCCATCGTGTTCCTGGGCTTCCTCGCGTCCGACATCACCTTCATGAAGGCATTCGGCATCGGCCTGCCGTTGGCTGTGCTGGCCGACGCCACCGTGGTGCGCGGATTCCTGCTCCCGGCGACACTGCGACTGGGCGGGCGGTGGACCTGGTGGGCTCCGCAACCACTGCGCCGCTTGCATGCCCGATTCGGGCTGCGCGAAAGCAGCGCTGCACCCGCCGAAGTCGCGGCCGTCTCCCCCTGACGATTCGCCGCCCATCACTACTTCTCATTCACGAACCGAGGTGTCCACATGTCCGAATCCCCCTCCGGCCCCGACCGTTACTACGTTGCCATCATCGGCACCGGATTCAGCGGTCTGGGTGTGGCGATCAATCTCCGCCGCCTCGGCATGGACGACTTCGTCATGCTCGAGCGGGCCGACGCCATCGGCGGCACCTGGCGGGACAATGTCTATCCCGGATGCGCGGTCGATGTGCCCTCAGTGCTGTATTCGTATTCGTTCGCACCGAATACGGAGTGGACGCGCCTCTACGCGCCTCAGCCCGAGCTGCGCGCATACACCGAGGCGGTAGTGGATCGCTTCGACCTGCGACGGCACGTTCAGCTGAACAGCGAAGTGGCCGATGCAGATTTCGACGAAGACGCCGCGGAATGGGTGATCCGGCTGAGCGACGGCCGGACGGTGCGGGCGCGTGCCGTCGTCATGGGGTATTTCTCACTGCACACCGCCGCCATCCCCGACATCCCCGGCCGCACCGAATTCACCGGCCCGCAAATGCATTCGAGCACATGGGATCGGGACTTCGAGCCGGCCGGCAAGCGCGTCGCCGTGGTCGGTGCGGGCGCGAGCGCCGTGCAGATCGTGCCCGCCCTGGCGCGCACCGCCGGAGGGGTTGTGTCCTTCCAGCGCACCGCCGCCTGGGTGCTGCCCCGCGGCGATCGCCCCATCCCGCCGGCGGTCCGGACCCTGTTCCGCCACATCCCACCGTTGCGACTCGCCGCCCGCGGCTTCGTCTTCGCCTTCCTGGAGGCGCTGCACTTCGCCGAGTTCCATCCCCGCCTGGTGCGACTCTACGAGCGAATCTGCCTGGCCGCCTTGCGGCATCAGGTTCCCGATCCCGAGATTCGCCGAAAGCTGGTCCCCGACTACCGTTTCGGCTGCAAGCGCCCGATGGTGTCCGACGAGTACTACGCCGCCTTCGCCCGGCCCACCGTCGACCTCGTCACCGAAAAGATCATCGAGATCACCCCCACCGGCCTGCGCACCGCCGACGGCGCCCACCACGAAGTAGACGCCATCGTGTGGGCCACCGGCTTCCACGTCCAGGACTCCATCGCCCGCTTCCCCGACTTCCGCACCGAAACCACGTCCACTCGAAAGAAATTCACCGCGGACGGCTTCACGGCCTACCGCGGCATAGCCTTCGCCGGCCTTCCCAACCTCTTCGCCGTCACGGGCCCCAACACCGCCCTGCCGCACACCTCCCAATTCCTGGCCATCGAACCTACCGCCCGCCTCATAGCGCGCATCATCAGCCACATGCACACCCACGCCGTTCCCCGCTACACCCCTGCGCAATCCGCCGAACGCGCCTGGGTGTCCCGAGCCCGCACTCTCCTCAGTACCCGAATCTGGTCCACCGGCGGTTGCACCAGCTACTTCGTAGACCCCGAAGGCACCAACACCCTCACCTACCCGGGCGGCACCTGGACCCTCCGCCGCGACCGCCGTCACCTCCGCCTCGAGGACTGGCAGCATGTCCGACCGTGACCACGCTCACCCTGGTGAGGGGCGTGCGGAGCTGGTCGAGATCCATCCCGGCACGCCACCGGGCGAGATGTGTGCCTCGGCGGCCCGGTGACCGGTGGACGTGGGAGCGGCCATTCGTTGCGGCGCGGGTGTGGACAAGCTGGTAGGAGTGCTCGGTGATACTGCGCCGCAACAACTCTCACGCACCCGATTCCATTTCGCAGCGACGGCCAGCCCATCCTCCAGAGATGCCGGCTCCGGCTCCGAGGTTGCTGAGGCGACGGCCCGCCCGTCGAGTATCGGGTGGTCGAACGGCCGACCAACGACCTCCTGTCAATCGTGAAATATGGACTGCCTGATGGTTGTTCGCATATTGATCGAGTAGCGCCCCGGTCGGCCCGCGCAACGGGCACGGCGGTAGCGTCCACACTCGGTGCCGGTCGCGTTCAGGTCGGCCACCAGCCCGTTCGTTCGTGAGGAGATTCGTATGGGGTCAACGATTTTCGCGGTGTTGCTACCGCTCGCACTGGCCCTGGTGATGTTCGGGCTCGGATTGACTTTGACTGTCGGCGATTTCGCACGGGTGCTGCGATATCCGAAGGCCGCGGTGGTCGCGTTGCTCTGCCAGACGGTGTTGCTACCCGTGGTGTGTTTCGGGCTGATCCATCTGTTCCGGCTCGAAGGGGCGCTCGCGGTGGGCATGTTGCTGCTCGCTGCATCACCCGGGGGCCCGTCGGCCAACCTGTTCAGTCATATCGCGGGCGGTAGTGTCGCGCTGAACATCACCCTCACCGCGATCAATTCGGTGCTGGCCGTGTTCACGATGCCGCTGATCGTCGCGCTGGCGTTCAGCCGGTTCATGGACGGTGACGGTTCGTTCGGGCTGCGGCCGGACAAGTTCGCGCAGGTGTTCGCGATCGTGCTGGTCCCCGTCGTGGTCGGCATGCTCGTGCATCACCGGTTCACCGCGTGGTCCGAGCGGATGCGCGGCAGTGTCAAGATCCTCTCGATCGTCGTGCTCGCGCTGGTCGTGCTCGCAGCGGTGGCGAAGAATTTCGACACGCTCACCGAGCACATCGGCAAGCTCGCCTCACTGAGCCTCGTGTTCGCCGTGATCAGTTTGGGCGTGGGCTATGTCGTGCCGCGGTTGTTCCGGGTGGACGCCGATCAGGCGATCGCCTCGGCGATGGAGATCGGTATCCACAACGGAGCGATCGCCATCGCCGTCGCCGGATCGGTGCTGCACAACGACACGATCGCTGTCCCGGGCGCGGTGTACGGCGTGCTGATGAACGTTCCGGCCGCGATCGCGGCGTACCTGCTAGCCAAATACGTTCGCACGGAACGCCCCGCCTCGGTCCCGGGTGTGGCCGTTCACGACCAGGCATGAGGGTCACCACTCGCTCCGAGTAGTGGTCGATGAAACTGGCCGCGGACGACCGCGACGGGGATGACGACGCCCAGGACGGATCGTTGCACCAGATATCGAGGTCGGCAAAGATTCAGCACGCCAAGCGATTCCGTTGACTCCTCCACCTGGTGGGGCGAACTGGACTTCACCGAGGCAGGACGGAACCTCGGCTGACAGCTCCGGACGACTGGCTGTATCTCGCACTATCGCCGCCGAACAGGGCCTGAACGCGAATTCCGGTGCAAAATTGCGGGATTCCGCCAATTGATTCCGCTACCGATACTGTGCTGCCAATACGCGCCCTTGCCGCGAGGCGCGCGATCTGCCGGGATCGATCATCTCGGGTCCGTGGAACGACCGCCGAGCGCTCGAACCGGCCAGCGCGTGCACAGGGGTCGATGGGTGTGTCGTCAGCGCCGTCAGCGAAGGTCGGTGTGCATCAGGCGGTCCGGTTCGGCAGGTGCGGCGATCGGTAAGCGCCGCCGCCGGTTGTACACGACGCTGCTCGCGAACGCGGCGAGGATGATGACGACGCCGATCATGCCGGTGGCGAGCTGGTCGACATGGTGGCCGGTGGAGTACAGCAGCACGAGGGCCAGCGCGCCGATGGCCCAGTGGGCGCCGTGTTCGAGGTAAACGTATTGGGCCAGGGTCCCTTTGCGGACCAGGTAGACGGTGATCGAGCGGACGAACATGGCGCCGACGAGGCCCAGGCCGAGCGCGATGATGATCGGATCGGACGTGATGGCGAACGAGCCGATCACCCCGTCGAAGGAGAAGGACGCGTCCAGCACCTCCACATAGAGCAGGAGGAAGAACGCCGCTCGACCGACGGCGACCGTTGCCCGCGAGGGCCCGTTCGTTTCCTCCGACGAGAAATGCTCACCGAGACCGTCGACGACGAAATAGGTGACCATGCCGAAGGCGCCCGCCACCATGACGACATCGGCCTTGTCATCGGGCGCGATGACACCCGCGGTCACGACGAGGACCAACAGCGCGACCACGACGGTGAACATATTGAAGCCGCCGAGCCGGGCCAACGGTCGCTCCAGTCGTGACAGCCAGGTGATTTCGCGCGGGGTGCAGACGAAGTTGAGGAACAGCAGCAGCAGGAACATCCCACCGAAGGTGGCGATCTTGGGATTGGCGTCGATCAGCAAGGTCTCGTAGCTCGGTCGTCCGTCGGGGTAATGTGACGCACCGCCCGCGGGCGGGTTCAGTGCCAGATCGAGTGCCTTGATCGGATCGAGGTGCGCCCCGATCGCGACGACCATGAGCGGAAACAACAGCCGCATCCCGAAGACCGCGATCAGCACGCCGACGGTGAGGAACAGCCGCTGCCACAGCGGACTCATCCGTTGCAGCACACCGGCATTGAC
Organism: Nocardia sp. NPDC101769; assembly: GCF_044766925.1. NCBI lineage: Bacteria > Bacillati > Actinomycetota > Actinomycetes > Mycobacteriales > Nocardiaceae > Nocardia > Nocardia sp. NPDC101769. Next base: position 241,499 of record NZ_JBIWMX010000007.1, on the reverse strand, counting down.
GACGGCGTTGTCGAACGACAGCGACACCTCGAGCACACCGAGGATCGCCGCGAGGGCCACGGCGTGCGGCCCGCCGTACAAGAGAGCCGCCACCAACGCGACTGCCGCGACACCGAAGGACAGGCCGAATACCCGCATGAACATGACGACCCTTTCGCCAAACCTGCCCCCGGCACCAGCGGAAGCCCGTCCGGGATGCCGGCCACCGCCGCCAACCCCGTCTCGATTGTGACAGCCCGCCATGCCCGGCCGGTACCTTCCGCGGACATCCGCTGCGCGAACGATCTTCGGCCGCTGATGTGAATCGGGTCGGAGCCGCCTGCTCGGATCGCTGCCCCGACATCATGAGCATCATCGGAAGTATCGAGTGAAAACGAAAGGGCGCGTAATGATTCGAAAGACGGTGTTGGTCATCACGGCGGGGATCCTGATCGGTGCCCCGGCAATGGGAACTGCCGGGGCCGCTCAGCCCGAGACCGCCACGCAGGCTGCCCCTGGCGCACACGACATCGCTTTCAGCACCGGATCGGGAGCGGCGGATGTCGTGCTCAACGGGCTGATCGCGGTGATCTTCGGACCCGATGATCCGACCAAATGCAAGTTCCCCTACTGCTTCTGAGCGAGAACGGGATCGCCGCGTTCACGACAGGTCTAGCGAGCCCGCCCCGGCGCCGTCGTGACCAACGGTGCCGGGGCCGCCTTCTTTCGATCAATCGATCTCGGGTGCGGCTTGATCCGGGGAGCGGCCGGGCAGGAACAGGAGAGTGAGGACGGCTCCGGCGACGAGGATGCCGGCTTCGGATACCCCGCGATCGCGATCCGGCCATCATCAAATCGATCTCGCCCGTGCGTATCAGCTCCAAGGGAATCGGGCCATGGTGATGGATTCGTTGATGGCAGGCCGCTTGCTGGCACCGTCAATGGTCCGCTATCACCCGATGGTGCACGAGACCATCCGTGTCCTTGCGCGCGAGGATGCTCGCCGGCCGGACAGCATTCGAGGGTTCGCGGGGTGGTGCGGCGTCACCTTGTAGCCGCCGGCTCGTAAGCTACAGCTGAAGCTGGAGTGCCAACAATAAAAGCCCCTCCTGGACCAGCCTCTTTGCTGGTGGGAGGGGCTTTTGTGTTGTGCGCCATCAGGGACTCGAACCCCGAACCCGCTGATTAAGAGTCAGCTGCTCTGCCAATTGAGCTAATGGCGCGTGTCACTCCGCGGGGGGCTTGGCTTTCGCTTGGGCCGCTCTGCGGTGCGAGAAGAACATTAACAGGGTGGAGTGCGGAAAGTGAAATCGCGTGTCTGAGCTGCGGGTTTGTGGGGGGTTGGGGAGTTGTTAACGCGGCGGGGGTGATCACGGATGTTTCGGGGGAAGCCCTGTGGGCGGGACGTTTGGTTGCCGGGGTGGTTGTGACTGGCAGGGCGGGGGTCTCGGTCGGATGGGGCGGGCGCGGTGGTCGAACAAGCGTGCTGCGCGCCGAGACGTGAAGCGGGGTTGTGATGAGTGAAGGTCGGGGCCTGCGGCGATACGGGCGGCTGCCGGTTGTCGGGGTCGTGGTGTCCGTGCTGGCGTTGGCGCTGGTCGGGTGCTCGTCGGGGGACAAGGGTCAATCCTCGACGATGGCAATCGATTCCAATCCGATCGGCGAGCTCATGAAGCCGAAGCTGATCTCACCGGTGAAGGACGGCGACAAAGGGGTGTCGCCGGGGGAGTTGACCTTGAAGGTGGAGGACGGCCGGCTCACGACCGTGGCGCTCACCAATCCGGACGGCAAGCCGGTGTCGGGTGAGCTGGCGGTGGACGGTCGTTCGTGGCGGCTGACCGAGCAGTTGGGGTTCGGGCGCACCTACAAGTTGAGCGTCGACGCGATCGGCCTTGGCGGCGCGACCAATTCGACTATGAGTTTCACCACTATCACGCCCAATAACCGCACCCACCCGTACCTGCTGCCGGCGGAGGACGACGTGGTCGGTATCGGCCAGCCGGTGGCCGTGCAGTTCGACGAGAACATTCCGGATCGCAAGGCCGCCCAGGCGGCGATCAAGATCACAACCACGCCCGCGGTGGAGGGCGCCTTCTACTGGGTCAACAATCGCGAGGTGCGCTGGCGGCCGCAGAACTTCTGGGCCCCGGGCACCAAGGTCGACATCGCGGTGAACGCCTACGGCCGGGATCTCGGGAACGGCCTGGTCGGCGACAGTGACATCCACTCCAGCTTCACCATCGGCGACGCCACCGTCTTCACCGCCGACGACGACACCAAGATGGTGACCGTCGAACGCAACGGCGAGGTGATCAGGACCATGCCGACCTCGATGGGCAAGGACTCCACGCCCACCGACAACGGCGTCTACATCGTCGGCGACAAGTTCGACAGGATCATCATGGACTCCTCCACCTACGGCGTCCCGGTGAACTCGCCGGGCGGCTATCGCACCCCCATCGACTGGGCGACGCGGATCTCCTACTCCGGCATCTTCTTCCACTCGGCCCCGTGGTCGGTGGGCGCGCAGGGCTCGGTCAACACCAGCCACGGCTGCCTGAATCTGAGCCCGGCCGACGCCAAGTGGGTATACGACAACGTCAAGCGCGGCGACATCACCATCGTCAAGAACACCGTCGGCGGCACGCTGTCGGGTCTGGACGGGCTGGGCGACTGGAACATTCCGTGGGAGCAGTGGAAGGCCGGCAACGCCGACGACAACCGCTGAGCCCCGACGACAACCGCTGATCGCGGGCGCGCCGAAGGGGCATCAGCGTGTTCGCTGATGCCCCTTGGGACGCGCTCGATCTCGGGGGAGCGGGGGTCAGCCGATGGTGCCCGGCCCGATGCCTCCGCCGCCATTGAGGTTTCCGCAGCCCAGCCCCGCGTAGCCGGCGAGTGCCGCGGCACTGCCGGCGACAGTGCAGCCGCCCTTCGAGGAACCCGTGGTCGCCGAACCGGTCGCGCCGCCGAGCTTGATGGCGGAGGATCCGAAGTTCACATCGGACTCGATCGGATTGTCGGCGGCTGACGGGTCGGCCGTCGTGCCCGGGGTGGTGGTGCCGGGCGTGGTGGTGCCCGGGGTGGTCGTCGTGGTGCCGGGCGTGGTCGTCGTGGTCTGCGAAGCGTCGGTGAGGACGATTTCCGCGGACGCGACGGGCGCGGCGGCGATGACAGCCGCAACGGCTAGCAAAGTGGTTACGGCACAACGATTCACGTGCAATGTCCTTCGGATCGAGCATGGGTCGGGGGCCCCGACGTCCCCGGTGTCCAGAGCAGTCTACGAAGATCGCGTGGCCTGCGCCGCAAAATGCGACACACTGGTGTTTCTGTCACACTCCGAGACACGTTCGGTCAAGCTCCGACACATGCGACCGCCCGCACCGGAGCGCCGTCCGAGCCGGGCAGACTAAGTGGAAACATCGACACCTCGACCCGCTCCCCGGCCTGCTGTGCCATGAGCACCTCGCCCAATCCGGTCAGATTCTCGGCGATGACGGCGTGCGCCCCGCACAGAATCCGGTGCACCGGGATCTCCTCGGTGGGTGTCGGGTCGACACTGAGCGCGTCGATCCCGACCGTCCGTACGCCCGCCGCGACCAGATACTCGGCCGCCTCCACGGTCAGATGCGGATGGTTCAGGTACGCGTGGGTGCCCCAGTGCCGCGACCAGCCGGTGGCGATGAGCACGATCTGCCCCGCCGTCACCCGGTCCGCGAAGTACTCGCGCCCGATCGACCCGCCCGCCCCGGCCGCCCGCGCGTCGATGACCACGCCCGGACCGGTGAACCGGTCCAGCGGCAGCTCGTCGAGCGTCGGCAGCATGTCGTCGATATGTCGCGGCGCGTCTACGTGCGTGCCCGTCTGCGACCCGAGATCCAGGTGCAATACGTTCACCCCGTCGGCGGTCACGGTGAGCGCGGGCCGGATGGTGACCTCCGGATCGCCGGGGTACACCTGCATACCGGACCGAATCGGTACCGAAAGATCGATGATGCGCACTTTCCGCCTGCCTCCCTGTGGATTTCGCGCGATGATGACGGTCAGCAAGATCGAATACAGTCGCCGATGAGGAATTCGAGAATCGCTATGTCTGCCATACATATTGCCGTGTTGAACCGCAGTACCGTACTGACCGACGCTCAGGTTTCTGCCGTGGTCCCGGCGCTGCAGACGCAGGTGCACCGGGACTGGGCCCCGGTGTGGGGGAGCGACGCCGATCTGAGTTTCGTGGCGACCGACGCGCAGCCGCCGGCCGGAGCGTGGTGGCTGGTGATGTCCGACGACTCCGATCAGGCCGGGGCGCTCGGCTATCACGATCTCACGAACGAGGGTCTGCCGATGGGAAAGGTGTTCGCGCGCAGCGATATCAATGCCGGCCTGCAGTGGTCGGTCACGGCAAGCCACGAGCTGCTGGAGATGCTCGGCGACCCCGATATCAACCTGGCCGCCTACGTGTTCTCCAGCGCCACCGCCGGACGCATCTACGCCTACGAGGTCGCCGACGCCTGTGAGGCGGACCAGCACGGGTACGCGATCGATGGAATCCAGGTGTCGGACTTCGTGTTTCCCGCCTGGTTCGAGAACTTCCGCACGGCGGGCAGCACCCAGTTCGACTACGGCAATCACATCACCGCGCCGTTCCAGTTGCTGCCCGGCGGATACATCGGCGTGTTCGACATCAACGGCGGCAGCGGCTGGCATCAGCTGACCGCGGAGAGCATGCCCGCGCAGTACGCCATGCGTGCCCGGGTCGGCAGCCGCCGCGAGCGCCGCCGCACGCCCCGCGACCAGTGGCTGCTCAGCGAAGTGTGATGAGATCCACCATGTTCCGGAGGCTCGGGCATCCCGGCCGCGGCTGGCAGCTCCCGCGACCCGTCAGCGAGCCCGGGCGTCGAGCAGCCAGCAGGCGGCGGTGAAGCGGGCCTCGTCGCCGTGCACGAAGGGTTCGAAGGCGGCCCGCACGGTCTCGATGACCCGCTGCCGGGTGGGTTCGTCCACCTCGAGCAGGGCCAGGCCGACCGGTCCCAGCCGCGAGAGGTAGCCGACGAGCGCCGGTTCGGGCATGGCGCAGTCGACATCGAGCGGGCGGATATCGATATCGGCCCAGCCGCTCGCCGCCAGCATCCTGGCCACGGGATCGTGGTCGGCGAGGGCGAATTGGCCTGGTGAACCGGGGATTCGGGGTTCGAGATTCGACAGCAGCGGCGCCGCGGCGCGTTCGGCCGCGGTGAAGAACGGATTCTCCTCCGGATCGCGCCAGACGATGCAGCCGAGCCGGCCGCCGGGCCGGGTGGCTCGGCGCAGGTTGGTGAAGGCGGCGACCGGGTCGGCGAAGAACATCACCCCGAACCGGGAGGTGATGAGGTCGTAGGCGGCGGATTCGAAGGGCTGGGTCTGGGCATCGGCGCGAATGAAGTCGACGGGCAGGCCCGCTCGCTCGGCGTTCGCGCGGGCGGCGGTGATCATCGGTTCGGCGATGTCGACGCCGGTGCAGTGCGCGCCGGTTTCCCGCGCGAGGGCGAGGGTGGTGCCGCCGGTGCCGCAGCCGACGTCGAGGACGTCCCGGGCGTCGGTGTCGCGCGCCAGCGCCACCAGGATGTCCTGGAGTGGTCGCATCACCTGGGCGATGAGGTCCTGAGTGTCGACCCAGGCATTGCCGGAAGGGCCGTTCCAGCGGGCGGATTGGTCATTGTCGAGCGGTGTCGTCATGGTCGCTGTCCTTCGTCGGTGGACGGGCCGGAGAGCTACACTGTGCCAATTCAAGTCGGCTCGAGGTCAAGGCCCGAGGTGATCCCGTGAGCAGTCTGGATATCGCTGAGGTCGTCCGCCGATCGGGCGTCCCGGCCTCGACATTGCGCTACTACGAGGAGCGGGGCCTGATCGCCTCGATCGGCCGGCACGGGCTCCGCCGCCAATTCGACGAATCCGTACTGGAACAACTGGCACTGATCGCACTCGGCCGCACCGCCGGTTTCTCCCTCGATGACATTGTCGTCGCCTTCGGTCCCCAGGGCGACCTGCGCGTGGACCGTGCCGCGCTCATCGGCAAGGCCGACGAATTGGACCGCACCATCGCACAATTGACCGCCGTGCGTGACGGCCTGCGGCACGCGGCCGCCTGCCCGGCTCCGAGTCACGCGGAGTGCCCGACCTTCCGACGCCTGCTGGGCGAGGTCATGGCGGGCCGGATCGCCACCATCGACGCACTGACCCCGTGACAACCACTGCGCCACACCGTATCTGAGCGATCCCTCGGCACGGCGGGGCGTCACTCCGTCTGGTAGCCAGGATGCACGCCCGGGGTCAGTCCATGGTCGGCGGCTATGCGAACCAGCAGCCCGGACAGCTGCGCGTGTTCCTCCGAAGTCAGTGACCGGCACATGTGTTCCTCGGCTCTGAACCGTGTCCCAACTGAACCGCGTCATCAACCGAGCGGCACGCCTATCGAGCGGCGGTGGCCCACCCCGGGTCACCGCCGCTCGGCGCTTCCGGAGGCCGGTAACTTTCGGCGGGCGCGGCTCGTCATATGGGTATGAGCACCGAAGAACGGCCGGAGGACGCTTTCGCCGGAGCCTGGCGGCGGCATCGCGCCTACGTGGTGGACCTGGCCTTCCGGCTACTGGGCGATATCGGGGCGGCCGAGGACGCCGCGCAGGAGGCATTCACCCGGCTGGCCCGCATGCGACCCGGCGAGGTGAGCGACGAGCGCGCCTGGCTCACCGTGGTCACCAGCCGCCTGTGTCTCGACGAATTGCGCAGTGCGCGAGCGCGTCGCGAGCAGGCCGGGGATCCGGGGCAGCTGGAGGCCCAGACACCGGTCGCGCACGCCGTGCCCCTCGACCCGGTCGACCGCATCACCCTCGACGAGGAGGTGCAGCTGGCGCTGTACCGCATGCTGCAACGTCTCGCGCCCGCCGAGCGGGTGGTGCTGATCCTGCACGATGTGTTCGCGGTGCCGTTCGAACTGGTCGCGGACACCGTCGGGCGTCCGGTCGGCACCTGCCGGCAACTGGCGCGCCGGGCACGGATCAAGATGTCGGAGGCGCGGCGGCCCGACGGCCCGGTGGCGCCGGCCGAGCATCGCGCGGTGGTGGAGCGGTTCATCGCCGCCTGTGCCGGTGGGGATCTGGACGAACTGCTGGCGGTGCTGGATCCGGAGGTGTGGGGCATCGCGTCGTTCCGGCCGGACTCGCCGATCGTGGCGCGGCCGAGCCACGGGCCGGAGATGGTGGCCGCCAATATGATCGCGTTCTGGGGGCCGGGGATCACGCTGGTCACCCACTCGGCTTTCGGGCGTCCCGCCCTGCTGGCCTATCGGGATCGGGAGCTGTTCGGTGTGCTGGTGCTGACCATCGCGGGCGATCGGATCGTGAGCGTCGAGGCCACCGTGGACGTGTGAGGTAACTTTCCCGGCGGCCGTCCCGTCTTGAATGCATGACTCACAACAGGATTCATGCCCGCCGCGGAAAACTCGCGGTAGCGGCGCTGCTCGGGATGATGCTGTTCTGGAGCGCGCCGGCCGCCCACGCGGATCGGGCGGACGGCGCGGACCGGTATCTCGGCGTCTGGAACTACGATCAGCCCGACCGCGCGGATGGCACCGATATCGCCACGGTCGGCCAGCTCGGCATCAACCCGCTGACTTTTCCTCAGGTCGGGACCGTGGAGTTCGCCCGGGGCACGGACGGCGACATCACCGGCCACACCGATCAGGGCTGTACCTGGCATTTCCGGGTGAACGGTGACGCCCTGGATCTGACCAGCACCGATCAGTACTGCTTCAACAACGTGATCGGCTCCGGCTACAACATCTACTACTGGCACGTCACCGTCCGCGATGGCCACGAGCAGGAGGTGGTCCGCGCCAACAGCTATCTCCCGTACGGCACTTTCGATTTCGAGCTCGCCAACGGCAAGCGGACCCGCGCCGACGCCGCCGACCCGGGCGACGCGGCCCGCTTGTTCACCGGCTCCTGGGCGTACGACCCCACCAATCTCGCTTACCTGAACAACCTCACCTCGCCGGGGTACCAGCCCAAAATCGGTGTGGTGCACATCGATTCGAGTGCCGGACAGCTGATCGCCCATACCGGAGACGGCTGCTCCTGGACCCTGGACGGCCACGGCAATACCGCCGAACTCGCACCCGCGGGTCAGACCTGCCAAACGCCCGGCGGCACCGTCATCATGTCGTTCTGGTCGATGGCCAGCGACGGCACTCACCTGATCTCCGTCATGCACAGCACCGACCCGGAGAACGGCGAGTACTTCGTCGGCAGCGGCAGCTCGACGCGACAGCCCTGACCCGCCCGACTCCGTCCGGCCCGCGGGCTAGCGGACGGCGGCGACGGCTTCCTTGGCAAGGGCGGCGACCAGCGGATTGTCCGCTGCGGCAGCCTGATCCGGCTTGGTGGTCAGCACCAGGATCACCAGTGGCGCGGCGCCGCCCGCGGGCCAGGTGACCGCGATGTCGTTGGCGGTGCCGTAGTCGCCGCTGCCGGTCTTGTCGGCGGTCTTCCAGTCTGCCGGGAGCGCGGCGCGAATGCGGGCATCGCCGGTGGTGTTGGCGAGCAGCCACGCGGTCAGCTGCGTCCGTTCGGGTTCGGCCAGAGCGTCGCCGAGTACCAGTTTGCGGTAGTCGTCGGCCAGGGCGGCCGGGGTGCTGGTGTCGCGTTCGTCGCCGGGGATATTGGTGTTGAGCTCGGTTTCCCAGCGATCCATGCGGGTGGTCTGGTCGCCGATCGAGCGCAGGAAGGCGGTGACGGCCGGCGGCCCGCCGAGCAGTTCGAGGATCTGATTGCCCGCGGTGTTGTCACTGTGGGTGATGGCGGCCTGGCAGAGTTCGGCCACGGTCATGCCGGTATCGACGCGGGTGCTGGTGATCGGCGAGTTCGCCACCAGCTTGTCGGGGGTGAAATGGATGACCTGGTCGAAGAATCCGCTGCTGAGCGGATGCGCGTGCAGCAGTGCGCCGCAGGCGAGCGGTTTGAAGGTGGAGTCGAAGGCGAACCGTTCGTCCTGCCGATAGCCGATGGTCTTGCCGGTGCCGGTATCGATGGCGACCACGCCCGCCCGGGCCCCGTACTGCTGTTCGAGCGCGCGCAGCGCCGCGGTATCGGTGACCGCGCCGGCGGTGGTGGCCGATCCGCTCACCGCCGCTTCGGTTTTCGAGTCGCTGCCGCAGCCCCCGGCCAGCGGGGCGAGGAGCAGGAGGGAAACCAGTGCACCGTATTTCAGGGTCGACAAAGCAAGCCTCTCAATAGTTTTCGAGTGCTGAAGGGGGTATTCGGCTCGCGCCGTGTGAGATTGGAAGTAGAGGAAATCAGTGCTGAGTGCGCAGCATGCGGCCTGCGGCCTGCACGGCCGGCTCGGAACTGCCCGCGTCGCTGATGAAGACGGCGAAAGCCAAATCGCCGTCGATGCCGACGAACCAGCCGTGCGCGTGCTTGTCGTCGATGTATTCGGCGGTGCCGGTCTTGCCGAGCAGGCCGGGGATATCGCGCAGTTCGGTGGCGGTGCCGCCCGTGATCGTCTCGCGCATCATGGATTTCACCTGATCGGCGATGCCCGGCGGCAGCGCGGGCGGCTGCCGGTCGGGCTTGCCGGGCTGCCCCTGGACGACGGCCGGCGGCTGGACGGTGCCCTGTGCGAGCGCGGCCGCCAGCAGCGCCATCCCGAACGGTGACGCGGTCACCGTGCCCTGCCCGATGCCCTCCTCCACCCGCAGCGCGGGCGTGTCGGCGGTGGGCACCTTGCCGGTGACGGTGGTCAGTCCGGGCGTCACATAGTCGATGCCGAGCCCGAGCTGGGCGGCGGCATTGGTCAGCCCGTCCGCCGCGAGCTGGACCGCCAGCCGCCCCATGGTGGTGTTGCAGGACTTGGCGAAGGCGGTGTGCAGCGGCACCTGGCCGAGGTCGAAGTTGTTGTCATTGGGGATCTCCCGGCCCTCGATGTTCTCCTTGCCGGGGCAGGCGACCATGGAGTCGGGAGTGACCTGGCCGGCCTGCAGGGCGGCCGAGACGGTCACCGTCTTGAAGGTCGAGCCCGGCGGGTACAGCCCGGTCAGCCCGATCGGACCCTGCGCGTCACCGGCCGCGTTCTGTGCCATGGCCAGCACGTTTCCGGTCGACGGCTGCACGGCGACGATGGCGGCCGGCGTGGTGATCGGGGCCAGTGCGGCCGCGGCGGCCCGCTGCAAACCGATATCGAGGGTGGTGTGAATATCGGTGACCGGCTTGGGATCCGGGCCGCCCACACGCTGGGTGCCGTCGCTGCGCTGGGCGCGAACGGCCCAGCCGGCGTCGGCGTCGGCCTGCTGCTGCCACAGGTCGGAGAGGCCCGAGAAGGTCGGGGAGGACAGGGCCTTGTCGACGGTCAGCAGCCGGGTCTGCTGGGCGGTGGTCACATTCGCGAGGTTCGTGAGGGCGGCTTGGACCGTGGCGTAATCGGATTCGCGCAGGGTGACCGCCGTGATCGGTTTGCCCTGGGCCGCGGCCATGTCCGATTGCAGGCTCGCGGCCGTGACATCCGGTGCGACCGGTTTCAGAGCCGCGGCGACGGCCGCCGTGTCGGCGCCGGGCGCGACGTTGACCAGGGTCACCACCTGCTGGGTGAGCAGATCACCGCCCGCGCTGTCGAGGACCTTGGCAGGGTCGGGGTAGACGAGGCTGTAAGACAGCGGGCCGACATCGAGGCCGGGCGCGACGGTGGCGGGATCCCACTGGATCTTCCAGTCGCCGCCGGACTGTGTGGCCCGACCCGAGGTGGTGTACGACCACTCGTTCTTGCCGTCCTTGCCCAGCTTCCAGGTGGCGGCCAGCGTGAACGTGCCGCCGTTGCCGGTCTTCTCGATGTTGCTCGCCTCGAAATGCACCTGCTTGCCCAGGCCGTCGTAGAGCGGGCCGAGTGCGGCGGAGGCTTTGGCCGGGTCGCTGGTGGCGTTGGCGGCCGCCGGTACGTCGTCGCGGTTGAGGGCGTCCGTGAAACCGTCGACCGTCTTGGACAGTCCGGACGTGGCATCCGATCCGGAGCATGCCGTCGCCGTGACCAGCACGGCCGCGGCGCAGACACCGGTGAGGGCCTTCCTGCTGAACTCTGCCATGACAGCCACCCCAGCACGGATCACCGGTGGCTGTCCAAGACCAACACGGATGAGAACCGATATAGCGATCGGTATCGTTGCAGCGTGCACGGTGTCGTGGGGCGGCGTCACGGGCGGTTGACGGGCCGATCGGGGCACCGGGGATGCTGGGGGAGTGGACGAGATCTTCCGGACGGCCGGTGTCGAGGGCCGGGTGCATGCCCGCTGTTTCGACTGTGATGGCGAATTCGGCTGGGCCGCCGACGAACCGGTGGTGCTGTCCTCGGTGGTGAAGGTGCCGCTGGTGCTGGAGTTCGCGCGGCAGGTGGCGGCGGGGCAGCTCGATCCGGCCGACCGGGTGCGGGCCACAGCGGCGGACCGGCTGGGCGGGGTCGGCACCGCGGGCTGCCATGACGATGTCGAATTCAGCCTGCGCGACGCCGCCTATTTCGCGCTCACCGTGAGCGACAATACCGCCGCCGACCTGCTGTTCGATCGGGTCGGCGTGGACAATGTGCGGTCGCTGGCGCGGGAGCTCGGGCTCACCGGCACCCGGATCATGGGCTCGCTGCGCGACATCCTCTACAGCATGGCCGAGGACATCGGTGCGCGTGACCTGCACGAATTCGCCCGGCGCTATCCGGAATCCAGTGCGGCGGAGGTGCTCGGGTCGCGGGCGGTGGATCCGCTGCGCACCACGGCCGGGACCGCGCGCGATATGACCCGGCTGCTGTGGCTCATCGGCGAGGATCGCGCGGGTTCGCCCGAGGCGTGCCGGTTCGTGCGGGATCTCATGCGGCAGCAGGTGTACGGGCACCGGCTGCCGTCGGCGTTCCCGCCGGGCACGGACATCTGGTCCAAGACCGGGACGCTGCCCGGGATCCGCAATGAGATCGGGGTGGTCGGGTATCCGGATGGAAGCCGGTACGCGGTCGCGGTTTTCACCGCGTCACACAGCCTGGCCGGGCGGCAGCCCGCGGTGGATCGGGCCATCGGCGCGGCGGCGCGGCTGGCCGTCGAGCGCATCGATCACGGCCTGCCCGCGACCACATCCCACGGCCGGCGCTGTGGAGCATCCTGAATCGGGGCCGGACGGGACGCGCCGTCACCCTGCACCACGGTGACGATGAGGTCGGCGAGTTCCCGGACCAGCGGGTGCGGGGCGGCAGCGGGCCAGGTCAGGGCGAGCCGCCAGCTCAGCGTGCCCTCGGGCAGCGGCCGCCACACCACGCGCGGCTCCTTCTGCGCCACCAGACCCTGGTCGAAGGCGACGCCGCGGCCGGAAAGCACCATACCGAGCACGAATTCGGGATTGCGGGCGTGCTGCACCGAGGTGGGGCGAAAGCCGCGCTCCCAGCAGGTGCGCAGGGTGGCGTCGTAGAGGCCGGGCGCGGCGGCGCGCGGGAAGATCACCAGTCCGTGCCCGGCCAGATCGGCCAGGGTGAGCGCGGCCCGCGCGGCCAGCGGGGAATCGCGGGGCAGCACCACGCCCAGCGGGGTCTCCACCGCCGGGCCCGATTCCAGGCCGACCACATCCACCGGGTACTGCAGCAGCCCGGCGTCCAGTTGCCGATCCGCCAGCAGTCGCACCTGTTCGGCGGTGGTCAGCTCCTGGAGGTCCACCCGCACCTGGCGGCTCTCGAACGCGGTGAGGATGGCGGCCAGCACGCGTCCCGCCAGTTCGGGCGGCACGCCCACCCGCAGTGCGTCGATCTCACCCCGATGCGCCTTGCCGACCAGCGATCTCGCCCGCTCCCAGCGCGCGACCAGGTCCCGGGCCTCCACCAGCAGGATCTGCCCCGCCTCGGTGAGCTCCACCCGCCGGCTGTCGCGTTCCAGGAGGCGGGCCCCGATATCGCTCTCCAGCTTGCGGATTCGCTGGCTCAGCGCCGGCTGGGCGATCCGCAGCCGCTCGGCCGCCCGGCCGAAGTGCAACTCCTCGGCCACGGCGATGAAGTAGCGCAACTGACGCAGCGGATCCATCCAACCGACGATATCGGTTTCCTTATCGCCGGGTCAGGCCCGGGCACGAACCTCGAGAATCTGCAGGCACCGCCCGATCGGCCCGCGCTCGTCGTGCAGCACGGTCGAGCACATCCCAACCCCGTCCGGCCCGATCGAGGTCTGCACCTCGAGCCCGATCCACTCGCCCTCCGGCAGCCGGAACAGGTCGATCGTCAGGTCGGTGTTCAGGAACGTCCACTGATACGGATCCAGCTGCGCCCCAATCCCATTGGCCACATCCGCCACCGAGAACACCCGCACCAGCGGTGAAATCTCCTCCCCTTCGACCACCTCCACCAGGGGCCGCACCCACACCCGCCGGGTGATGTCGTCACTCTCCACCGCCCGGATGTCCACCGACTTCACATACCCGACATCCCACCCGTCCGGCACGCCCCACCCGATCTCGGACGCCTCCGGCACCGCCGGCAGCGGCGCGTCGGCCGTATGCACCACCGACGAACTGTCCGACGTGGCAATCCGCCACGCCGAAGCCTTCGCCACCGCCCGCCGACTCCCATCCGCCTGCGTCGCAACCAACTCCGCCCCCACCAGTTCGACCCGCTTCCCCGGCCGCTCCACCCACGCCCGCACTTCGACGTCCCCCACCGGCACCGGCCCCAAAATCTCCATCGTCAACCGGGCCACCCGCGCCCCCTCCCGAGGCGCACACCGCTCCACCGCCCGAGCCAGCAACGCCGAAGGCGGCGCCCCATGCTGCATGGAAGCCGCCCACACACTCACCGTCGACCCGGTAGCCCCATACCGCTCGAACCCCTCGCCCCCCACCCCCTGCGCGACGTAATACGCCTTGGTCCCGGCCTCCGCCAAGGCCGCCTGCTCCACCGCTGTCACGTCATGCATCTGGGTCACCCAGCCAACGTATCAGCCCACGTCGCAACCACTAGACGCTGTACGACAAATGCCCTATTCGACCGCCGATTCCGGGCGCTCACCGCAGGCCAGGATGTCGCGATGAATCCGGTCGACGATCGCCTCGGGACCCCAGCTCGCGTCGATGCGGATCTCATCGGCGAAGGACAGTGGCTGCCAGCCGTGGTACCACTCGGCCATCTGCTCCGGCGAGAAGTCCGCCGCCCGGGAGCTGCCGATGTGCCGGGTGACGGTCTCTTCGAAGGTTAGGTCGAAGCAGTAGTGCAGAGCGTGGTCCGCCGCGGCGGTTAGGCGCTCGAGCATCGAGCCGTACCGCCCGGCGTTCAGGATTCCCTCCACGATCACCACCAATCCCCGCGCCAGGCCGAATATCGCAATGTGTTCCAGCAGTTCGATATTGGCGGCCCCGGCCGTATCCGGTTCCCGTAGCATCTGCCGGCGCACCACGTCCTGCGGCACGACGAGGCACGCGCCCCGCGCGAAGCGCTGCTGCACCGCGAGGGCGGCGGTCGACTTCCCCGAGGCCGAGTTGCCGCGGACAACGACCAGCACGCTCATGCCGCCGCAGGGTACCCGGGGAGAGGAACCCGTGAATATCGTTCGAACCCAGCGCAACCGGGTGGGGCTCCGAATCAGGCTCAGAGCTTGTATCCGATGGCGCGGAGCAGTCGGTGCCGGTCGGCCCGGTCGGTCTCGGTTTCGATTCCGAGGGGCGGTGCACCGTCGATTACGCCGATGACGCCGCGTCCGAGCGCGGTTTCGGCGATGAGGACCTCGACGGGGTTGGCGGTGGCGCAGAAGATGGTGCAGAGCTCGGGGATGTGGCGGATCGCGTTGAGGACGTTGACGGGGTAGCCGTCGCGGAGGAAGACGATGAAGGAGTGGCCGGCGGCGAGGGCTGTTGCGTTCTTGGTGGCGAGGTCGACGAGGTCGTTGTCGTTTCCGGACCAGCGGATCAGGCGGGGGCCGGAGGCTTCGCAGAAGGCCAGCCCGAAGCGGAGTTGCGGGCCGGTGCCGACGAGGGCTTCGTGCATGTCCTCGACGGTCTTGATGAAGTGGGACTGCCCGATGATGACATTGAGCTCATCGGGATTCTCGATGGGCACCGCTGTCAGTTCCATGGGGCTATCGTCCCTCGTCACGCGGCCGTGGAACAAGATCAGGGAGCTGTCGGGGTGGGAATTCGGGCGAATTCCCACGGTGACAGCTCCCTGATCTTGTCGGGGCTGGGTCAGGGGACCGGGTCGGGTTCGGGGGCTGGGATGGAATTGGCGGCGGGGATCGATTCGGCCGCGGGGGCCTTCTGCTTGCCGAGGATGGAGTGGCGGCGGCTGTAGGTGAAGTAGATGACGATGCCGAGGGCCATCCAGATGACGAAGCGGAGCCAGGTTTCGATGGAGAGGTTCAGCATCAGCCAGAGGCAGGCCAGGGCGGCGAGGATGGGGATGACGGGGACGAGGGGGACTCGGAAGCCGCGCTTCAGGTCGGGGCGGGTGCGGCGGAGGATCGGGACGCCGAGGGAGACCAGGACGAAGGCCACCAGGGTGCCGATATTGACCATTTCCTCGAGGGTGCCGAAGTCGACGAAACCGGCCAGGAGGGCGCACACGACGCCGACGATGACGGTCAGGCGGACGGGGGTGCCGTGCTTGCCGGTGTGGGCGAGGCTGCGGGGGAGCAGGCCGTCGCGGGCCATGGCGAACAGGACGCGGGTCTGGCCGAGGAACATGACCATGACGACCGTGGAGAGGCCCGCGAGCGCGCCGATGGAGATGATGTTCTTCACCCAGGTCGCACCGTGCAGGGCGAAAGCGGTTGCCAGGGTGGCGTTTCCGCTCGCGAGCTCGGTGTAGGGGACCATGCCGGTGAGGATCAGCGAGACGGCGACGTAGAGCACCGTCACGATGGCCAGCGAGCCGAAGATGCCGCGCGGGACATCACGCTGCGGGTTGCGGGTCTCCTCGGCGGTGGTGGCGACCACGTCGAAGCCGACGAAGGCGAAGAACACCAGCGAGGCCGCGGCCAGCAGGCCGTACCAGCCGAAATTCGTTCCGCCGGAACCGGTCAGGAAGGAGAACAGCGACTGGTGCACGCCACCGGCCTGCGCGGAGGGCTGCGCCGGCGGGATGTAGGGGCTGAGGTTGGACGCCTTGAAGTAGGTGGCGCCGACCACCAGCACGAGCGCGATCACGGCCAGTTTGATGGCCACCGCGACGGCCGAGACCCGCGAGGACAGTTTGGTGCCGGTGGCCAGCAGCATGCCGACGACGGCGATGATGACCACCGCGCCCCAGTCGAACGAGATGGATCCGACGTGCGCGACCGGATTCACCAGGCCGCCGAGCACCTCGCCGAGATACTGCGACCACCCCTTGGCGACCACCGAAACGGCAAGGGCGAACTCGAGAATGAGATCCCACCCGATGATCCAGGCGATGATCTCGCCGAAAGTGGCGTACGCGAACGTGTACGCACTGCCCGCCACCGGCACGGTCGAGGCGAATTCGGCGTAGCACAACGCCGTCAGCCCGCAGGCGATGGCCGCGAACACGAAGGCCAGCGAGACCGAGGGTCCCGCCACCGTGCCCGCGGTCCGGGCGGTGAGCGTGAAAATGCCCGCCCCGATGACCACCGCGACACCGAAGATGGTGAGATCCCTCGCCGTCAGATCCTTGCGTAGCTTGGAATCCGGCTCATCGGTATCCCGGATCGACTGCTCGACCGATTTGGTGCGGAACACTCCGCTCGCGAACGCCACTTGTCGTCTCCTCTCTGAAACTACGGTGCGGCGATCAGAGGGCCCGCGGGATGGCGTCCAGACGCCGCTCCGCGAACCTGTTGGCCGCCGCTCCGGTGCCGATTCCCTCGGCCTTGGATTCCGCGATGATGTCGCGGCAGCGGTCGAAGATGCCCCTCACCGCATCTTCGACCTCGGCCGGCGCTGCCTGACGCAGCTCACCGGCCACCTGAATGAGCCCACCGCCATTGGCCACGAAATCCGGGACCCAGGTGATGCCTCGCTCGTTCAGGGCGTATTCCACTGCGGGCGTGGCCAACTGATTGTTGGCGGCACCGCAGACGAGTTTCGCCTCGATGGCCTCGGCGCTGGACGCGGTGAGCGTGCCGCCGAGGGCGCAGGGGGCGTAGACGTCGACCGGAGCGGTGGATACGTTGCTCAACAGTCGAACCGACGGATTGTCCTTCGAAATGCTTTCCAGCGCCGCCTCGTTCACGTCGGTCGCGCAGACCTCCGCGCCGTCGGCGAGCAGCAGCTGGATGAGTTCGCGGCCGACCTTGCCGACGCCCTCGACGCCGACCGTGCGGCCCGCCAGTGTGGGTGCGCCCCACACTGATTCGGCACCGGCCCGCATGGCGTTGAACACGCCCAGCGCGGTGAGCCGGGCGCTGTCACCGGAACCGCCCGCCGCGGTGCTGCGGCCGGTGACATGGCTGGTGTAGCGGCCGATGGCGTCCAGGTCATCGGTGTTGGTGCCCACATCACCCGCGGTGATGTAGCGCCCGCCGAGGGATTCGACGAACCGCGCGTAGGCCGCGAACAGCTCCTCGCTCTTGTCGAGGGCCGGATCGCCGATGATCACGGCCTTGCCGCCGCCCAGGTTCAGACCGGCGGCCGCCGCCTTGTAGGTCATGCCCCACGACAGTCGCAGCACATCGTCCAGCGCCGCCGCCTCCGAGGCGTAGGGGTACATCCGGGTGCCGCCGAGCGCCGGGCCCAGCGTGGTCGAGTGAATCGCGATGATCGCCTTGAGTCCGCTCTTGTCGTCCTCACAGAACACCACCTGCTCGTGGCGTCGAGCGCTCAGCTCGTGCGAGCGGCCGAAAACCCCTGCGTCGGTGTGCATTGCGGTCACAATCGATTCCTTTCGTTGGACGCCGCTTGTGGCGGCTGGGTGGTGGCCGCGTGGTGGGCGGCCGGGTGTCGTGCCCGGATTCCGGGCACAGGTCACCGCGGTACGGCGGCGGGAACGATGCCGCCGTACTGCGTCGGGTTTGGAATTGGGGAGGGTGAGCGCTCCGGTCAGCCGTCGAGGCCGAGCTCGCGGAGGCGGGCGCGGTAGAGCTCGACATTGCCGAGCTTCACATCCTCGTAACCGCGGACCAGGTCGGGCAGGGCCGCCGCTTCGGTGGCGGTGGCGTAGCCGTCGGTGGTGAGCTCGCTCGCGAGGCGGTGGACCATGTCGGTGTAGCGGGACAGCAACTCCCGCTCCACCTTTCGGACGTGGGCGTAGCCGAAGGGGTCGAGCTTGGTGCCGCGCAGGGATTTGCCCTTGGCGAGCAGCTTCAGGGCCACATGGGATTTGGGCGTGAGGCCGATCTTCTTCTTGCGGCCGAGGGCACGGAGCGCCGGGGGATGCAGCTTGTAGGTGAGGTTCTCGCCGCCGGGGACCTGGGCCCGCACCTCGTCGAGGAAGGCCGGGTCGACCAGCAGGCGGGCCACCTCGTACTCGTCCTTGTAGGCGGTGAACTTGTACAGCCCGCGCGCCACGGCCTCGCTGAACTCGGTCCGCTCGGTGACCGCGCGCTCGGCGTTCCAGACAGCCTGGACGGTATCGATGTAGCGGCGGGCGACCTTGGCGTTCTGGTAGTCGACCAGTTCGGCGGCCCGCAGTTCGACCAGTCGCCGGACCTCGCCCTCGAAGCTGGTGCCCGCCAGCAGCTCGGCGGAGGCGATCCGCGGAGTGCGCTGTGCCGCAGCCGAATCGGTGGCCGCCGCGAACGCGACCGGATCCGCGATGGCCACGCGACCCCAGCGGAATGCCGCGATATTCGCCGATACCGCGACCCCGTTGATGGTGATCGCCTCTTCGATCGCCGCGGCGGGCAGCCGCAGGCCGCCGGTCTGGAACGCCGCGCCGACCATCAGGAAGTTGGCGGCGGCGGTGTTCCCGAACAGCTGCTGCGCGGCCGCCAGGGCATCGAAGTCGAACTGCGAATCCGACACCGCCGCAAGCCGATCCAGCAGCGGCGCGGTCTCCGGATAGGTGACCGACTTGTCGTAGACCATGTCACCGGTCGGGGTCTGGCTGGTCGAGGCGACCACGACGGTCGCCGCCGGATTGCCGTACTGCAGGTTCTTGGGATCGGCGGCGGTCAGCAGATCGATGGCCATGATGCAGTCCGCGCTGCCGGGGGTGAGCCGGTTGGACGGCTCCAATTCCGTTGTGGAGAACCGCAGGTGGGACAGCACCGGCCCGGCCTTCTGGCTGAGCCCGATCTGATCCAGGCTCTCGACCGCGTACCCGGCCCGCAGCGCGGCGGTGGCCAGCACCTGGTTCACCGTCACGATGCCGGTGCCGCCGATGCCCGCGATGAGCACGTTCTGCGTGCCCAGCGGAGCCCCGAGTCCCGGATCGGCGACCATGGGCGGCTCGGCCGCCTTCCGCCGCTTCGCAGCTGTCCGCTCGGAACCCTTGCGCCCCTTGGCATCCGGGTTCAACTCCACCGTCACGAACGACGGGCAGTCGCCGTCCAGGCAGCTGTAGTCGGTATTGCAGGAGGTCTGGTCGATGCGCGTCTTGCGCCCGAACTCGGTCTCCACCGGCTGCACCGACAGGCAGTTCGACTTGGTGCCGCAGTCGCCGCAGCCCTCGCACACCGCCTCGTTGATCACCACGCGGGTATTGCGCACCGGCAGCGTGCCGCGCTTGCGCTGGCGGCGGGCGTCGGCGGCGCAGTGCTGGTCGTAGATCAGGACGGTGACGCCCTCGATCTCGCGCAGCATCTTCTGCGCCTCGTCGAGACGATCGCGATGCCAGAGCAGCGTGCCCTTGGCCAGCGCCTTCCTGTTGTGCCGCTTGGGATCGTCGGCGCAGATGACGATCTGCTTGACGCCCTCGACGGTCAGCTTGTGGCTGAGTTTCGCGACCGTCAGCCCGCCCTCCACATCCTGCGCGCCGGTCATGGCGACGACCTCGTTGTAGAGCAGCTTGTAGGTGATGTTCACCCCCGCCGCCACGCACGCCTGGATGGCCAGCTGCCCGGAGTGGAAGAACGTCCCGTCGCCGATGTTCTGGAACAGGTGCGGCACATCGGTGAACGGCGCCTGCCCGATCCACTGGCTGCCCTCACCGCCCATCTGGGTCAGGCCGGTGACCGCGCTGTCGCTGCGCCCGGACAGGGTGACCAGGGTGTGGCAGCCGATGCCGCCACCGCCGATCGAGCCCTCGGGTAGTGCGGTGGAGCGGTTGTGCGGGCAGCCGCTGCAGAAGTACGGGGTGCGCTTGGCGGACAGCACCTCCAGCGAGAGCACGGGCGGCGGAGCCTTCTTCAGCTCGACCCGCTCCTGCAGCACCCGCCGCAGCGGGGCCAGCAGCCGGCCCGCGGTGAGCTCGCCGTCGAACGGCATGAGCGGCAGGCCGTTTCCGTCCAGCTTGCCGAGGATCTGCGGGGCATCGACGGTGCCGTACAGGATTTCGCGGATCTGGGTCTCGATGAACGCGGTCTTGTCCTCGACCACGATCACCTGCTCCAGACCCTGGGCGAACTCGGTGACCCGCTGCGCCCCAACCGGATACGGCATGCCGATGCGCAGCAGGCGAATGCCCGCGCGGTGCATGGCCGCCTCGTCCACACCCAGATCGACCAGTGCCTGACGCACCGCGTCGAAGGTGGTGCCGGTGGCCGCGATGCCGATCCGCGCGTGCGCCGGATCCACCTCGATGACATCGAGATCATTGACCGCCCCGAAGGCGCGCACGGTGGCCCAGCGCGGCCCGTACAGGTCGGCCTCGGCCAGCACGCTGTCCGCCGGCGCCGCCATCGGCCGCTGCCGGTAGGCGAAAGTCTTTCCCTCCCACTGCACTTCGGGTACTGCGATGGGCAGCTCGGCGACCGAGGAATCCACCGTCCACGCACCGTCGGCCACATCCGCCACGATCTTCATGGCCACGATGCAACCCGAGGCCCGCGACAGCGCCACGCCCTGCATGCCCATCGTGATGATCTCGCGGGCATTGCGCGGGAACAGCACCGGCACACCCATGGCCGCCAGCGACCGCTCGCTCACCGCGGGCACGGTCGAGGACTTGGAGGCCGGATCGTCACCCACCAGCAGCAGCACGCCGCCGCGCGGATTCACCCCGTACATGTTGGCGTGCCGGATGGCGTCGGTGGCCCGGTCGACGCCGGGCCCCTTGCCATACCAGACACCGACGACGCCGTCGTGCGTCGCCGTCCCGGCGGGCAGATCCGCCTGGCTACCCCACACCGAGGTGGCCGCGAGCTCCTCGTTGAAGCCCGGTACGAAGGCGATGTCGTGTTCGGACAGCACATTCGGCATGCCCAGCAGCATCTTGTCGACCCCGCCCAGCGGGCTGCCCTGATACCCGGACACGAAGGTCGCGACCCGGTGGCCGGCGCGCATATCGCGGACATGCTGTTCCACCAGCAGGCGGGCGATGGCCTGCACACCGGTGAGAAGGACCGGACCCGCGCCGGACCGGTAGCGGTCGGCGAGGTCGTAGGGCGTAGCCGGTTCGGCCTGTCGTACAGGCGCGCAGGCAACGTCGGTCATGAACAGTCACCACACTCTCCACAGCCCAGATCGTGAGCTGCAAACCAAGGGACCAAAGCGATCGGTGCAGCGAAATCTGCCGTGATGTGTGATCTGTGTCAACAGACGCGCGAAAATTTGATCAGACTGCTCAAAAGTGATCTGGAACACTGTGACGCACGCAGCAGTTTGCTCGAGCATCCACGCGGAAGTCCGCTCGAGCGTCGGCCCCGGCCCGTCTCATGATGCGCCGGGGCCGGTTCGTCATTCGGCGGGCTGGTTCGTCAGATGCTCGACGAGCGGCAGCGACCGGTACTCGACCGGAGTCGCGAGGGCCAGCATGGTTTCGGTGTGCTTCACGCCGGGAATCGCGTGCACGCGCTGGATGATGGACAGCAGATCCGGCTGGGACCGGGCCGCGATCCGCACCAGCAGATCCCCGCGCCCGGTCGTCGCGTGCACCTCGAGCACGTTCGGGAACTCCCGCAATGCCTCGACGATGTCGTTCATCTTGTTCTGGTTCAGCTCGATGCCCAGGAACGCGTGCACCGCGAACCCGATGGCCTGCAGATCCACGTCCGGCGGATACCCCCGCACCGCACCGGACGCCTCGAGCCGCTTCATCCGCGCCTGCACGGTGTTGCGTGCGATCCCCAGCCGCTGTGCCAACTCCAGAATCGGCACCCGTGGATCGGCCGCCAACTCCGCGAGCAGCGCGGAATCGAGGCCGTCGATCTTGATGCTCATGCCGCATTGTCGCACAGCGGCAGGCGGGGGCCGGCAGGCCGGAAACGTCGCTCCGGCCCGCCGGTCATGGCTCAGTTCAGGCCCAGGACCGCGGCATTGCCGTCGTGGTCGCCCGTCGAGGTGGTGGCGTCGGGTGCACCGCGCAGGGAGGTGAGCAGCACGGGGGATACGGGGACGATCAGGTCCACGGTGCGATCGGCCGGGGTGCCCGCGGAGTGCGATCCGCCGACCCGGGTCGGCTCGTTGAACGACAGTTCGCGATGCAGGGACGCGAGATCGAGCAGCTCCAAGCCCGGGCCGGGGCGTTCGGGGGCGGAGTGGTCGATCATGGTGGAGCGGATGATCAGATGATTCGAATCCTGTTGGGGGATGGACAGTTCCAGCAGGCGGGTCTGGCAGGGCCATTCGCACAGGCCGGAGGTGAGTACGTGCCAGAATCCGCCTGCGGCGTCCTCCGGCGGACCGGGACGGTGGCGCGGGGTCACCTCGTTGCGGTGCTCGTGTCCGGCGATCCACAGCACCACATTGCCGAAGCGGTGCAGCAGGGCCTCCAGATCGGCTGCGAGGTAGCGGGTTTCGCCGTCCGGGTCGGGTGTCGTGTTGGTCAGCATGCCCAGCCCGTGGTGGGAGGCGATGATCACGACGCGGTCCCGGTTCCCGGTTCGGACGATCGCGCCGTCCTCGCCGCGATAGGACGAGTGCGCCGCGATCAGCTGACCGACCAGCCAATCCCATTGGCGTGCACCGATACTGCCGGTGACGTGCCCGGCAGGGTGGGTGGAGTCCAGCACGATCATCCGCACGCCGGGGACCGCGTCGTAGCTGTAGTAGGTGGTGCCCTCGGTCAGGTTCTGCTCGGTGAAGCCGTGGCCGCGCGGCTCGGTGGGGCTGTCCAGGTGGGCGCGCACGTATTCGGCCGGGCTGATGACCCGGCGGTCGGCCCGGGCGGCGATGGGTACGGCCGGACCCTGCGACAAGACGGTCGGATCGGGCAGATACCGCCGCATCGGATCGGCGGGCGGCTCGATGCCCAGCGCTGTGGGCGCGCTGTCGCCGGTGACCAGCGCCTGGTACTCCGGGGTGACGGGCGCGCGGCCCTGGACCAGGCAATCGTGATTGCCGAAGCAGGCCAGCCAGGGCACACCCAGGCCGCGGGTGCGGAAGGGGCGGGCGGCGGCCGCCAGCAGGCCCGGGACGTCGGGGAATCCGTGCTCGCGCTTGTAGACGTCTCGGGATTCCGGTTCCGGGTTGTAGAACTCGGCCGAGACGGCGTGCGCGGGGAGCGTTTTGGTCTCGGTCGCACCGAAGTTCGGGTCGAGTACGGTGTCGCCGTCCAGCAGGGCGAACAGGGCCGACAGCTCGTTGGACTGCGCGTTGTCGATATTGTCGCCGGTGGTGACGACGAAATCGATGGTGTCCGTGCCGAGTTCGCGCAACGTGCGAACAGTGGCCTCGAAGGCCTGCAACGCCACCGGTTCCTGCGGGCGGTAGGCCGGGAACATGAACTCCCACCCGGCCCGGCCCGCCAGTCCGTGCAGGAAGGTGAGACGGCCGGGGGAGACCGGGTCGGCGATCTGGAAGTCGGTCAGCTGGACGAATCGCGCCACGGTCGCGCCAGGGTCGAGGGTGGCGCCGGGGGCGAGTTCGGTGCGGGCCGACCGCGGTTCGGCCGGACCGCGGTCCAGCCTCCGATATCGGCCGTCCGTGTCGAGTGCCGCGCCCGGCCGGATCGTGTGATCGGGAAAGGTCACTGGCTCAGCCCACGGATTCCGGTGCGGCCGAACCGGATTGCGTCCGGCCGGAGCCGGAGATCTCCGCCGAGAGCTCTTCCAGCGTGCGCCCCTTGGTCTCCGGGGCCAGGGTGGCCGCGATGGCGAGGCCGATGACGCTCGCGCCCACGAACAGCCACAGCACGTGGTGCAGGCCCCACGACTTGATCAGCGTGGGCAGCCACAGGGTGCCGATGATCGCGCCGATCCGCGACACCGCGGTGCCCAGGCCGTTGGCGGTGGCGCGCACGGCGGTCGGGAAGACCTCGCTCGGATAGACCAGGTTCACGATGCCCGGGCCGGAATTGGCGAACAGCACCGCCGCGCCGAGCAGCACCACCAGGCTGGTCAGTCCCGGGTTCTGCCACAGCGCCAGCACCGTCAGCGCGAGGAACATACCGATGAAGCCGACGATCAGCAGCGGACGACGGCCCACCCGGTCGACCAGGGCGACGCCAGTGAACGCGCCGGCGACGCCGACCAGGGCGATGATCAGCGATCCCGTATAGGTGCCGGTCGTACTGGTGGTGACCTGCTTGAGGATGGTCGGCGTGTACAGCGTGATGCCGTAGTACGACAGCGTGTACATGAACCAGAACCCGCAGCAGAAGAACGTGTAGCGCAGCAGCGGCATGGTCAGCAGCGTGCGCCACGGTGAATCATGCTGCGGTGCAGCGGGTCCGGACAGGGGTGCGGTGGCGTCGCCGAGTCCGGTGAGCACGGCGTTCGCCTCCTCGCCGCGGCCCTGGGCGGCCAGCCAGCGCGGGGATTCCGGGATGCTGCGCCGCATCCACAGCACGATCAGCGCGAACACCGCACCCAGGACCAGCATGACGCGCCACATGGCGTCGCCCAGCGGGAGCAGGGCCAGCGCGAAGGCGTAGGTGGTCGCCGCGCCCACGAACCAGGTGGCGCCGAGGCGGCACATGAGGCTGCCGCGGCGTTGGGCGGGCGCGTATTCCGCGAGCAGCGAGGTGGAGATGGTGTAGTCCGCGCCCAGGGCCAGGCCCAGCAGGAAGCGGCAGGCCAGCAGCTGCCAGGCGTCCTGGGCCAGCGCGGCGACCAGGGCGAAGAAGACGAACCCGATGAGGTTCACCAGGTACATCTTCTTGCGGCCCAGCCGATCGGTGAGGCGGCCGAAGACCAACGCGCCTACGAACATTCCGACGACGGCGGCCGCCGAGAGCGCACCGGCCATGAAGCTGGACAGGTGCCACTGCTTGGTGACGGTCGGCAGCGCGACCGCGATCACCGTGATGTCGAAGCCGTCGAGGAACATTCCGGCGGCCGAGAGCACGGTCACCCTGCGGTGGAAGGTGGTCAACTCGGTGGAGTCGAGGACTGAAAAGGCATCGCCGGACACGATGGTCCTTCCTGGGGAGATCGAAATTCTCAATCGTTTTAGCAAAGGTAGAGGCGTTGAAGCGAGCATCCGCCTCGGACGTTGTCGAGAGTTCAGAGCGCGGTCATCCGAGTTCAGCCTCCGTTCGCTAGTGTTTCTCTCCGTGGTAGCCGGGAGCGAACCGATCACGCAGCGCGATGTGGCGATATCGCTCGGAGTCTCCATTTCGGCGGTCAGCCTGGCACTCGCCGGGCGGCCCGGCGTCAGCGACCAGTTGCGAGAGCGCATTCTCCAACGCGCCACCGAACTCGGCTACCGGCCCAATGCCTCCGCGGTCGCCCTGCGCACCCGGCGCACCCGGGTACTGGGACTGCTCATCCGCAACCTGCGCAACCCGCACTTCCTCGATGTGATCGACGGCTTCGACGAAACCTGTTCCGCCGCGGGCTACGACGTCATGGTCGGCTCCTCGCGCTACGACGCCGGACGGGAGCGCCAGCTGCTCGACGCCTTCCAGCATCGGGCCGTGGACGGGCTGGCCATCGCACCTATCGGCACGAGTCCGCATGCGCGGGAATGGCATTCGGTCACCCGGCGGCCCGTGGTGCTGCTCGACACCGCCGACCGTGAGCGTCCCGGGCTCACCATGAGCGTGCGCTCGGACCAGGAGACCTCGGTCGATCTCGCGGTGCGGCATCTGCTCGGGCTGGGACACCGGCGGCTGGCCATGGTGGTCGCGCCACCGGAGAAGTCCCCGGACCCCGAACGGCTGGAACGCTTCCGGCGGCTCGGCGCCGAACTCGGCTTCACCGCACTCCCGGTGACCACCGAACTCTCCGCCGACGCCGCCCGCGCCGCGGTCACCGCGGCCCTGCGGGCGCACCCGGACGACCGGCCCACCGCGTTCATCACCAACAGCGACTACATCGCCCACACCGCCTACCTGTCCGCCGCCGACTGCGGACTGCGTGTGCCCGAGGATGTTTCGGTCATCGGCCACGACGACCTCCCCACCTCCCACTCCCTGTCCCCGGCCCTCACCACCCTGGCCGTGGACCGCCGCGCCATCGGCTGCCGCGCCGCCACCCTCCTGATCGACGCCCTCCACTCCCGCCCGATCGACCAGCCCAACATCGTCGTCCCGGTCCACCTCGAGGTCCGATCCTCAACCGCCCCGCCACCCCGAACCACCTAGATCGCGCCGCCGGCTCCGGCCATCTACTACGAGGACGACATGCCCGACGGGCAGGAGGCATTCATCGCCGAGACCGGCGGTTCTTCGACGAGCCCATACCCGGCCGTACCGAAGCGCTCGGAGCGCCCGGCGGCGATCTCCGGTTCGGCGAGGCGGGCGTCGACGCGCCGCTCGTGGCGGCATATCAGAAGTAGGGCTGAGCGCAGCCCGGCGAATCCCTTGTGGCAGAACGCGGTACTCGTCGACGGCATGCCGACGATCCGGTACCGGGACCCTGCCGCTAACGCGACTTCCCGGCACCCCGATGATCTAAGGATGAAGCGTGCGCGGCGGGAAGCCATGAAGACCAGGTCACTGGCCATTCTCGCGATGGGCGCCGCCCTCGCGGCGGTGGCCACCGGCTGCGGGACCACCACCTCGACGGCCCCCACCTCCACAGCCCCCGCCTCGGCTCCCGTCACCGCCCAGCAGCCCACCGCCCCGGCGGGCAGCGGCCACGGGCTCTGCCTCGACATCAATTCCGACCTGGCCCGGGCCGCCATCGCACGGCTGTCGCCGCCGCCGGTCGGCGGGTGGAAGGCGGGTCAGGCGGCCGATGATCAGATCTCCGCAGGTTGTGCCGGGGTGCTGTCCTGGATGACGGTGAATTCCGACACCAACCACCCGTACACCCACGTTCTGTTCTTCACCAACGGCACCTACCTGGGGACCGCCACCCCTGACCCGTACATGTACACGATGGTGACCGGCAAGACCCGCACCTCGCTGTCGCTCACCTACCACTGGCTCAACGGCAACGACCCCATGTGCTGCCCCCAGGGCGGACCCAGCGTGGTCACCTTTACCCTCACCGGCACTACTGTGAAGGCCGACGGCCAGCTCCCGCCGCACAATTGAACCTTCCGTCACCCGAGGAGACGTCCGGCGTGCGAGTTGGAATCCTGTCGTTCGCGCTGGTCGTCGCCACCGCGCTGCTGACCGCCGACAGCACGGCCGCGCCGCCGCGTCCGGCCCCGATCGCGGCGGTCGGCGGCCGGCTCACCCCGCCCATGGGCTGGAATTCGTGGAATTCCGGAATTCCGCTGACCGAGCAGAACATCCACGAGGTCATCGACACCATGGTCGGCTCCGGCATGCGCGACGCCGGATACCGCTACGTGAATCTGGATGCCGGATGGGCGGCTTCGAACCGCGACGCCGCCGGGAACCTGCGGGCCGATCCGCGGCGGTTCCCGCACGGCATGGCCGCGCTCGCCGACTACGCGCACGCGCGCGGCATGTATCTGGGCCTCTATTCGAGCCCCTACAACGAGACCTGCGGGCAGACGCCCGGCAATGCCGGGCGCGGGCACGAGACCGCTGATGCGCGGACCTTCGCGGGCTGGGGCGTCGACTTCCTCAAATACGACTGGTGCCGCGCCGACACCGACCTCGCCGAGCAGGTGCCCGCCTTCACCGCCATGCGGGATGCTCTACGCGCCAGCGGGCGCCGGATCGTCTACAGCATCAACCCGAACAGTTCCGGCAACCTGCACGCCGGCGGGGACTACGACTGGTCGACCATCTCGGATATGACCCGCAATACCGCGGATCTGATTCCGCTGTGGCACAACGGGTCGCCCGATCAACACCTGGCCACCCGATCCGGGCGGGGCCTGATCGGCGTCACCGACGAGCTGGGGGCCGCCGAACCGCTGGCCCGCCGAACCCGCCCCGGCTACTGGAACGACCCCGACATGATGGTGGTCGGACTGCCGCTGACCGAATTCATCAGCGCCCACCTGGCGGGCTATCCGGCCGATGTGCTGGCCGGGACGCTGACCACCCGCCAGATTCTGGAACTCGAGACGTCGTTCGATCTGTCGCCCCAGGTGATCGACCGTCTGCGCGATCCGCAGTTCAGCCTCGATCCCGAGGAGCAGCGCGCGCACTTCTCGCTGTGGGCCATGCTCGCGGCGCCGCTGATCGCCGGGAACGATGTGCGCGCGATGTCCGAGCAGACCCGCGCCCTGCTGACCAATGCCGATGTCATTGCCGTGGACCAGGATTCACGGGTGGCGCAGGCGACGCCGCTGCCGGGGGACGGGCGGATTCTGGTCAAGCCGCTCGCCGATGGCGCGGTGGCGGTGGCCGTGTTCAATCCCGGCGATCGGGCGGCGACCATCGAAACAGGGCTGGCCGCAACCGGATTGCGACAGGCGGAGTGTTACTCGGTGCGCAATCTATGGACGCACACCGACGCCACGACCACCGGTGCGCTGAGCGCCGCCGATATTCCGGCGCACGGCGTGGCCATGTTCGAGGTCGGTTCCGGCTGCGCGGCAATTCCGTCCGGAGAGTAGACAGTAGAACTATCGGATAGTTACGCTATCCATTATGGATGCCAGTACCGAACCCGAATCCGCCGCCGAACCCGGCCCCGCCTCGGGAGTCAGCAGGCGACGGCTCCTCACCACCACCGGAGTCGCCGCGACCCTTACCGCGGCGGCGGGAACGGCCGGCGGCATAGCCCTCGTCCAGGGCGGAGCGCCGACTCCCGTGGTAAAGCCTTCCGGCGCACGGCGTTTCGACCGGAAGGTAGTGCTGATCACCGGCGCCACCTCCGGCATCGGCCGCTCGGCCGCCCTGATGTTCGCCGCCGAGGGCGGGCACGTCGGATTCTGTGGCCGCAGAGAACAACTCGGCCGCCAGGTCGAGCAGCAGATTCGGGCGGCGGGCGGGGAAGCCACCTACATCCGGGCCGATGTCCGGGTGGAATCCGATGTGCGCCAGTTCGTGGACGCGGTCGCCGACAAGTACGGCGGGCTCGACGTCTGCTTCAACAATGCGGGCATCACGCTGCAGAAAGCCTTGCACGAGTACAGCTCCGCCGAATGGGACGACGTCGTCGGCACCGACCTGCGTGGCAACTTCCTGGCCTTGAAATACCAGATCCCGCACCTGATCGCCCGTGGCGGCGGGGTCGTGGTCGTCACCTCCTCGTCCAACGCCATCGCCACCACCGAGGGCCGGGCCGCCTACACCGCCGCCAAACGCGGGCTGGTCGGCATGGTCCAAGCGGCGGCCTACGACTACGCGGACAAGAATATTCGCATCAACACCCTCATCCCCGGCACCACCGACACCGAACTGGTCCGGCGCGCGGCAGGCGCGATGAACCTCCCCGACGAGGTATGGAAGACCATGGCCGAGGTCTACGGCAAACAGCACGTCCCCGGCCTGCGTCGGATGGCCACCCCCGACGAGATAGCCGCCTTCGCCCTGGCCCTGGCCTCCGACGACTTCCCGTACATGACCGCCGCTCAGATGGTGATCGACGGCGGCAAAACCGCCTACGCGGGATAACGGTGACTTCGGATCAATGGGTCTGCGTGATGCGGCTGTGGACCTCGGCGGCTACCGCGGTGTCTCCGCGGGGAGTGGGGTGGAAGGGCAAACCGACCAGGTTCACCTTGGGGTCCAGGACGGAGAGGAGCCAGGGGTCGGGGGAGCAGAGGCCGTGGCCGGCGGTGGGGGTCCGGGCGTCGACGAAGTCGATGGAAAGGGCTTGGGCGGCGTCGCGTTCGGCGTCGTCGAGGCGGTTCCAGAATTCGTTGATGGCAGTGGCTCGGGGCTGGACGTAGCGGAAGACGCCCAGGACATCGAGACACCAGGCGGTCGAGTTCGCCGGGGCCAGTTCGGGATAGCCGACCAGCTCGATCTTGGCGTTGGGGGCGTAATACTTCACATAGTCGACGACTTTGCGGATGCGGTCGGCATAGGCCGGTCCGTTGACCGTGTCGAGGTCGGGCCATCGGCCCTGGGACACCGCGTCGGCGTCGCAACCCTGAGAGACGTTGAACGCGCACGTCAATTGGGCGGGGGCATCGGCGGTGGTCGCCGAATCATGCGGCCACTCGTCGTTGGCTCCCAGCTGGATCGCCACCACCTGGGTGCGTGGCCCGAACGCCCCGTTCTTGGCGGCCTTGATCGCCAGCTGCGCCAGGGTGTAGCCATCGCGGCCCGGAACCTGCTGTCCGCTGGATGTCACGGGGCCGCTGTCGATCGACGCGTTGGTGCACGTGGCGTTCTCGAAGTCCGAGGTTCCGGCGACGCCCATGAGCGCGCTCAGCTGGACGGGCCAGGACGTGTCGCGGTGCAGGCATTCGTGTGCCGCGACGTCGTTGTTGCCGTCGCATTTCACCAGGACCCCATCGCACGGCGGGTTCGCGGCGAACGAATCACCCATGACCACAAGCGTTTTGCCCTCGACCGGAGCCGGTTCGTCGGCGGCGGCGGTGCCTATCGAGCCGGCCGCGGCGAGAACGGCGACGGCGGCGGCCAGTCTGAGCGGAAGCACGGCCCCGCCGCTGGTCCTGAAACTGATCAATGCAAATCCTCGATGACGTCGGCACTCTCGCTCAAGAGGCCGGTGGGACAACCATATAGGTCAACTTCGGCCAAGCGACCGACATGGGAACCAGGGGCTCGCGGCAGACGAACACGGTCACGTGGTGATTCTGTCCGGCGATGCCGAGCGGGTTGTCCATCTGCAAAGCCGGTGTGGTGTGGGCGAAATTGGCCAGGAAGGCCCGCAGCTCCGGTCCGTCGTTGTAGCCGACGTACATGACGGTCGTGGCCGAGTCCGGCGGCGGACCCCATTCGGCGAAGCCACGATTGGGGCTGTAGACCGGTGGGATCCATTCGGACCGTCCGTAGTGGTCGAGCGCGCCGGCTTCGTTGTAGGCCTCGGTGACGACGACGGCACCGGCCTGTTCCTCGGCCGGCAGGCCGATCGCCACCTTGTGCACCGCGTCGGCCAGGTCCTCCCAGTTGTCGTTGCCGTAGTGCTGCAGAAAGCCCCAGTAGCCGGTGTCCGGCACGTCGATCCAGCTCTTGGGATAGGGGAGCAGCGCCAAGCCCGCGGTCAGCACCGCCGAGAGGACGGTGAGGCCGGTGAACAACCGCCGCAGCACCAGGGCGCGGGTACCCGCGACGTCCAGGAATCCGGACAGGATCGACGCGCCCGCGCCGAAGATCGCGGGAACGATCCCGGCGACGTAATAGGACCGGCCGTGCCCGACGACGACCAGAACCACCATCAGCAGGGCGGCGATCAGCACGAACCGATACGACCGCAGCTTCGGTTCCCGAGCCAGGCCGTACAGGCCCAGCACGCCCAGCCCGCCGCCGAGGAATCCGGTGACCACCATGATCGCCACGACCGTCCCCAGCTGTCCGCCGTCGCTCCCCGCCGTTTCCTGGGCGATGGCGCTGTTGGTCGCCAGCTGTGGCCAATGGTGGGAGGCCTGCCACAGCAGGGCGGGCGTCATGGCGGCCGCGAAGATCAGCAAACCCACCCACAGTGTGGGACGGCGCAGGATCTCGCGGGGTCCGGCGGCGAGAACGCCGAGGGCCACACAGGCCCCCAGCATCAGCACCAGCCATTTGTCCTGCACGTCGATCGCCGCCACCACACCCGCGAAGATGAGCAAGCGGTCCCGGCGCGTTCGCACCCAGCGGACCAGCAGCCAGATGATCAGCGCCTGGAATGCCACGTCGAACGCGACACTGTCCAGCACGGTGAAGGCGACGACGAACGGTGAGACGGCGTAACCCGCCGCGGCGAGCATCTGATAGCGCGGCCGCGCACCGCATTCGTACGCGACTGCGGCCGCGAGGACGGGCACCATGACGAGCAGCAGCAACCCCGGGATCCGCAGCGCGAGAACCGACCCGGGGGCGATCACGTCGGCCGCCCGCGCGATCAGCGGTATCACCGGTCCGTTGTCGACGTAGTCGACCGCCAGTCGCCGGCCGCACGCGAGGTAGTACAGCTCGTCGCCCGCGAGCTGGAATCGGGCCGCGGAGACGGACCAGACGAGCGTGATCAACCCGGAGACCAGGAGGACGCCCCGCCACGCGAATTCGGGCGGCGCGGAGGTCGATTCGGATTCGAGGGTGTAGGTGAGCGTCATGGGTTCTCCGATGGATGCGCCGCGGGCCGGCGGGGTGAGGCCGTGTCAGTGCGCGACGTGGCTGTAGACGGTGGCGGCCACGGCGGCGTCCCCCCGGGGCGAGGGATGAAAAGGCAGGCCGGCCAGGTTGATCTGCGGATCCAGGAAGCCGTTGAACCACGGATCGGCGGAACACAGTCCGTGCCCGGCGGTCGCCGGCTTCACGTCGACGAAGTCGATCTGGAGCTGCGCGGCCGCGTCGCGTTCGGCGACCTGCAGCCGGTTCCAGTACTCGACCATGGCCCGAGCCCGCGGCTGGACCCAGTGCACGAGCCCGAGGAAGTCGAAGCACCACTCCGCGGCGCCCTCCGGTGCCACCTCGGGATAGCCGACCAGTTCGATCTTGGCGTTGGGCGCGTAGTACTTCACGTACTCGACGACCTTGTGAATGCGGTCGGCGTAGGCCGCGCCGGTGATCGCGTCGAGCGCCGGCCACCGCCCCTCGGCCACCGCGTTCTCGTCGCAGCCCTCGAGCACGTTGAACACGCAGCTGAACACCCGGGTCGCGTCCGCGGTGATCGCGCCGTCCTTCGGCCACGCGTCGTTGAAGCCGAGCTGTATCGCCACCACCTGGGTGCGCGGCCCGAACGACCCGTCCCGCGCGGCTTCGAGCGCCTCCTGCGTCAGGGTGTACCCGTCCCGTCCCGGAACCTTCTCTCCGGTCGACGTCACCGGACCGGTATCGATGGTCGCGCTGGAACACGAGTTGTTCTCGAAGTCTTCCGGGGCGATGCCCATCAGCCCGCTCAGCTGGACCGGCCACGAAGTGGGGCCGTGTAAACAGGCCTGTAAACCGGTGCTGTTCTCGTCCGCGCATTTCACCAGCACCGCATCGCACGGTGGGTTCGCGGTGTATGAGTCACCGAGCACGACGAGCGCGCGGCCCGGTGCGGGGTCGGCGGTGGCGGTGCTCACCGACCCCGCCGCGGCGAGCACGCCGACAGCGGCGCCGAGCCGGAGCAGGAAGGCGGCCCTGCCTGTTGTCCAGGAACTGGTCAATGCAAACAAATCCTCATCGAGCCACGGTCAGCCCGCATAGGGTGTCGACCATGACGCAGGTCACAGCGTCTGACAGATAAAGGAAAATATCGCCTTTTCACTTTCTCGGCAAGCAAGTGATTGGTGGACTGTCGGACTCGCTGGCTGGTTGCTCCGGCTCGCAGGGGTGGGGTGGCACGAAATTTACGCAGCCGACGCCTGATTCGGGTTTCGCGACGCGAATCCGGTGCCCTCCGGTCACGCCGCCGATCCGAAGCTCCCCCGTCAGGCCGACCGCCCGCTGGCCGCTCTGAGCCCCCTGGACGCCATCGGCGTCGGCTTCGCCCAGGCCGGCGCACTGCTGACCGGATTCAGCCGCGCTGGTCTCACCATGGTCGGTGGTCTGTGGCGCGGTCTGGAGAACGAGCACGCCGCCAAATTCGCCTTCTTGCTCGCCACGCCGACGATTCTGGGCGCGGGCCTGGTCGAGCTGCCCGATCTCGCCGAACCGAGGATCGCCGCCATCCGCGGCCCGGTCCTGCTCGGCGCCTTCGTCTCCGGTACCTGCTCGTGGCTGGCGGTGCGCTACTTGGAGCGCTACTTCCGCACCCGCACCCTGCTCCCGTTCGCGGCCTACTGCATCATCGCGGGCACACTGTCGATCATCCGATTCATGTGAGGCGGAACCGAATTCGGCTCGACCTGCGAAGCGGGCCGGGAAAACGCAAAGCGGCCCAGGCGAGAGAATCATCTCTGGCCTGGGCCGATGAGGTCCCCGGCGGCCGGGCAGACGAACCGCGAAATTCCTGCCGCCGGCCAGGAGATCGTTGTTCGGCCGGTTGGTCGAACTCGCCGCGCCGACGGGACGGCGCGCGGTGCCCGCGATACCCTGGCGTCGGATTCCCCCAGTTGGCCGATGGTATCCCCGTAGGGTTAGGACATGACCGCCGTGCATGAGTCACTCATGACGACCGAGGAGTTCGAGGAGCTCGCCCGGGCGGCCGATCGTATTGCGGAGGGTGTGCGACTCGAGTTCATCAATGGACAGCTGGGGGCCAAGGCGATGCCGGATGGGGACCACGCCCGAATCATTCAGTGGCTGATTCGGATCTTCGTGATTACCCGACCGGAATTGTTCCTGACGCCTGAGCAAGGGCTGAGGGTCGAGAGGTACCGCAAGGGCCGTGCCCGGCCGGATGGTGCCCTTGCCGGCGCCGATTCCTTTGTCGGCCAAGGCGAATGGGCTGATCCCGCCCCGGTGTTGATGGTTGTCGAGGTAACTTCCGACGATCAGGACACCGAACGCCGTGATCGGCAGGAGAAACCACGGGCATATGCCGCCACCGGGATACCCGTTTATCTGCTGATCGATCGGGACTCGTGCGAGGTAACTGTCCACAGTGCGCCGAACGACGCTCGCTACCGACACATCCTCACCGTGCCCTTCGGTGCGACAGTCCCATTGCCCACCCCGGTAGGAATCGAGCTGGACACCACCCCGCTCATGGATTGGGTCCGCTGACCCGGAGTCCCTACCCGGGCCGGATATCGGGCCTGGCGGCGGAATAGAGTCCCGACAATCCGATCGTCCCGTGGCGCCTGAGATCACATGCATCGACCGAGTTCGTTTTGCTGGGCAGCCCGAAGGCGGTGGCGGTAGGCGATGAACTCAACAGGTGCACATGGACTTTGGAATGGTTCGCATACGGCAAGCTTTCGGTGATGCCGATTGGCTGCTGACTGTGCGAGAGGCTTACCACCTTCGCAAGGATTTCAGCACGGCAGCCCGCGAGGACCTCGGCGTCACGCAGGCAAGCATCGCGGTTCCAGTGTGGCTGGATGCGTGGACACCGGCGGACCACATGGTTGTGGTC
The DNA here is from genome assembly GCF_044766925.1 of Nocardia sp. NPDC101769. NCBI lineage: Bacteria > Bacillati > Actinomycetota > Actinomycetes > Mycobacteriales > Nocardiaceae > Nocardia > Nocardia sp. NPDC101769. The sequence goes on along the minus strand of NZ_JBIWMX010000007.1, from coordinate 206,125 downwards.
CGCGGAAGAGCGCAGCCACTCCCGCGGACCTAGCTCCATCGTTTTGGGGTGGTGCCACTGGTCAGATGGGTGCGGTCCACAAGCTATCGAGCGGGAGGACCAGGCTGCCTTCCTCGTGCCGGTAGGCGTGCAGGCCGGTGTAGAGGATGATCGAAGTGGTCAGGCGGTCGCCGAGTTTGGTTCGGAGCGCGCGGATGCCGCGGAGGTCTTCGCCGTGGATTCGGGTTCCGGCCTTGAACTCGAAGGCGATCACGCGGCCGTCGTCGGTTTCCACCACGAGGTCGACTTCATCGCCGGTGCCGGTGCGGAAGTGGCCGACCGTGACCGGGGCGTCCCACCAGCTGAGTTGTTTGAGAATCTCTCCGACGCCGAAGGTTTCGGTGAGATGGCCGTATTCGGTGAGGACTGCCGGGTTTGCCGTGGCGATCTTGTCCGGCGTCAATCCGAGGAGCCAGGCCGCGACGCCGGAATCGGCCACGTGCAGCTTCGGCTGGCGGGCGATGCGTGAGCCGAGGGTGGTGCCCCAGGCGGGCAGTCGGTGGACGAGGAAGACGGCCTCGAGCAGGCGGAGGTAGTTCTCGGCGCTGGACTTCTCCATGCCGATGTTCTGCGCTGCTGCGGAGATGTTGAGCACCTGGGCGGTTCGGGCGGCGAGCTGCTCGAGCAGGCGTGGCAGCATCTCTCGTTGGCGAATTCGGCTGAGTTCGATCACATCCCGTTCGAGGACGAGCTCGAGGTAGTTGGCGAACCATCGGTTTCGTGATCGTCCTGGCGGGCGGCGCAGCGCGACCGGCATACCGCCGGAGGTGATTCGGCGTGCGTACTCTTCGCGGCTGGTGTCGGAGGCGAAGCCGCTGAGATCGGGCTGTTCGCCTTCCAGCAGGCTGTGGATCAAACTCTCTGGTGTGCCGTCGATTTCGCCCTGGGACAAGGGCAGGACGTCGAGGATGTCGACTCGGCCGGTCAGCGACTGTCCGGGCTGGGGGAGCGTTGAATAGCGGGTGGAACCTGCGAGTACGTATCGTCCCGGGCGCAGGTCGCGGTTCAGTTCGGCTTTGATCGCATCGAGTAGTTCCGGGACATGCTGGTACTCGTCGATCAGGACCAGATCGTCTCCCGCGACGAATCGCCCCGGGTCGTTGCGGACCGCGGCCCGGGTCGCTGGATCGTCGCAGTCGATGATCTTCCGATTGGTGGCGGCCGCCAGATGTGCCAACAGGGTGCTCTTACCGACGGTGCGAGGTCCATTGAGAACGACGACGGGCTCCTCGGCGACGCGATCCTGAAGCACTCTACAGAGTCGTCGCGGCGCGATCCCTGCGAGCAGGATGTCCATGCCGACATTGTGCACTACAAAGGGTGGTTCCGGGTTATTTTTTTCCGCATTTGCACACTATTTTCTTCCGTGTTTGCATCCCTAAATCTTCCGCATCTACAGGTGGTTCGTCTCCGCACCTGCACCCCAAGGATTCGTAGGTACGACATGATCGGATGGTTGTGACATCGCGCCCGCCACCGCAGCTGGGCCGCAGGACTTTCGTCACAGCTGGATTGGATTGCGGCGCTGGTGGATTCGAGCGGGAAAATGCGGCGAGGCCCCGATCCTTGTGGATCGGGGCCTCGCGTCAGGGTGGCTGACGGGACTCGAACCCGCGACACCCAGGATCACAACCTGGTGCTCTACCAGCTGAACTACAGCCACCATTGCCGGTAACTTCCGGCGCGGTAGAGCTTAACCGGTCCGCGCCGTGAGTACCTAATCGGCTGTTCAGGATGGGTTTGCGGGGGGTTCGGCGGGGGTGGACAATTCGGCGGCCACGGCGGCGATCTCGGCGGTGGAGGGGCCGGGGGCGGGGACGAAGGCGGTGCGGCGGTAGTACTCGAGCTCGCGGATGGATTCCTTGATATCGGCGAGGGCGCGGTGGGCGAGGCCCTTCTCGGGCTGGCCGAAGTAGATGCGGGGGTACCAGCGGCGGGCCAGTTCCTTGATGGAGCTGACGTCGATCATGCGGTAGTGCAGGTGGGCGTCGAGGGCCGGCATGTCGCGGGCGATGAAGCCGCGGTCGGTGGCGATGGAGTTACCGGCCAGTGGGACCGTGCGCGCGGTGGGGACGTACTGCTTGATGTAGTCGAGGATCTGCTGCTCGGCCTCGGCGAGGGAGACGGTGGAGCGGCGGACCTCCTCGGTGAGCCCGGAGCGGGCGTGCATCTCGGTCACCACCGGCGGCATGGCGGCCAGCGCGGCGTCGTCGGCGTGGATCACGATGTCCACGCCCTCGCCGAGGATATTGAGGTCACTGTCGGTCACGAGTGCGGCCACCTCGATCAGCTTGTCGCTGTCGAGCTGTAGGCCGGTCATCTCGCAGTCCATCCACACCACGTACTTGTCCACCCGCCAAACACTAACCCTTCGGCATTGCGCGACCCGGAGGCCCGGCCGCGTCGAGCCCGCTCGGCCGCCCGACCGGGCAGTATCGTTCACACCGGCCCGCGCATCACGAGCGGTCGGCATGTTGGTTGGGCAGTTCCCGAGGGCAGTAGTTCGCAGGGCAGTCGCAGTTGGCAGAGCAGACGGAGGATGCGCGATGACCACCCCGCAGGAGAGGGCAGCGGCGGCACGGAAGGCGGCGGAGGAAGCGGCGCGGATCGCGGCGGAGGCGGCGGCCGCCGCCGAGGCCGCGGAAAAGGAAGCCGCCGATCAGGAGGCGGCGGACAAGGCCGCGGAGACGGCTCCGGGGAGCGACGGCAAAGCGAAAACCGCTGTCGCGGGCGCTGATTCGGCCGCCAAGGACGAGGCCGCCGCGCAGGAGATCGCGGCGGGATATGCCATGGAGGGCCCGGCGCTGGAGCTGGGCGCCGTGATCGTCGGCGACACCGTGCATCCCGATGCGCGGGTGCGGATTCCGATGAAGACCATGAACCGCCACGGCCTGGTCACGGGCGCGACCGGTACCGGTAAGACCAAGACCGTGCAGGGCATCGCCGAACAGCTCTCGGCGGCGGGCGTGCCGGTGGTGCTGGCCGATATCAAGGGCGACCTGTCGGGTCTGGCGCAGCGGGGGCAGGCGAACGACAAACTGCTGGCCCGCGCCCGGGAGACCGGCGATCCGAACTGGAGGCCGCAGGGCTTCCCGTGTGAGTTCGTCTCCCTCGGCACCGGGGGGATCGGGGTGCCGATTCGCGCCACCATCACCTCGTTCGGCCCGATCCTCCTCAGTAAGGCGTTGGGGCTCAACGAAACCCAGGAATCCACCCTCGGGCTGATCTTCCACTGGTCGGACCAGAACGGCTTGGCGCTGCTGGATCTGAAGGATCTGCGCGCGGTCATCCTATACCTCACCAGCCCGGAGGGCAAGGAAGATCTCGAGGGCATCGGCGGCGTCTCCGCGCAGACCGCGGGTGTGATCCTGCGCGCACTGGTGAATCTGGAGGCCGACGGCGGCGACACCTTCTTCGGCGAGCCCGAGCTCGAGCCCGCCGATCTCATGCGCACCGCGGGCGGGCAGGGCGTCATCACCCTGTTCGAGCTGGGCGCGCAGGCCGCGCGGCCGCAGATGTTCTCGACCTTCCTGATGTGGGTGCTGGCCGACCTGTTCCAGACGCTGCCCGAGGTCGGTGATATGGACAAACCCAAGCTGGTGTTCATCTTCGACGAGGCGCACCTGCTGTTCACCGGCGCCTCCAAGGCGTTCCTGAACCAGGTGGAGCAGACGGTGAAGCTGATCCGCTCCAAGGGCGTCGGCGTCTTCTTCTGTACCCAGCTGCCCACCGACATCTCGAATCCGGTGCTCTCCCAGCTGGGTGCGCGCATCCAGCACGCGCTGCGCGCGTTCACGCCGGAAGACCAAGCGGCACTCTCGAAGACGGTACGCACCTATCCCAAGACCGCCACCTACGATCTCGAAAAGGCGCTCACCTCACTCGGTATCGGTGAGGCCGTGGTGACGGTGCTGTCGGAGAAGGGCGCGCCCACCCCGGTCGCCTGGGCGCGCATGCAGCCCCCGCGCTCGCTGATGGACACCATCGGCGACGACGGAATCCGTTCCCGCGCACAGCAGTCCACGCTGTACGGCAAGTACGGGACCACCATCGACGCGGAATCGGCCTACGAGATCCTGACCGCGAAGATTCAGGCGACCGCGCAGCAGCAGGCCGACGAGGCCGCGGCCAAGGGCTCGCGCTCGGCCAGGCCCCCGCAGGAGGATTCGATGGCCGAGAAGATCGTCAACAACCCGGCGTTCAAGAACTTCCTGCGATCGGCGGCCACCGTCGCCGGGCGCGAGATCAGCCGCAGCATCTTCGGCACCCGGAAGCGGTAGCCCGGCTCAGCGCCCGATATCGCGGCTGAGCAGATCGTCGATCGTCTCGCGGCGGATCAGCTCCCGGCACCCGCCGTCGCGGACCGCGACGATCGGCGGGCGGCCGATGCCGTTGTAGGACGAGGCCAGGCTGTGGTGGTACGCCCCGGTGCACGGCATCGCCAGCACCTCGCCGGGCCGCAGGTCGGCGGGCAGGCGGACGTCGCGGGCCAGGATGTCGCCCGCCTCGCAATAGCGTCCGGCGATGGTGGCAGTCATGTGCGGGCCGGTGGGATGCCGGTTGGCGACCACGGCGTCGTAGCGCGCGCCGTAGAGGGCGACCCGCGGGTTGTCGCTCATGCCGCCGTCCACGGTCACGTAGGTGTGGCCGTGCTCGACATGTTTGATCGACAGCACGCGGTACAGCGTGATGCCCGCCCGCGCGACGATGGCGCGGCCGGGTTCGAGGGCGATGCGGGGCCGTGGGAAGCCGAGCCGGGCGCAGGCCGCGTCCAGCGAATCCTCGATGATGTCGGCCAGTTCGGCCAGGTTCATCTCCGCGTCGCCGCTGCGGTAGGCCACCGCGTGCCCGCCGCCGAGGTCCAGGTCGGTCAGGGTGACGCCGAATTCATCGCGGATGCGGGCCATTTCGGCGATCATGCGCCGCACCGCCTCGCCGTAGGGGAAGGTGTTGTAGATCTGCGACCCGATATGGCAGTGCAGTCCGGACAGCGTCAGATTCGGTTGCCGCACAATGCGATCCACCGCCTCCATCACCGCCCGCCCGCCGATGGGGAAACCGAACTTCTGATCGGTGACGCCGGTGCGGACCGCCGGATGCCCGTCGATGTCGATATCGGGGGTGACGCGCAGCAGCACCCGCTGCGGCCGCTCGGCCAGCGCCGAGAGCAGGGTGATCTCGGTGAGCGAGTCGATCACGATGCGCCCGACCCCGCAATTCACGGCCATCTCCAGTTCGGCGAAGGGTTTCCCGTTGCCGTGCAGCACGATCCGCCCCGGATCGGCCCAGCTGGACAGCGCCACCGCCAGTTCCCCGGCCGAGCACACGTCCAGCGACAGCCCCTCGTCGGTGATCCATTCGGCTACCGCGCGGGTGAGCAGCGCCTTGCCCGCATAGATGATCTCGGCGTCGGGGAACCGAGTGCGATAGGCCTGGCAGCGGGTGCGCACCTCACCCTCGTCGAGTACATACGTCGGCGTGCCGTACTGATCGGCGATGTCGGCCAGCGCCACGCCGCCGACGGTGATGCGCCCGTCGGCGTCGTAGTGGGTTTCGCGTGGCCAGACCGCCGGATCGAGGCGGGGAACCATACCCCCGTCACGCAGCGACGGGAAGATCTCGAGCAGCGTCAAGACGTCTCCTGGTGAGAGCTCCCCGCTTTCTCTCATGCGGGGCCGTCACCAGGACTACGCCGATTCCGCGGTCCGGAAATATCCGGCAACGTCCCTTTTACGACAGTCCCGCGGATCTTGACGGTTTGCTGATCAGCTGCCGAGCTTCTTGTAGGCGGCGCCGGCCACCACCGAGGTGATCGAGCGCGGGCCGAACTGCCCGGCCAGGCTCATACCCTTGCTGATCAGGCCCGGGACCACGCGCATCTTGTTACGGGCGAGCGCGTCGATGGTGATCTTGGCCGTGTGGGCGGCGGTGACCCAGATGAACTCCGGGATCTTGTTGCCCATCTCCTCCTGGTCCGGGTTGTCGGTGCGGACCGGGCCGGGAGCCAGCAGGGTGACATTGATGCCGGTGCCCTTGAGCTCACCGCGCAAGGACTCGGAGAAGGTGTTCACGAACGCCTTGCTCGCGGAGTAGGTGGTGTTGTTCGGAATCGGCATATTGCCCGCCGCAGACCCGGTGACGAGGATGCCGCCAGCGCGGCGCTCCAGCATGCCCGGCAGCACGGCCAGCGTGAGATCGTGCACGGCAACGGCATTCAGTTCCATGATGTCGCGCTCGTAGTCCAGGTCCAGCTTGGCCAGCGGGCCGAAGGTGGAGACACCGGCGTTGTTGCACAAGATCGCGATGTCCCGCGCGGCCAGCTCCTTGGCCAGCGGCGCACGCTGATCGCGGTCGGACAGGTCCACCGCGCGCACCTCGGCGGTGATGCCGTACCGCTCGGTCAGCCGCTGTGCCAGCTCGGCCAGCAGGTCGCCACGGCGGGCGACGAGGATCAGCGAGTAGCCCCGCGAGGCAAGTTCTTCGGCGAGGGCGGTGCCGATCCCGGAGGAGGCTCCGGTGACGACGGCACGATTGTCGGCGGTGGGTACAGGCAGGCTCACGGGACCCGAGCCTACCGATGTTCGTGTGGATGGGGCGCTCGGCGTGCGGGTGGAGTGGACGAAAGGAAAACCACCCCACCCGCACGCCCGCGTTCACGCCGTTCAGTGCGTGCCCGGCGGGTCGGGCAGGCGGATCAGGAGGTGCCTGCCGAGATCAGCCGGTGCACTTCGAGATGAGGACGCGGGCCTGCGAGGGATCCGCGCTGCCCAGGCTCACCATCAGCGGGTTCGGGTCCGGGCCGCTGGCCGCGATGGCATTGCGCTCAGCGGTGGCCAGGTTGCTGCCCAGGCCGGTGTACAGGTTGCCGTCGCGGTCCACGAGGGCGGCGCAGCCGTTGTTCCAGCGCAGCTCCACCACACAGTTGGAGTAGCCGCACTGGTCCATCGCGTCGGCGTCGGCGCGGCCCTGGTCGGGCGCGTTGTAGGCGTAGCCGACGGACCACTGGTCGCCCAGGTCGGCGACGGCGAAAGAGCCGTAGTAGTCATAGGCGGCGTGTGCCGTACCCATGCCGGTGCTCATCAGCGCGGCGGCGGAGGCCACCGCACCGGCGGCGGCCTTACGAGACAGATGCATAGAGAATTTCTCCCCCAGGATCGTTGAGGCAAGTGCTCCGCGATCATGGCAGGGTGGTACGACATCTCCGACCATCTGAATCGGTTGGTGTATAGGTCATTTCGATTCGGGCGGGAAATGTCGTCCCGTGACCCGGTCATTTCTGGGGCTTGGGCTCCATGAAGGCAATGCCCCACTTCAGGTGACCGTGCCAGACGCTGGCTATGCGGCCGCCCTGGACGGCGGGTTTGGGGTCACCGATGGGGCCGCCCGCGGCGCGGACGGCGGCGACGGTGGCGTCCAGGTCGGGGGACAGGAAGGCGACGCCGGTCAGGGCGGGCGCGCGGCCGGAGGTCACCGCTTCGATGAACGGTTCGCCGACCCGGTAGAAGGCCATTTCGGGGCCTTCCGGGCCGCGCGGGAAGAAGCGCCGGCGCGGCGGGATGCCCAGGACGGCGGTCAGATCGGTGACGGCGTCGTCCAGATCGGGCACCCAGTAGACGACGTGATCGACGGCGGTCACGCCATTCGGATGTGTGCGCGTGGAATCGGATTCGGGCGCCGCCGATTCCAGATAGGGAATGCCGAGTGAATCGGGGGCGGCATGGGTTTCGTCGAAGCCCCAGGCGGGCTCGCCCAGGGTGCAGGCGATGCGGCCGATCTGAATTCGGCCGCCGCTGATGGTGAAACCCAGTGCCGCCCAGGACTGCTCGTCTCCGGGCAGTCCCAGGCGGGTGAGGTTCGGCATTACAGGGCCGCCGCCAGGCGGGTGCCCTGGTTGATGGCACGCTTGGCGTCGAGTTCGGCGGCCAGGTCGGCGCCGCCGATGAGGTGCACCTTCACGCCCGCGTTCTGCAGCGGCTCGTGCAGGTCGCGCACGGATTCCTGGCCGGCGCACAGGATCACGTTGTCGCATTCGATGATCTGCGGGCGCTGGCGCTTCTCGCCGAAGCTGATGTGCAGGCCGCGGTCGTCGATGCGCTCGTAGTTGACGCCGCCGATCTGCTCGACGCCCTTGGCCTTGACCGCAGCCCGGTGCACCCAGCCGGTGGTCTTGCCCAGTCCCTTGCCGAAGGAGGACGACTTGCGCTGCAGCAGCACGACTTCCCGGGCGGCGGGGGAGGGCTTGGGGGTGGTGACGAAGCCGGGGACGGTGGGATCGTCGGAGACGCCCCACTCTTCCTTCCACTCGTCGAGCTTGAGGCTGGGATGTCCTTCGACGGTGAGGAATTCGCTCACATCGAAGCCGATGCCGCCGGCGCCGATGACCGCCACCTTCTTGCCCACCGGCTTGCCGTCGCGCACCAGCTCGGCGTAGGTGAGCACCTTCGGGTGATCGATGCCCGGGATATTGGGGACGCGCGGCTTCACGCCGGTGGCCAGGATGACCTCGTCGTAGCCGCCTCCGATGAGCTGCTCGGCGGTGGCTCGGGTCTCGAGATGCACACGCACACCGGTGATTTCGAGCTGCCGAGTGTAGTAGCGAAGGGTCTCGTTGAACTCTTCCTTGCCCGGGATCCGGCGGGCGATATCGAACTGCCCGCCGATCTTGTCGTCGGACTCGAACAGATCCACGTGGTGCCCGCGCTGGGCCAGGCTGACCGCGGCCGAGAGTCCGGCCGGGCCCGCGCCCACGACGGCGAACTTCCGGGTCCGGCGGGTCGGCAGCAGCTTCAGCTCGGTCTCGTGCCCGGCGCGCGGATTCAGCAGGCAGGACACGGTTTTGGCCTGGAAGGCATGGTCCAGGCAGGCCTGGTTGCAGGCGATGCAGGTATTGATCTCGTCCGGCCGAGCGTCCTGGGCCTTGCGCGCCCAGTCCGGGTCGGCGAGCAGCGGGCGGGCCAGCGACACCAGGTCGGAGTCGCCGCGGGTGAGGATCTCCTCGGCGGTTTCGGGCATATTGATCCGGTTGGACGCGCACACCGGAATGTTCACGAGGTCCTTGACCTTCGCGGTCCACTCCACGAACGCCGCACGCGGCACCGAGGTGACGATGGTGGGCACCCGGGCCTCGTGCCAGCCGATGTCGGTATTGATGATGGTGGCGCCGGCGGCCTCCACATCCTGTGCGACGGAGGCGATTTCGTCCCAGGTCTGGCCCTTCTCCACGAAGTCGGCCATGGACAGCCGGAAGACGATGATGAAGTCCGGTCCGACCGCCCTGCGCACCCGGCGCACGATCTCGCCCGCGATGCGGCGGCGGTTCTCCGGCGAGCCGCCCCACTTGTCCTTGCGCTTGTTGGTGCGCTCGGCCAGGAACTGGTTGATGAAATAGCCTTCACCACCCATGATTTCGACGCCGTCGTACCCGGCGAACTTGGCCAGGTAGGCGCAGCGCGCGTAGTCGTCGATGGTCTCCTCGACGCCCTTGGACGAGAGCGCGCGGGGCTTGAACGGGTTGATGGGGGCCTTGATGGCGGAGGCGGACACGCTGGTCGGCATGTAGGAGTAGCGGCCCGCGTGCAGGATCTGCAGCGCGATCTTGCCGCCCTCGGCGTGCACCGCCTTGGTGATGGCGCGGTGCCGGTAGGCCTCGGTCTTGTTGGTCAGCTTGGCGCCGAAGGGCAGCAGCCAGCCGGTGCGGTTAGGGGCGTAGCCGCCCGTGATGATCAGTCCGACACCGCCCTTGGCCCGCTCGGCGAAGTAGGCGGCCAGCCGGTTGGTATGCCAGGCCCGATCCTCGAGGCCGGTGTGCATGGAACCCATGACCACGCGATTGCGCAGCGTGGTGAATCCCAGGTCCAGCGGTTCGAACAGGTGCGGGTACGCGCTCATCGCTGAGAGCCTTTCGGTTCGGACGCCTGCGACCGGGCTGAGTCGCGCTTCAGGGCGTCGAGTACTTCCTCGCACCAGTCGACGATTCCTTCCTCGACGCGGATGCCGCCGCGCAGGACGAGGTACTGGTGCAGCTTGGGGCCGGTGAGCTGATCCGGTGCGGGGTAGTCCTTCTTCTCGAAGGTGCGGTACAGGTCGAGCCGATGCACGTGCTGGTCGCGGTGGCGCTGCACCTCGGCGGTGAGCGCGCCGACATCGCTGAGGGAGGCGGCTCGCAGCTTCACGCCGAGTTCGTTGCGCATGGGTTCCAGGTCGGCGGGTTCGGCGATCCAGCGGATCAGTTCGGCCCGGCCGGCGTCGGAGACGGTGTAGACCTTCTTGTCGGGGCGGCCCTCCTGTGGCACGGTCTCCGCGATGACCCAGCCCTGCTGGTCCATGCGCTTGAGCACGCGATAGATCTGCTGGTGGGTAGCGTTCCAGAAGAATCCGATGGACTTGTCGAAACGACGCGCCAGGTCGTATCCCGAGCTGGCGCGTTCGGTCAGCGATACCAGCAGCGCGTGTTCGAGGGCCATGCTGCCAGGGTAACTGAGACGAGACGTACTATGCAATTCAGTGCATAAGGTGCCGGTGTAGTGCCGACGCGAAGACCGACAGCGTCGCCCCCGAGACGCTGAACGTCTCGGGGAAGCTGGTGCAGGACCGGGCCGCCGTCGAAATCCCCGGCGGCATATTGGCTGTCGTGCTCACAGTCCGGCCGCGAATGCCCGCGCCGCCTCGAGATCACCGGCATCCGGCCGGCCCTTGTTGACGCCGCCGATCGCTCGCAGCGGAGCCCAGGTGTCGAACGCGCGAACCGAGAAGGTGTCGACCACGTCGAACCCAGCTCGCCGGACCAGCCGTGACATCGGCCACAATTGTGGCGGAAACCCACTGGTGGCGAACACGAATGCCCTGCCGCGCTCCGCTTTCGGCAGCGACCGCACGAACCCGCGCAGCCGGGGGTGGAACATCTGATTGAAAATCCCCGACCCGAAACCCACCAGGTCGTACTCCGCGAGTGAGCTCACCTCGACCTGCTCGGGCTCCAGGATGGTGGCCTTCAGCACCTCGCCCATGGCCGCGGCCACCCGCCGCGTATTGCCATGCGACACCGAAACGCACACGATCAGGGCCTTCATCACAGCGCTCCTTCGCTACCCGCATCGATCGGACATGCTCGGAGACACCACCCCGGTCTCGACCGTGACATCGAAGTGGTGTGTCGGCCGTCATAGGTCTCGCACTCTCGGACCGGTGTCGTTGTGGCGACGGCCGATTCTGGGGGGATTGTTCCGTCGAGCACTTTGAAACTATGGCATTTCATATATGCCGGGATGTTGATCCGGATCACCGGAAGTCGACGCTTTTTTTCGGTCGAGCGGGCGGGGATGCGTCGTTGTCGGTGGATCCGGGCCGGGGCGATGGTGCGGAGACCGCCGGTCAGGTGCACTGTCGTGTTGCTTCCCGTGCCGGTTGCTCGGCCCGTCGTCGTCGACGCGCGGGACGTCGCTGATCGGGGCGTTGCCGACCGGCTTGCGGGAGTGTGACATGCTGGTAGCGAGCACGGGTTGTTGATGTGATCGCCCGGCTCGCAACAGGGAGAAATAAAAAGGTATGTCGCAAGGCAGTGTGAAGTGGTTTAACGGCGAAAAGGGCTTCGGGTTCATTGCGCAGGACGGCGGCGGTCCCGACGTTTTCGTCCACTACTCCGAGATTGCCGGCTCCGGTTTCAAGACCCTCGACGAGGGCCAGCGGGTCGAGTTCGAGATCGGCCAGGGCCAGAAGGGTCCGCAGGCGCAGAACGTCCGCGCCATCTAGGAGCCGACACAACACCTAACCCGCGCCGACCGGCGCGGGTTTCGTGCTTTTTCGAGGCGTTGCGTTGTTGCTCGCGCGCTTCCGGGGCCGTTCCGGAGACTTGCCGAAGTCAGAAATCTCTGCGGCGCAGGCTTTCCCATCCGGCCCACATCGCGGCGGCCGCCCAGATGCCGGTGACGACGAGGCCGGTCCAGGGGCCGAGGGTCCCCGAGGGGTCGTGGACGAGGGCCTGTCTGCCCGCCCGGTCGAGGAGGAACTGGATGAGGCCGCCGCCGTGGGTGACGTCGCCGAGAGTGAACGACAGCAACAGGACCGCGGGGACGAGAATTCCCATGGCGGCCATGGCGTTTCGGAACACGGTCGCCAGGCCGGCAGCGAACAGGGCGATCAGTGCGAGATAGAGTGCGCAGCCGATGATCGCGCGCCACGCCGCCGGATCATCGGCCCGCACCCGCTGCGCCCCCAGCAGTGGTTGCCCGACGAAGAAACACAGCGCCGCGGTCGGCAGACCGGCCAGGAGTGTGCTCGCGCCGATCACCAGGAGGTTCGCCGAATACACCAGGCCCCGCCGCGGTACCGCCGCGAACCAGATGCGTGCTCCGTTGCTCCTGAACTGTGCTGCCGCGCAGACGGCTCCGACACAGATGGCGGCGAGCTGACCGAAATTGATGCCGTAGAACGAGATCAGCAGCGCATCGAAACCCGGTTTGCCCGCATCGTGCCTGCCGAGACTGACGGTCCCGGTCAGCGAAAATCCCACGGTGGCCGCGAACATCAGTGCGACCAGGCCGCTCAGCACCGGCAGCGATCGGGCCTTGATCCATTCGGAGCGCAGGACTGCTGTGAAAGACATTGTCACATCACCTTTTCCGGTGTCGTCGGGGTCGAAGTGGCGGACGTGAACTCGGCGGCGTCCGCCGTCAGAGCGAGGTACGCCTGCTCCAAAGTCCCCGACTCGTCGGCAAGTTCGAGGACCGGGACACCGGCTCGGACGAGCAGTGGACCGACCGTGCCGACCCGGGCCCCGTCGACATACCAGCGCCCCGAGTCGCCCGCGACCGGATCGAAGCCGGCATCGGTCAGCACGGTGCGCAACGGTTCGGGAGAGTCGGTGCGAATCCGGACCCGCGGCCGGGCATGGCGATCGATGAAGTCGTCGAGGCCGGTGTCGGCGAGGACCCTGCCACGACCCAGCACCACGAGATGGTCTGCGAAGGAAGCGGTTTCGTTCATCAGATGGCTGGAGACGAACACCGTCCGGCCCTCGTCGGCAAGGCTGCGCAGAGTGCTGCGCAGCCAGATGATGCCCTCCGGGTCGAGCCCATTGGACGGCTCGTCGAGCATCAGGACCGGCGGATCGCCCAGCAGCGCGGCGGCGATCCCGAGCCGCTGACGCATGCCCAGCGAGAACGTCTTGATCCGTTTGCCGGCCACCGTCTCGAGACCGACTGCTCCCAGCACGTCGTCCACGCGCCGCCGGGGAATCCCTTCCGCGGCGGCGAGTGCCGACAGGTGCGCGAACGCGGTCCGGCTCGAATGCATGGCGAACGGGTCGAGGAGTGCGCCGATGAGGCGCTGCGGACGGCGCGCGGCGGTGAACGGGCGACCGGCCACTGTCGCACGGCCCGAGGTCGGCCGATCCAGGCCGAGCACGAGCCGCATCGTGGTGGACTTGCCCGCGCCATTGGGACCGAGGAAACCGGTGACCCGGCCCGGCCGCACCGAGCAGGTGACCCGGTCCAGCACCCGCTTCGCGCCGTAGTCCTTGGTCAGCTCGTGAAGGTCGATGGTGGTCATGGACCTCAGCCTGGTTCCGCGTCGGGGCCGTGTCCTCCCGCTGCCGGGTGAATCGTCTCCCCAATTCGGGGGAGCCGTGACACAGGAGGCGGCTGGCACGATGAAGCCATGATCAGTTCGGCGGCGGCACGGTTTTCCGATCCGGTGACGTACTCGCGCGGGCTGCATCTGGCGCTGCCGCTCGCCGTCGCGGCACTGTGGCTGTACATCGACCGCACCCACTGGTACCTGCCCGCGGCGTTCGCGGTACCGGTCGGGCTGATCCCTGCGACACGCTTGGCGGAGGGTCTGCAGGCACAACTGTTTCTGATCCACCGCGAACACGGTGCACCACAACGTTCGATCACGGCCGCCCGTTCGGTGGACCGGTCGGATCGATGGCGGACCGTGTTGTGGCTCGAAGTCCGGCTCGGACTGAGTGCGATCCTGCTGGCAACGTGTGTGCCGGTCGTGCTGCTCACCCGGGACCTGGTGCGCGCGGCGACCGGGAGCCCACCCGCCCACGACGCCATCGTCCGAATCACGCACCCGCACTGGTGGTTCGGGCTGTTGATACCGCTGACCATCGCCCTGCTCGGCATCGTCGTCATTGGCCTGGGTGACCTGGTCACCGCCGCGGCGCGCACGCTGCTGGCGCCGTCCACGGCGCAGCGGCTGCGAGCCCTGGAGGAGAGCGCCGAGCAACTGCTGGAACACAATCGGATCGCGTGCGAACTGCACGATTCGATCGGCCACGCCCTGACCGCCGCGGTCCTGCAGGCCGGAGCCGCACGAGCGACCGGTGACCCCGAGTTCACGGAACGCGCACTGACCGCCATCGAGGACACCGGGCGGGCCGCACTGGAGGATCTGGATCGGGTCCTGCTCGTGCTGCGCGAGCCCCACCGTCCGATTCATGAAAGGCCGACCCTCTCGGACGCCGAGCGTCTGTTCGAGGCAGCCCGGTCCGCAGGTGCGACGGTCGATGCCACCGTAATCGGTCCGCTGCACCGGATTCCGGGTCCGGTCTCACGGGAGGGCTACCGAATCCTGCAGGAGGCCATCACCAATGCCATGCGTCACGCCGGGCGGGTGCCGATCGAGGTTCGGGTCCTGTCCGGGCCGGACCGGCTCGACCTCGATATCGCCAACGAGCTGATCGGCCCGATATCCGCCGGCGCCGGAACCGGGCTCCGCGGCATTCGCGAGCGTGCCGAACTGCTGGGCGGATCGGTGCGGCTCGGCGCCGACGGCGACAGGTGGCAGGTCCGAGTCGAGCTACCGATCCGGATCCGGGGGTGATCGAATGCCGGTGACAGTCCTGCTCGTCGACGACGAACCACTCGCTCGCGCGGGCCTGCGCGCGATCCTCGACGCCCAACCCGACATCGACGTGATCGGCGAGGCCGCCGACGGCGTGGCCGTCGTTTCGCTGTGCAGACAGCTGAACCCCGATGTGATCGCCATGGATGTGCGAATGCCGTTGATGGACGGCATCGAGACCACCCGCGCGATCCTGCGTTCCACCGCGCGGCCACCGAAGATCCTGGTGATCACCACGTACGAGAACGACGATTACGTCTACGCCGCCCTGCGCGCCGGCGCCGACGGGTTTCTCCTCAAACGCGCCCGCCCCGCCGAAATCGCCAACGCGGTACGGACTGTCGCAACCGGCGATTCGCTGCTGTACCCCGCGGCCGTCCGCGCGCTCGCTCACGGGCGCGGGAATCCCCGCGCCCGTGAGCAACTCGTTCGCGCCGGCCTCACCGACCGCGAGGAAACCGTCCTCCTGCTCATGACCCGCGGACTGTCCAACCGGGAAATCGCCGACCAGCTCCACATCGGACCCGAGACCGTCAAGACCCACGTCAGCGGCGTCCTGACCAAACTCGATGCCCGGGACCGCACCCAGGCGGTGATCCTGGCCTACGAATCCGGCTTCGTCGACCGCTGATTCGAATCCCGAGCGGTCGGCGGGTCAGCGAGCGGCCCTGGCCGCGAGCGCCGCGGCGACCAGGATGGCGATGCCCTCGGCGGTGGCGGTGGTGCCGACGGCGTGGGCAGCGGAGAGGGCGGTGGAACCGGCGAGGGTGAGGAACACCGAGCCGAATCCGGCCACGCCGATCACGACGCCGAGCTGGACGCAGGTGACGAGGATGCCGCTGGCGTCGGCGGCGAGGGCGAGGGGAATCTTGCTGGTGGCGCGGGCCATGAGCGGGCTGAAGGCGAGGCCGTAGCCGATGCCCATGAGGCCGAACACGGTCAGTTCGAGCGGGGCGATGTCATGGCCACTGCGCATCTGCAGGCCCATGACGATGGTGGTCAGGGCGGCGATCAGCAGGCCCGTGGGGATCATCGCGCGGTGGAAGCGGGCTGGGATGCGGGTCCAATTCAGGCTCACCAGGCCGAAGGTCACGCCATTGGGGAGGAACAGCAGCCCGGCGTGCAGGGCGCTGTAGCCGAGAGTGGACTGGAGATGGATGGTCAGGACGAAGATCCAGCCGCCGAAGGTGCACATGACCAGGAACAGGGTGGCCGCTGTGAGCACCAGGCCGGGGGCGCGCAGTACGCGGTCGGCGAAGAGCGGTTCCCCGCCGCGGCGGTGCACCCAGCGCTCGACCATCGCGAAGGCGGCGAAGCCGAAAGCGGACGCGCCCACAGTGATTCGGGTCCACAGCGGCCAATCCTGTTCGTGCCCGAGCACCAGTGGCACGACCAGCGCCAGCACCGAGGCGGTCAGGACGGCCAGCCCGGCGAGATCGAGTTTGCGGTCCACGCCGGTGGTGACGGCCGGCAGGATCCGCGGTGCGGCGGCGAGCAGTGCCAGGCCGATCGGCACATTCACCAGAAACACGCCACGCCAGCCGGTTCCGGCGATATCACTGGTCACGATGATGCCGCCGAGGATCTGGCCGACGACCATGCCACCGGAGATGACGGTCGCGTAGGCCGCCAGTGCGCGGGCCCGAGCGGGTCCGGCGAAAACCCGCTGCAGGATGGTCATCACCTGCGGCACCATGGCTGCCGATCCGACGCCCTGCAGGAACCGGAAGACGATGAGCGAGCCGGAATTCCAGGCCAGTCCGCAGGTCAGCGAGGCGAGGGTGAACAGCGCCAGCCCGGTGAGGAACATGGTGCGCTGCCCGAACCGATCACCCAGCCGCGCGCCGGTGACGAGCAGCACCGCGTACGCGATCACGTATCCGGAGACGATGAGCTGCAGCCCGGAACCGGTGGCGTGCAGGGAGGTTCGGATGGCGGGGATGGCGACGTTCACGATCGAGGCGTCCAGCACCGCCATGAACTGGCCGAGCAGGATGACGGTCAGGACTGCGAGGGGACTTCGGACGGCTACCGAGGCGGGAGCCGCCGCGGGTGGAGACTGGGTCAGGCTCTGTGTCATGGGAATCAGCGTGCGCGGCGGCCGAATCGGCTGACAGGAGTCTGTTTATACGGGTACTGGCACCACCTGGATACCCTTAGCGAATACCGTCACCATGGAGTCCTGGTGTCGGCCCCGGGCTTCAGCGGCGTCGAGACGGTCACGGAAGCGGCCGTGCGCAATGGCAATTCGTGGTCGGTGCGCAAGGCCCGGCGCGAGGAGATGTCGACCTTCCTGAAGTCGCGGCGGGCGCGCATCCGCCCGGAGGATGTCGGCCTGCCTGCGGGCGTGCGCCGGCGCACCCCGGGGCTGCGGCGCGAAGAGGTGGCGCAGCCGGCGGGGGTGACATCGTGGTTACGCACTGCTTGAAGCAAAGGTTGCGCGCGGCGTGTCCGTTGCGATTCGGTGGCAGGCCTCGGAGGGGTGCGGTAGTGCATCGGGACAGGTGTTTCGCGTGGCGGCGACCCTCGCAGGCGTAATGGAGTGGTATGTGGTTGTGCGGGGGCTTGTCACCGCCGGTCATCCGTGCCGTCCGATCATCGATGCGGATCCACGGCGTGTGGGTTGTCTGTCCGCTCGGTAAGGATCATCCTGGTTGGATGCATTTGGCGATCATGATTGTCATCGGTATGGCCATCGTGGTGTGCATCGCGATCATGGCCTGGGGTTCCGAATCTCGGCGTCTGCGTCGGGCGCGTGATCGCACTCCGGATTATGCGGACTGGAGTGCGGGACGTGCCGATTCCTCGGGTATGGAGCAATGGGTGCTCTACTCGATGTTGGCCAATCAGAACCACCATCACCATCACCATCACCATCACGACGACCAGCCTGGCGGTTCTGGTGCTGGTTACGGTGGGGTTGGTTACGGTGGGGGCGGCTATGACGGTGGTGGTTATGGCGGGGGCGGGTTCGGTGGTGGCGGTTATGACGGGGGTGGCGTCGGTGGTGGTAGCGGTTGGGTCGATGGCAGCGGTTGGGGTGGTAACGGCAGTAGCGGTTTCCTCGGTGACGGAGGTGGCTCGGCCGACGGTGGTATTTGGGGTGGTGGTACCGGTCCGGGGGGCGGTGGCTTCTGACGTTCACCGCTGGTCGGAATCGTCGTGCTTCCCGAGGCTCCGGAGCTGTATGTGCTAGCTGACGATCGAGCAGCATTGGTCAGGGAGTGATGCGGTGGTGGTTCGGTTCCCCATCCGGGTTCTGCGCCGGGGTGCCCGCCCGGGAGCGGAGCGGTAGGGCCGGTACCGAGCCGGCGCGCCGGGCTGGATCCTGATATCAGGAGCCTGCTTATACCGGTACCGGGGCCACCTGGATACCGATCGCGGTTGCCGCCACCATGGAGGCATGGTGTCAGGAGCAGGATCCCGTGAGGCGGCCGATGTCGTCACCGAGGCAGCGATGCGCAATGGCAATTCGCGGTCGGTGCGCAAGGCCCGGCGCGAGGAGATGTCGACCTTCCTGAAGTCGCGGCGGGCGCGCATCCGCCCGGAGGATGTCGGCCTGCCCGCGGGCGTGCGCCGGCGCACCCCGGGGCTGCGGCGCGAAGAGGTGGCGCAGCTGGCCGGGGTGGGGATCACCTGGTACACCTGGCTCGAGCAGGGGCGCGATATCAATTGCAGTGTGCAGGTGCTGGATGCGATCGCCCGGGCGCTGTGCCTCGACGGCGCCGAGCACGCACACCTTTACCGGCTCGCCGGCGTCCCGACAGTGCCGACGCCGATCGCCGAGGAACCGGTGCCCGAGGAGGTGCAGATCATCCTCGACCACATGCATCCGCTGCCGGCAGCCCTGTTCAGCGCCAAATACGATGTGCTGGCCTGCAATACCGCCTACGTGACGATGTATCCGATGTTCATGAGCGGCTCCCGGAACGTGCTGCGCAAGGTCTTCCTGGCCGACGAGTGCTGCACGCCCTACCCGCCCCACTCGGAGCCGGACCACCTGGCCCGCATGGTCGGCTACCTGCGGGCCGCCTACGCCCGCAACCTCGGCGACCCCGAATGGGTGGAATTCATCGACGACATGGTCTCGGCGAGCCCGCAATTCGCGGAACTCTGGGCGCGCAACGACGTCGCCCTCCCGCTGGGCCGCACCCGCGTCATCCGCAACCTCGCCGTCGGCGAACTCGAGATGTACATGACCAGCATGTCCCTGCCCTCCATCGCCGGCGCATGGATGCAGGTCTGGACGCCGTCCGACCCCGAAGCCTGGGACAAACTCCACGCCCTGCTGTCCATGACGATCGAAGAGCGCCGTCGCCCCTGGTCCGAACACGTCGAGCAGGCCCACGGCCGAACCCTCACGATCGACGACCGCGCCTGGGCGTAGCACGACAGCGCCTGGGCGTGAGCGGTTCTCGCATGTGCGTGACGCGCGGGGTGTGCGGATGTCGCGCGGGACGGGAGTGGGGTCGCCTAGTCTGCGCTGCATGAGCGAGCACTCGGGAGATGTCACCGTGGGTCAGGCGACCGGGCGGGGGACGGTGCTGGCGTGGGGGTTCTGGGACTGGGCGGGCGCGGCGTTCAATGCGGTGATCCTGACCTTCGTGTTCTCGGTGTATCTGACCGACAAGGTGGGCAAGGAGCTGCCGGGCGGGATCTCGTCCAGTGCCTGGCTCGGATGGGCGCTGGGAGCGGCGGGGCTGGTGGTGGCGGTGACCGCGCCGGTGGCCGGGCAGTGGTTCGACGCCACCGCTCGGCGCAAGCTGGCACTGGGAATGCTGACCTCGCTGACTGTGCTGGTGATGGCGGCCATGTTCTTCGTGCACGCCGACTACCACTACCTATGGCTGGGATTGGCCCTGCTGGGCGTCGGTTCGGCGACGTTCGAGCTCTCGCATGTGCCGTACTTCGCCATGCTGCGGCAGGTGTCCACGCGCGCCAATGTCGGGCGGGTGTCCGGGTTCGGCTGGGCCATGGGCTATTTCGGCGGGATCATCCTGCTGCTGATCAGTTACGCCGGCTTCATCGCGGGCAAGAACGACTACCGCGGACTGCTCGGCGTGCCGATCGAGGACGGGCTGAACATCCGCCTGGTGGCGGTGCTGGCGGCGGTCTGGTTCGCCGGATTCGCGGTGCCGCTGTTCCTGTTCGTCCCCGAGGTGCCGCGCACCGCCGCCGATCCCGGTGCGGCGGTGCGGGTCGGGTCCTTCCTGAGTTCGTACCGGGTGCTCTTCCGCGACGTCGGGGAACTGTGGCGCGTCGATCGGCGCACCGTGGCGTTCCTGCTGGCCAGCGCGGTGTTCCGGGACGGCTTGGCCGGGGTGTTCACCTTCGGCGCGATCCTGGCGGTGCGGGTGTACGGCATCGCGGACTCGGACGTGCTGCTGTTCGGTGTCGCCGCGAATGTGGTTGCGGCCCTGGGCGCGCTGGTCGGCGGCCGATTCGACGACCGCACCGGCCCGAAGGCGGTGATCGTCGCCTCGCTGGCGGGCATGATCGTGTGCGGAGCGTTCCTGCTGGTGCTGTCCGGTCCGCTCATGTTCTGGATCTTCGGTTTGGCGCTGACCGTATTCGTCGGCCCCGCACAGGCTTCCGCACGCTCGTTCCTGGCCCGGGTTTCCCCGCCCGGCCGCGAGGGCCAGCTGTTCGGGCTCTATGCCACCACGGGTCGCGCCGTATCCTTCCTGGCCCCAACGCTTTTCGGCTTCTTCGTCTGGGCGTTCGACGCTGAGCGGGCGGGAATCGTTGGCCTGCTACTGGTCCTGATCGTCGGCCTGATGCTCTTGCTGCCCGTGCGCGGAGATGATGTGCGCGGCCGCTGATTTCAGGGACGGCTCAACGCTCTGACGCCCGCCGGGCGCCCATGTCTATGAGGGACGCCACGCGCCCATGCCGAGCGCGATGAGCCGCACCTGCAGGACCGCACGCTCCACGGTCCGCGCGCTCTCCCGGGATTCGGCCATCAGGTAGTCGGCGATCCGGTCGGCGACCGTGGACACGATGAGATCCGCGGCCAGTTCCAGATCGTCGGGCGACCAGGCGTCCAGCGCCCGCACCCGGGACAGATCGACCACCAATTCCCGTTCGATGAGCTGCATTTCGATCGCGATGGCCCCGCGCAACGCGGCCGAGCCGCCGTGGCGTTCGCGAATCAGGAAGCCCCACAGGTCGCGTTTCCCGTCGACCTGGTCGAAGACGAAGCGCACGGTCTGTGCCAGTGTCGCGTTCGGGGTTCGCCGCATTTCCCTTAGCGCCAGGCGCAATTGGCGCACGCCCTCCTCGACCAGTGTGGTGCCGAGTTCGTCGAGCGAGGCGAAGTGCCGGTAGAAGGCGGTGGGCACGATGCCGGCCGAGCGTGCGATCTCACGCAGGGACAGGGCCGCGAAGCCGCGGTCCGCGGCCAGGGCGAGGGTGCCGTCGAGTAGCGCCGCGCGGGTGCGCTCCTTGCGCTCGACTCGGGTAGCTGCCTGCTCGCTCATCTCGATCACCATACATGCGTTCACATTCGTTCCATTCGCAAGATGTCGTGTGGGTCACACGAACTGCCGGTTGAACTGGAGTGGCTTCGCCCGGCACACTATCTCAGTGTACATATGTGCACCGAAATGCATCGGGATCCGGTATGACATCGAGGTCGCACCGGAGGCGCATCGACTGCGAAGAGGCGTCGCTCAGCCCGGCGACGCGACAGGAGGCTCACATGGTCGGACTACTCGACCTGGTGCAGAAGACAATGACCACCCCGCACCCGCTGGATCGCTACCTCGAGCTGGTGCGCCCGACCCTGACCCGGCGCTCGATGCGCGCGAAGATCACCCACGTGCGGCGCAGCGCGGTCGGCTCGGTCACCCTCACCCTCGAGCCCGCCCGGCAGTGGTCCGGGCATGTGGCGGGACAATACGTGCAGATCGGCGTCGTGATCGACGGCGTCCGCCACACCCGCTGCTATTCGCCGGTCAATGCCGAGGGACGCCGCGACCGGCACATCGAACTCACCGTCAAGGCCCACCCGCACGGCCTGGTCTCGAACCACCTGCACGAGAACGCGATTCCCGGCATGGTGGTGGACCTGGAACCCGCCGCCGGGGTGTTCCACCTGCCCGAGCCGCGGCCCGAGCAGATCGTGCTGATCAGCGGCGGCAGCGGCATCACGCCGGTGCTGTCCATGCTGCGCACCCTCGCCAACGAGGGGCACCGCGGCCGCATCCTGTTCCTGCATTACAACCGTTCTCCGGAATGGGTGCCGCATCGCCAGGAACTCGAGGCGATCGCCATGCAGCACAGCAATGTCCGCATCGAATTCCGCTACCCGGAGACGGTTCGTGGCCACGCCAAGTTCGGCCACGACGAGCTGGAATCGCTCGCGCCCTGGTTCCCGACCGCGCAGACCTACCTGTGCGGCCCGCCCGGCCTGATGGCCGCGGTGCGCACTGTCTACGAGGCCGAACAGCTCGGCGATCGGCTGCACAGCGAGGAGTTCACCCTCACCACCGCGGTGGTGGACCCGGCCGACGCCGAGGGCAAGGTGACCTTCTCCGACAGCGGCGTGGTCGCCGAGAACACCGGCGAAAGCCTGCTCGAGCAGGCCGAATCCGCGGGCCTGAACCCGGAGTACGGCTGCCGCATGGGCATCTGCTTCTCCTGCACGGCCGTCAAGCGCAGCGGCTGCACCCGCAATCTGCGCACCGGGGAGCTCGACGGCGACCCGGATCAGCCCATCCAGATCTGCATCAACGCCCCCGTCGGGGACGTCGACCTCGCTCTCTGACTCATTTCTGCCATCTGAACAGGAGGGATCATGGCGATCCTCACCGAAACCACCGAGGGCCCGCTGGTGCTCAGCGTCGACCAGGTCGAGGAGATCGGCCGCGAACTCGACGCGTTGCGCGCCCGCGTCACCGCGGACCTGGGCGACCGGGACCGCGAATACATCTACAAGGTCATCAAGGCCCAGCGCGGCCTGGAGATCGCCGGCCGCGGCCTGCTCTACCTGGGCTTCCTGCCGCCGTTCTGGCTGGCCGGCGTGGCCGCGCTGAGCGCGTCGAAGATTCTCGACAATATGGAGATCGGCCACAACGTCATGCACGGCCAGTGGGACTGGATGCGTGAGCCGACCCTGAATTCCCGTGTCTTCGAATGGGATACGGTCTGCCCGGGCGACCAGTGGCGGCACTCGCACAACTACATGCACCACACCTACACCAACATCCTCGATATGGACCGCGACATCGGTTACGGCATCCTGCGCGTGGACGAGGCGCAGAGCTGGAACGTGCTGCGGCTGGGCAACCCGTTCTACGCCTTCGCGCTGATGGTCGCGTTCGAGTGGGGTGTGATGGGCCACGACCTCGAGGTCGAGAACATCGTCCGGGGAAAGAAGTCCTGGCAGGAGGTCAAGACGCTGGTCAAGGGCCAGTGGCGCAAGGCCAGCAGGCAGGTGCTCAAGGACTACGTGGTCTTCCCGGCGCTGACCGGACCGCTGTTCCTGTCCACGCTGGCGGCAAACTTCACCGCCAATATCGTGCGCAACCTGTGGACGTTCTCGATCATCTTCTGTGGCCACTTCCCGACCGGCGTACAGACGTTCACCCAGGAGGAGTGCGCCGCGGAGACTCAGGGTGAGTGGTACGTGCGCCAGATGCTGGGCTCGGCCAATATCAAGGGCGGCAAGCTCTTCCACATCATGTCCGGCAACCTGTCGCACCAGATCGAGCACCACCTGTTCCCGGATCTGCCGGCCAACCGGTACCCGGAAATCGCCCCCGAGGTGAAGGCGCTGTGCGAAAAGCACGGCCTGCCCTACAACACCGGACGCTTCTCCCGGCAGATCGGCTCGGTGTGGTTGAAGCTGTTCAAGCTGGCGCTGCCGCCGTTCCTGGTCAAGAATTCAGCACAGGCCGGTGTTATCGTGATGCGCCGGGGGCAGGCGAGCGAAGTGGGCGTGTAAATGATTTCTAAATTCGAGAGCAACAAGGATCTGATCCAGGAATTGACGTCGTCGGGAGCACGACACGTCGGCAATATCGCCTCGATCATCACGGGCACCGTCGCCGAGGTGACCCGCGAGATCGGTGACTGGATCACCGACGCCATCGAGATGCGTGAAGCCGCCGCCGCTGCCGCGCAGGACGCGGCCGCGCAGCGCGGCGCGAACCTGACCGACGACCTCGACGACGAAGCCCCGGAACCCGCACCCGCACAGGATGATTCGGCGACGAACCCGGTCCACGGCGAGCGCGTCACGGGCGAGGACGTCATCGACGCCGAAGTCGTCGACCCGCGTTAGCCGGGCCTACCAGGTCGGCAGTCGCCGGCGATGCTGGGCGACCTCCGTGATCAGATCCCGATAGCCGTCGGCGAGCTCGGCGAGCCGGTACCACTGCAGGTGGGCCTCCGTGTCCACCCCGCGGCGGGGCCGGTCCTCGCTGATGCGATGCGCCACCGCGCGTCGCCGCGCGCGCCCGTCGGTCGCTTTCGAAGCCCGCACCGGCTCGGACTCGGCATTGCCCAGAGCCCGTTGTGCGGCAACCCATTTCGCGGCCATCCGGTCGATGACCGCGCCGAGGGTCTCGGTGTGCAACGAGGCCCCGGCGCGGTGCGGAATGTTCACCGCCACCCACTCGTCGATGCGGGCCACCAGCTCGGCCCGGCGCTCGTCGATCCGGTCGACACGGTGGGTGCTGTCGGCGACATCGTCGGGGGTGGCGTCGGCGGCATGCGCCGTGTCCAGGGCGCGATATCGATGCTCATGGCATCGCACCAGTTCGTGGGCTGATTCGAGGACGTCGCGATCGCGACGATCGGAGCTGACCGGTTCCCGGAAGGCGCGCAACAGCGTTGATGGCGATGGGAGCTCCGCCCCGAAACCCGCTCCGGTGTAGTCGATTGCCATGATTCCCACCCTCGGCGTCGCATGTGTGGATGCGCCAGGGCCGAGGGGGTTTCGGGGAGGGGCTCCCCTCGGCTCCGGCGCAGCCCCGCACCCGGAACGCAACAGCCCACCACCAGCGACACGGTGAAGTAACCGGGAAATCCGCGACGATGCGATGAGAAGACTGTCCGATAATGCGGGACATATTCAGGAAAGCGCGATAGTCGGAGGGGCGCAACCATCTGGCGCGTGATCGGCGAAGCTGCCTGAAAATCGTTATACAGCATTACAAGACGGTCACATGGTCGCTGCGGTTGAAGGCCGATCGACGCCTCTGCGGGCGGTGTGTGAGACAGGTTCGAGGGCGGGGCTCGACCGGGGCGAGGCTTCTCGCCGGCGGGTGCGGTTACCGAGGCTTATGAATAGCTATCCGTGCGGCGCGCCGAGGGCGCGGCGCGCCGCAGTCCGTTAGCCTCGATATTCGTGCCCGCCTATGCGTCATCGCCGGAACTGCGATTCGGTTTCATGTTCGCGCTGGAAGACCCCGAGCGAATTGCCGAAGTCGTCCGTAATCTGATTGTTCGCCGGACAGTGTCCGTGTTCCGTCTCGCCCATCTGTCCAGTGGCAACGGACCGCCCGATCGGTTTGTCGTGAACTGGGGTGCGGTGCCACAGGTCTCCGTCACGACCGCCGCGCCGGACCCCGACGAATTACGTTCCAGCGGAACGATGCTGGTCAACGCGTTTCTGGGGGAGGACGGCGAGGTGAGCCTGTATTCGGCGGGCGCGGCGCCGCCGCAGTAGGAACTGGACGGTCCTCTCTCTGTGACGGGTCACACACCCCGTCTTAGCGACCTCTCAGCTACCGGCAAGGTTCGCCTAAGTGTCGCTCGGCAGTGTGGGTCCGGTCGCCGAACGGAAATCCCGGACGGCGGCGTCCACTAGAGAGAGGTTGAAACATGATCCCGGTTATCATCCAGACTGGTTCCGCTGCGCTGAACGGCGTGCTGGACACCGGTAGTGCGGCCCTGGGTGGGCTGCTCAACACCCTGTGGACGGGATCCTTCGGCCGTTAATTCGCATTAGAGCGAAGGGTTTTCGGGCAACCGCCCCGGGTGCGTTCGCATCCGGGGCGATTTTTTTGTCAGACGGCCAGGGCGGGAGCCCGGCGGGCCTGGAGGATCTGCTCGAGCAGGGCCACCAGGACAAGTTTCACCGATTCACGGTCGCGGGCATCGCAATCCATGAGGTGGATGGTGGGGGAGAGGTCCAGCGCCTCGCGGACCTCGTCGAGCGCGAAGCGCGGTCCGGCGTCGAAGCGGTTGACCGCCACCACGAACGGGGTGCCGCGCTGCTCGAAGAAGTCCAGCACCGGGTAGCAGTCCTCGACGCGGCCGGTGTCGACCAGGATGACGCCACCGAGCGCGCCGTCGAGCAGGTCGTCCCAGAGGAATTCGAACCGCTCCTGGCCGGGAGTGCCGAAAAGGTAGAGCACCAGGCTGGAGTCGAGGGTGATGCGGCCGAAGTCGAGAGCCACAGTGGTGGTGGTCTTGCCGGTGGCCAGGCCCGGATCGTCCAGTCCCACCGACACTTCGGTCATGGCAGCTTCGGTGGCGAGCGGCTCGATCTCCGAGATCGCTCCGATGAAAGTGGTCTTGCCGACGCCGAATCCGCCGCTGGTCACGATTTTCACCGAGGAGGCCAGCGGCACGGCGGCGGGGTCAGAGGTTCCGAACAAGGTCCCGGATCCTTTCCAGAGCAGCGGTGGAGAGTTCATCGGTCCGGCCGACCGAGACGTGTCCTTCGGATACCAGATCGCTCACCAGCACCCGCGCCACCCCGATCGGAACCCGCAGGGCCGCACCTATTTCGGCGATCGAGTGCGGGCGCTGGCACAGTCGCACCACCCGCTCCAGCTCGAACCGCAGCGGCGCGGACAGCGCCGCGGGGGTGGCGCGCACCAGGGTTTCGATGCGCAGGCCGTCGACCAATGGCGTGGTCCGCCCCGAGGTCATCATGAACGGTCGCACCACCTGTTCCTCACCGTCGGCCAATCTCGTATCTCGCGTGGGTTTTTCGGACGCGGCGGCGCCGGACCAGCCGCGCGGGCGGCCGGGCGCGATCATGCGCGCGTCCGGCAGCCGATGCGAATCATTCATCGGCTCAAGGACTCCCGCAATTCGGTGATCAGGGCGGGGGTCAGCAGTGCGCCGGCGCGGTCGGCCAGCACGGCCATCTGATAGCCGACCAGGCCCACGTCGGCGCCGTTGTCGGCGATCACGCCGATGCAGCTGCCATTGCTCATGGCCGAGACCAGCAGGAATCCGCGCCCCATCTCGATCATGATCAGTCGCAGTCCGTCGAAATCGTAACTGCGCGAAGCGCTTCGGCCCAGGCTGGTGAGCCCGGACACGATGGCGGCGAGCCGGTCGCCCGCGGTCCGGTCCAGGCCCTGGGACATGGCCATGAGTAGCCCGTCGGAGGACACCGCCACAGCGTCGCGCACCCCGTCGGTGGTGCGCACGAAGTCGGCCAGCAGCCAGTTGAAAGTGTGCGGATCGGTGTCGGTGTAGTGGGTCGTCACCCGGTCTCCTCCTATGCTGTCGATCCGGGCCGGGGCGGTTCGCCGGTCTGCCCGCGCTGATGGCCGGACCGGAATCCGGCAAGCATGCTGCGTATCTCGTCGGGTGAGCGGTCCGCGACCGGCGGTGCGGTCGGCCGCGCGGCCGCCGGTTGGGCGCCGCCCGGTGTGACGCCCGGATTCTCGTGAGTCTTCCTGTTCCGCTTGACGAGACCGTTTCGCGTACGTTGCACCTCCGGGACGGCTCCCGAAACGTCGGTCACCGCGCTCGGTGAGCTCGCCGGAACCGGGCCCGCCGGGGATCCCGCCACCGGCGGCCGAATGGCGAACGAACCCGTGGTCGGCCCGCCGAAGAGACGCTCGGCGGCGGTGGCGTGCGGTGGGGTGTGCGGCGGGGTGGTCAGGGTAGGGGTGGGTAGCGGAACGAGCTTGATCGAGTGCGGGCCCGTGGGTGAGCCGTTGGCGACATCGTTGCGGGCGGGCGTCGCAAGCTGCGGGCGTTCCGTGTCGGCCGAGCCGGCGGTGTGGCCCGAGCTGTGGCGGCCCGGTTTCGGGTCCGGCATGGTGTCGACGACCGTCGGAAGCTGCGCGCCCGCAGCGTGTTTCGAATCCTCGGGCGGGGCGGGAAGTTCCGCGCCGGGGTCGCCGAGCAGATCGCCCGGCAGCAGCAGCCGGGCCACCACGCCACTGGTGGGGGACACCGTGAGCTCGACCTCGATGCCCAGGCGCCGGGCCAGGCGGCCGACCACATAGTGGCCCAGGAAGCGGGTGGGCGCGACGAGGAATTCGGCTTCGCCGCACAGACGGGCATTGGCGGTGGCGAGCTGATCGGGCGGCATGCCGACGCCGTGGTCGACGATGGCGAGCATGTAGCGCGAGCCGAGCCGACGGCCGTAGATCTCCACCTCCAGATCGGGCGGGGAGAAGGACAGCCCGTTCTCGATGAGTTCGGCCAGCATGTGCGCGACCTCGCTGACATGCGCGCCTGCGATGGAGATCTCGTCCACCCGGCGCAGCACCACCCGCCGGTAGTCATCGACCTCGGACAGGCCGGCACGGATGACGTCGGTCAGTGGAATGGGTTTCGACCAGCGGCGCGGGCTGGACTCGCCGACCAGCACCAGCAGGCTCTCGGCGTTGCGCCGCATGCGGGTGGCCAGGTGGTCGAGTTCGAAGAGGTTGGCCAGCGTGCTGGGGTCGAGCTCCTCCCGCTCGAACTCGCTGATCAGCCCGAGCTGGCGGCGCACCAGATTCTGATTGCGCCGCGCCAGGTTGGCCATGGACTCGGTGCTGTTGCGGCGCAGCCGCGCCTGCGCGGAGGCGAGTTCGTAGGCGGTGGTCTGCACCCGGTCCAGTGCCCGGGCCACGGACACGATCTCGGCGCCCGCGCTCTCGTCGGCGCGCACCGGTTCGGGCGGGTCCGGGTTCGCGCCCTCGGAGGTCTGCCAGGCTTCGATGAGCTGCGGCAGTCGTTTACCGGCCACCCGGTCGGCCTCCGCGGACAGCTCGGCCAGCGGCCGCACGATCGCCCGCACGGTGGCGACCACCAGCGCCACCTCGGCGGCGATGGCGAGCAGGGCGGCCAGCACGTAGAGGGACAGGCGCAGGGCGGCGTCGCGGCGCAGTTCGCTTGCCCGGGAGGTGATCTCGCCGCCGATATTGCGCTGGACGGTGCGTTCGCCGTCGATGATGGAGCTCATCTGGCGCCACCAGTCGGCGGGGTTGACCGATTCGGTGATCGGACCGCGCTCGGAGGCGAGGGCGATGGTCTCCGCGTCGCCCGCCCGCGCCGACTCATCGGTTCGCATCGCGGTGTAGAGCTGCGAACGCTGCTCGGGTGTGGCATCGCGTTCGAAGGCCGTCACCGCGGCCTGTTTGGCGGCTCGGATATCGAGGAACTTCACGTACTCGCCCGGTGCGAACGCGCCCGCGGCGAAGACGCCGTTGAGGAAGCCGCGTTCTTGACCGGTGAACTCCTTGACGTCGCCGAGCGCGTAGAGGCTCTGCAGCCCCCGCCACAGCCGGCTGTCGAGAGCGTGATCGAGGCCCGGCCGCGCCTGGTCCAGCGTGCCGATCGCATTGGTATAGAAGGTGAACGAGGCCGACCGGTCGGCGCGCCCGGCGTCCACATCGGCGCGCGTGGCCGTCACTCCCGAGAACTGCTGGAGCGCGGTGCGCACCAGATCGGCCCCCGGCGGCTGCTGGTCCAGGGTGGAGTTGAGTTCCTGCAACGCGCTGTCGGTGGCCAGGCGCTGATTGCCGAGCGCCGTGCGGGACGCGGTGTCGCCGCCGAGCAGTCCATTGGTGAGACCGCGTTCGCGCTGCACCTCATGGACCAGGTCCTGTACCGCCAGTGCGAGATGGACCGCCTGGGCGGTGTCTCCGGTGTCGCGGTAGTCGTTCACCTCGCGAGTGATGACGATCGTCAGCAGCGCCAGCACCAGCGCCACCGACACGATCAGAATGCGGCGCAGGCGAGCCCGGATAGTGCGTGGCCGGATCAATTCCATTGTCGGCGTGAGCTTCACGTTACCCGTTGGCAACAGTTTCGCCGGACGCACTCTCACTCGGTCTCCCGTAAATCAGCTGTCGTGCCGACCCGGGCCGGGCACATGGAGAATAGTCAGCAACGTCGCACACCCGACCTCTTGCCGCAATTCGAAACATGTCGATGTGGTGTGCGGAACTCGCCGTCGCGCGCGCTATTACAAATCTGGTCACAATGTGTGAGAAGCAGATGTGATCTTCGCGTCGCCGGGGAAACATTGGGGTGAACAACGGCTCACCGCTGTTCCGGCGGCTGCCGGAAGGAGGCCGCCGCGCTCGAGAGGAGTGACGGACATGCAGCCCAGTCCCGCTTATCCGGTGCGTGTGCGGGGAGACCTCGACCCGGGGTTGTCCCGCTGGATGTGGATAGTTAAGTGGATACTTGCCATTCCACACGTGATCGTACTGATCGTCCTGAGCATTGCGTATTTGGTGGTCACCATCGTGGCCTTTTTCGCAATCCTTATTACCGGCGCGTATCCGAGGGCGCTCTTCGACTTCAATGTCGGTGTGATGCGGTGGAGTTGGCGCGTGCGTTTCTACGCCTTCTCGCAGCTGGGTACGGACCGCTACCCGCCCTTCAGCCTGCAACCCGATCCGGGCTACCCGGCCGACCTGGAAGTCGACTATCCCGAACAGCTCAGCCGCGGTCTGGTCCTGATCAAATGGTGGCTGCTGGCGATCCCGCAGTATCTGATCGTCGCCGCGTTCATGGGCGGTGGGCGCAACATGATGTCGTTGCTCCCGATCCTGGTGATCATCGCCCTGATCGGGTTGCTCTTCACCGGGGCCTATCTCCCGGGGCTCTACGACTTCGCCATGGGTATCAACCGCTGGTCGCTGCGGGTGCGCGCCTACGCGTCCCTGATGACCGACGCCTACCCGCCGTTCCGGCTCGATCAGGGCGCGAGAGAGCCCGACGCCGCGGCCTCGTAGAGCCGTCGCACCACGTCCTCGATATCGGGTTCCTCGATGGACAGGTCGCGGACCTCGGCGCGCGCCGAGACGGCCGTGAGCAGCTGTGCGGCAGTGGTGATCTCGGCGTCGAAGGCCAGCCGCTGCCGCATGCCCGCGCCCTGACTGTCGAGCAGTTTGGCGCCGGGCAGGTCGGCCAGGTCGGGGGTGGGCTCGGCGAGATCGACGGTGAGCACCCGTTGCGCACCGACGGTCGCGCCGAGCCCGGTCAGCGAGCCGTTGTAGACCAGCCGGCCGTGGTCCACCACCAGCACCCGCTCGCACAGCCGCTCGATATCGCCCATATCGTGGGTGGTGAGCAGCAGGGTGGTGCCGCGCTGGGTGCGCTCGTAGCGCAGGAATTCGCGTAATCGCTGCTTGGAGAGCACATCCAGGCCGATGGTCGGTTCGTCGAGAATGACCAGTTCGGGCGAATGCAGCAGGGCCGCCGCGACTTCCGCGCGCATGCGCTGGCCCAGCGACAGCTGCCGAACCGGGGTATCGAGGGTGCCGCCCATCTCCGGCTGCTCGACGAGCTCGGTGGTGCGGGTGCGCGCCGCCGCCGGGGCGAGCCGGTGGATGGCGGCCAGGATCGAGAACGATTCGCGCAGTGGCAGATCCCACCACAGCTGCGAGCGCTGCCCGAACACCACGCCGATGCGCCCGGCCAGCTCGCGACGCTGCCGCACCGGGTCCAGCCCGCAGGTGCGCAGCCGCCCGGCCGAGGGCACCAGGATGCCGGTGATCATCTTGATGGTGGTGGACTTGCCCGCCCCGTTCGCGCCGATGTAACCGACCGCCGCGCCCGGCTCGACCCGGAAGCTCATGTCGTCCACCGCGGTGAGCACCTCGCGCCGGCGCCGCCAGCGGCCCTCCTTCTTGCTCAGCACGAAAGTCCTTGTCAGCCCCTCGATATCGATGATGGCACCGTTCACCCGCCGCCTCCTTGATAGTGCCTGGTCCCGAGTCTCCACAGGAACAGCGCGGCCGCCCACACCCACGCCGCCGCCACCGGCGCCGCCCACGCCAGCCAGCTCGGCAGCGGGGCGGACCCGGGCAGCCCGAGCAGCGCGATGGCGGGCAGATACGAGGTGAAGGCGACCGGAACCAGAAATCCGAACACGAGCTTCATCGGTGCCGGGAACACCGAGGTGGGTTGCATGGACGCGTACGACCCGCCGTAGGTGAAGGCGTTGGTCAGCTCCGCGCCGTCGATGAGGAAGAACTGCGCCCCGGCCGCGCACACGAAAAGCCCGGCGAAGATCGCGATTCCGGACAGCACCGTGACGGCGAACAGCGCAAGGTGCGCCGGGGTCCACTGGATGTCGTTGCGTGCCAGGCCGAATGACAGCACGGTGACGGCCACCGCGATGCGCGCCACCCGGCGCAGCTGGATATCGCTGGTCATGAGCTGCAGCAGCAGGGGTTGCGGCCGCAGGTAGAAGGCGTCCAGCTTGCCCATCCGGATGTAGGTGGGGAGCGTGTCGGCGTGCCCGACCACCATGTCGGCGATGGCGAAACAGGTGTTGCTCATGCCGAACAGCAGCAGCATGGCGTTCAGGTCCAGACCGCCCAGCCGGGGCACATTGTGGAAGATCACCCACATTTCGGCGAACTCCACCAGCCCGATCAGGAAGGCGCTCACCACATCCGCGGCGAAGGACAGCGGATAGGCGCGTTGCGCGCGCACCCGCGAACCCAGCACGGCGCGGTAGGGCGTCAGCCCAGCGCGGAGAGGTCGAGCGGAGGGACGTGCCTCACCCACCCTGCACCTCCAGTTTTCGGCGCCCGGCCCGCAGCAGCAGCTGCCCGGCGCCCACCAGAACGACCAACCAGAAGCATTGCACGACAACGATTTCCACCGCATCCCAGCCGGCCGCGCGACCGGACAGCACATCGATGGGCCACTGCAGCATGGACGGGAAGGGTGTCGCGTAGGCAATGTCGCGCAACCAGCCCGGAAACAGGTGCACCGGCGCGAACAGCCCGGCCAGGAAGGTGCCCAGGATCATGTGCAGGGCGCGCAGCCCGCGGGTCTCGATGAGCCAGAACCCGGCCAGGCCGACCGCGAACATGGACAGGAACGACAGCGTCATGGCCAGCAGCAGGCTGAGGGCGCCCAGCGCGTACGGTCCCGGCGTGTCCGGGAACGCGAGCCCGAAGGTGAGCACGCCGACGAGAATGCTGGGCATGCCGCGCGGTAGTAGTGAGAACGCCGCCCGGCCCAGATATTCGGCCAGGTGCGCGAATTGGATGTCGATGGGCCGCAGGAAGTCGATGGCGACGTCCCCGGTGCGGATGCGCTCCACGATGTCGGGCAGCATCCAGAAGGCGATGGCTCCCAGCAGTCCCTGCGACAGCCAGATGTAGGCGCCGATGGTCCCGCGGTCGTAGCCGCCGAATCCGCTGTTCACGCGCACGGCCGTCATGAGCACGGCCGCCCGCACGAAGCCGAACACGAGATTGGTGAACAGGCCCGCCAGCATGGCGAGCCGGTAATGCGATTGCCTGCGGAACCCTGCCTTGACCAGCTGCCAGTAGACCCCCACGTCGCCGCGCACAAGAGGTTGACACTACGGGCGCGGTCGTTGTCCTGCAATCGGGTTGCGTGGCCTGCTCGTTCGGGACCGGGTTATGCTGGATGCCGGTTTGTTGCGGTGTGCGTCACGCGCGGAGCATCTGCGTCCGATTCGCCGGAAAAGGGTTTCACGGCTCGGTTCCTGTGATAGAAACATCAGCGTTTCACTTAGTTGCGACGCTAGGACCGCCGATGACCATTGCCGACACGGACGTTTTCGAGGCTCTCGAATCCAATGTGCGTGGTTACTGCCGTTCCTGGCCGACGGTGTTCGACACCGCCAGCGGCGCCTGGCTCACCGACGAGAACGGCAAGGAGTACCTCGACTTCTTCGCCGGCGCGGGCGCGCTCAACTACGGCCACAACAATCCGCTGCTCAAGCAGGCGCTGATCGACTACCTCCTCGGCGACGGCATCACCCACGCCCTGGACATGTCCACCGTCGCCAAGCGCCGGCTGCTCGAGGCCATGCGCGATCTGGTGTTCGTCCCGCGCGGGCTGGACTACAAGGTCCAGTTCCCCGGCCCGACCGGTGCCAATGCCGTCGAGGCCGCACTCAAGCTGGCGCGCAAGGTCACCGGCCGCACCACCGTCCTGAACTTCACCAACGCCTTCCACGGCATGACGCTGGGCGCACTGTCGGTCACCGGCAATGCCGCCAAGCGCGCCGGCGCGGGCGTCCCGCTGGTGCACGCCTCCCCGATGCCCTACGACGGCTACCTCGATGAGCCCGAGGACTTCTCGTGGATGCGCCGCGCCCTCGACGACAGCTCGTCGGGGCTGGACAAGCCCGCCGCGGTCATCGTCGAGACGGTGCAGGGCGAGGGCGGGATCAACGTGGCCCGCGCCGAATGGCTACGGCAGCTGTCCGAATTGTGCTCGGCCCGTGGCATTCTGCTCATTGTCGACGACGTGCAGATGGGCTGCGGCCGCACCGGCCCGTTCTTCTCCTTCGAGGTCGCGGGCATCACCCCCGATATCGTCGCGCTCTCGAAGTCGATCGGCGGCTACGGCCTGCCCATGGCGCTGGTGCTCATGCGCCGGGACCTGGACCAGTGGGCGCCCGGTGAGCACAACGGCACCTTCCGCGGTAACAACGCGGCCTTCGTCACCGCCGAGGTCGCGCTGCGCCACTACTGGTCCGACGACCGCCTGCAGCTCGCCACCCTGGCCAAGGGCGCGCGCGTGCACGAGCACCTGGTCACGCTGACCGAATCCTTCACCGGCATCTCCACCCGCGGCCGCGGCCTGGTGCACGGCCTGGTCTTCGAGGACGCCTCGCAGGCCGAGAAGGTCTGCCAGGTCGCCTTCGAGCACGGCCTGCTGGTCGAAACCTCCGGCGCCAACGACGAAGTCGTGAAGCTGCTCCCACCCCTGACCGTCAGCGATGACGAGATCACCCACGGCCTGGGCATTCTCACCCGCGCCGTGGAGATCGTCCGCGACGGCCACTAGACGTCGGCCACCGCCCACACCGGTGCCGACCCGGTGCCGGGTTCCCAGCTGCGGAGGGAACCCGGCACCACCTATTTCGCCATGTCGTGAAGTGCTGCTGGAACCATGCGAGCAGGGCCGCGTCGTTCCTGGGTGAGTTGCCGGGATACTCGGCTATCGATCCGGTGACCACCACGAACAGACGCAGGTCCTGGTACACCTCGCCCATCCCCGCGCCCGATCAGCCGGTATGGCCCGAATTGGGATCCGACGGTGAGCGGGTGATTCGGACTCCTCATGGTCGTCTTCGGCTCCTCGTCGTGGATTCTTTGTGGCAGCCGGGGCAGGGGCAAGCCCAGAATCACGCGGATTACAACCGGTGACCGGGCGGGGCCGGACCGGCAGGGTCAGCGTGTGGCGGACGAAGGCCCACGGCCGCCACCGTCCCCGTCCCCGTTCGCCCGAGGTGCTGTCGTGTCCGCAATTGCCGTGCAGGCCAGGCCCATTACCGGCCGGCCCCGCCTGCCGAGCGTCTCCGTGCTGGCGCGCTTCGTCGCGCCGGTGCTGCTGGTGGTGGTCTGGCAGATCGCCAGTTCGACCGGTGTGCTGCCCGAGCGGCTGCTCGCCTCCCCGGTGACCGTCGTGCAGACGGCCGTCGACCTGATCAAGGACGGCACGCTCACCAAGGCGGTGTCGGTGTCGCTGCAGCGTGCCGCACTGGGCTTCGTCATCGGCGCGGTGGCCGGCATCGGGCTGGCCCTGCTGGCCGGACTGAGCCGGGCCGGGGAGTACCTGGTCGACCCGCTGATGCAGATGCTGCGGACGCTGCCGTTCTACGGCCTGATCCCGCTGTTCATCCTGTGGTTCGGGATCGGGGAACTGCCCAAGATCGTGCTGGTCGCCTTCGGGGTGGCGATTCCCCTGTACCTCAATACCTTCGCGGGCATCCGCGGCGTGGACGGCAAGCTGGCCGAGCTGGCCCGGGTGCAGCGGCTGAGCCGGGCGGGCCTGATCCGGCACATCGTACTGCCGGGCGCGCTGCCGCAGACGCTGGTCGGCCTGCGTCAGTCGCTGGGCGTGGCCTGGCTGGCGCTCATTGTCGCCGAGCAGGTCAATGCCGATGCGGGTCTGGGCTTCATGATCAACGACGCTCGCGAGTTCCTGCGCACCGACGTCATCGTGGTCGGCCTGCTCGTCTACAGCGTGCTCGGGCTGCTCACCGACGCGCTGGTTCGTTCGATCGAGAGGAGAGCGCTGTCATGGCGACGCGGCTTCCTGGCACCCTGACCGATTCGGTGATCGCGGCGACGCTGGCCGAACTCGAGCAGACGGCGGCGGCCCCGGCCGATTCCGCGGTGGCGCGAATTCGGGGTCTGGTCAAGGACTTCGGCGAACGCCGGGTCCTGCACGGACTGGATCTCGACATCCGCCCCGGCGAGTTCGTGGCCCTGCTCGGGCGCAGCGGCTCCGGCAAATCCACCCTGCTGCGGGCGCTGGCGGGCCTCGACGATGAGACCGGCGGCGAGCTCACCGTATCCGGCGAAGTCGCGGTCGCCTTCCAGGAACCGCGCCTGGTGCCGTGGAAACGCGTGCGCGACAACGTGACTCTCGGCCTGCGCCACGAAAACCGCAGGGCCGCCGCCGCAGCCGCGCTGGCCGAGGTGGGCCTGGCCGAGCGCGGCGCGGCCTGGCCGCTGACCCTCTCCGGCGGTGAGGCGCAGCGGGCCTCGCTGGCCCGCGCCCTGGTCCGCGAGCCGGATCTGCTGCTGCTCGACGAACCCTTCAGCGCCCTGGATGCCCTGACCCGCATCACGATTCACGGCTTGGTGCTGGATCTGTGGGCCCGGCACCGCCCCGGCGTGCTGCTGGTCACCCACGACGTGGACGAGGCGGTGCTGCTCGCCGATCGCGCCCTGGTGCTCCACGGTGGCCGAATCGCCCGCGAGATCCCCATCGAACTGCCGCGCCCGCGCCGGCGCGACCATCCCGAATTCCTGGCCCTGCGTACGGCATTGCTCGCCGAGCTGGGTGTCACCCCGGAAGGAACCACCGAATGAGATCCAAGCGCCTGTTCGCCGCCCTGGTGGCCGTCACGGCCCTGTTCAGTGCGGCGTGCTCGTCCGGCAATGACGACACCAAGGGCGTGAACGCGGACGGATCGGTGGACCTGTCGCAGGTGACCCTGCACATCGGCGATCAGAAAGGTCTTGCGCTGCAAGCCCTGCTGGACGTCTCCGGTGAGGGCAAGGGGCTCCCGTACAAGGTCGAATGGTCCACCTTCACCGCTGGACCGCCGCTGCTCGAGGCCATCAATGCCGGATCCATCGACTTCGGCGGCGTCGGCGACGCCCCGCCGGTGTTCGCGGCGGCGGCCAAGTCGCAGATCAAGATTGTCGGCTCGTACGACTCCGGCGCGGCCGGAAACGGTCTGGTGGTGCCCAAGGATTCGTCGATCAAGGATCCGAAGGACCTGCGCGGCAAGAAGATCGCGGTCACCAAGGGCAGCTCCGCGCACTACCACCTGCTGTCGGTGCTGACCAAGGCCGGGCTCACCTTCTCCGATATCGAGCCGCAGTACCTGCAACCCGCCGACGCGCTCGCCGCGCTGTCCACCGGGCGGGTGGACGCGTGGACGGTCTGGGATCCCTATGTGGCCCAGGCCGAACTGAGCGGCAATCGGGTGCTGGTGGACGGCACCGGCTACGTGAAGCCGGACAGCTTCTTCGTCACCGGCTCGAAGACGTTGCAGAACAAGGCGAATGCGGCCGCGGTGCGGGACCTGCTGGTGCGGATCCAGCGTGCGCACGTGTGGATCACCGGCCATCGCGAGGACTGGGCCAAACAGTCCGCCGCCATCACCGGGGTGCCCTACGACGTCACGCTCCTGGCCGTGAATCGCGCCAACTACCAGGATCATCCGCTCGATGACGCGACGATCGCCGCGGAACAGCAAGTGGCCGACGGTTTCTCCGACGCCAAGCTGATTCCGGGCAAGGTCCGGATCGCCGACTTCATCGACACCCGCTACAACGACCGATTCACCGCTTAGGAGTCCCCGCATGAGCTTGTCGTTCCATTGGTTCCTGCCCACCTCCGGCGACTCCCGCGGGCTGGTCGCCGGCGGGCACGGCACCCCGATGTCGGGTGACCGCCCAGCCTCGCTGCACTACCTGAACCAGATCGCCGCGGCCGCCGAGACCAACGGCTTCGAGGCTGTGCTCACCCCCACCGGTTCCTGGTGCGAGGACGCCTGGCTGACCACCGCCATGCTGGTCGAGACCACCGAGACGCTGAAATTCCTGGTGGCCCTGCGCCCGGGCCTGATGAGCCCCACCCTGGCCGCGCAGATGGCGGGCACCTTCCAGCGGCATTCCGCGGGACGGCTCTTCATCAATGTGGTGACCGGCGGCGAACCGCTGGAGCAGGCGGCCTACGGCGACTTCGCCGACAAGGCGGCCCGGTACGCCCGGACCGGAGAGTTCCTCGACGTGGTGCGGTCGCTGTGGAGCTCGCACGAGCCGGTCACGTTCCGCGGCGAGCACATTCACGTCGAGAACGCCCTGCTCAGCAATCGGCCCGATCCGGTGCCGCCGGTGTTCTTCGGCGGTTCCTCGGCGCCGGCGGGACCCATCGCGGCCCGGTACGCCGACACCTACCTCACCTGGGGTGAACCGGTGCTGGCGATCAGCCGCAAGCTCGACTGGATCCGCGGGCTGGCCGTGGACCACGGCCGCAAGCTCGACTACGGCCTGCGCATCCACGTGATCACCCGCGACAGCGCCGAGGAGGCGTGGACGGTGGCCGACAAGCTGCTGGCCGGGATCGACCCGGCCGATATCGAGCGCGTCCAGAACGCCCTGGCCAAGAGCGAATCCGAGGGGCAGCGCCGGATGTCGGAGCTGCACAACGGCAGCACCGACCGGCTCGAGATCGCCCCGAACCTGTGGGCGGGCGTGGGCTTGGTGCGCGGCGGCGCGGGCACGGCGCTGGTCGGCTCGCACGAGGAGGTGGCCGAACGCCTCATCGAATACTCGAAGGCCGGCATCTCCCACTTCGTGCTCTCCGGTTACCCGCACCTGGAGGAGGCCTACTGGTTCGGTGAGGGCGTCTTGCCGATCCTCGAGCGAAAGGGTCTGTGGCGGCACCCGATCCGCCGCCCGGCTGTGCCCGCCGCGACCCCGTTCGCCAGCGCGTCCAGCAGCTAGACCCGAAGTAGCCGGACCAGGGCCGCCGCACCCCGAGGGTGCGGCGGCCCGGATTGCAGCGGTACCGGGAGGTGCACCAGGAGCTCGGACCCGAGTCCCTGGCGGGCAACCTGCTGCGCATCGTGGACGTCTGGGAATCCGCCGCCGACAGACCCGGGTGACTCATGCCGACCGTGGCTCGGGCGAACAGGCCGGATCGCGGCCTCGATGAACAGGGCTCGGTAGCACCGGAATTCACCCGGTCGTCGTGCGACCGTCGACCGCGTCTGCCACAGTCGACAGGTATGAGCGGTCGGCGGCGTGTTCTGGGACTGTGCGCGGCGGTACTGAGTCTGGGCCTGGTGGCGGGCTGCGGGGGTGCGGACAACGCGACCCCCGCCACCTCGACCGCGGTGCCGCTGGTGTCGACCGGCGATCTGCCGAAGGCGCAACCGGGTGAAGTACACCTGTTCGGGATCAACGACCTGCACGGGAATCTGCAACCGCCGGACGGCGCCAACGGCAAGGTCGGGGCGTACGTCGCCGGGGGAGCGGCGTACCTGGCCGCGCATCTGGCGCGGCTGAAGGCGGCCTATCCGGACAGCGCCATCCTGTCGGCCGGGGACAATATCGGGGCCAGCCCACTCGTTTCCTCGCTGTTCCACGACGAGCCGACCATCGACTTCCTGAACTCGGTGGGTGTCGCGGCCTCGGCGGTCGGCAATCACGAATTCGACCACGGCGTAGCCGAATTGCAGCGCCTCCAGCAGGGCGGATGCGCCGCCGACGGCTGCACGCCGGGCGAGCCGTTCACCGGGGCGAAGTTCCCGTATCTGGCCGCCAATGTCACCGACGGCAACGGCCAGCTCCCGCCTGGGCTGAAGGCGTGGACCATGCTCGAGCTGGGCGGCCACAAGATCGGCGTCATCGGCGTCGTCACCACCGACACCGAGCACATCGTCATGCCCGAGGGCATTCGCGGCTACCGCTTCGGCGACGAGACCGATGCCATCGGCAAGTACGTGCCCGAGATGAAGGCCGCGGGCGCGGAAACCGTGGTGGCGCTGCTGCACGACGGCGGCGCCCAGCAAACCCACGGCGGCCCGGTCGATTTCAACGGCTGCGCCGGCATCTCGCCCGACGTCCAGGCACTGGCCCACCGGACCGATGCCGCGGTGTCGGTGCTGCTCACCGCGCACAGCCATCAGGCCTACAACTGCACGCTGGACGGCAAGGTGGTCACCCAGGCCGCCTCCTTCGGCCGTCTCGTCACCGACGTCACCCTGCGCTTCCACGAAGGCAAGGTCGAGGCGAAGGCCGTCAACCGGGTCGTCACCCGCGAGGTCACGCCCGCGCCCGCCGCCGCCCAGCTGGTGGATTACTTTGCCGGACAGGCGAAACCGCTGGCCGAGCGGGTGATCGGCACGGCCACCGCGCCGGTGCCCGCCGAGCCCGCTCCGGCCGGGGATTCCCCGCTCGGCGACGTCATCGCCGACGCCATGCTCGACGCCATGACCACCGTGCAGGCCGTGGCGGCCTTCATGAATCCGGGCGGGGTGCGCGCGGGGTTGACCGGCGGCGACATCACCTACGAGCAGGCCTACACGGTGCAGCCCTTCGGCAATCAGGTGGTGGCGGTGGCGCTGACCGGACAGCAGATCCTGAATCTGCTGGAGCAGCAATGGGACAACGTGAGCAAGCCCGGCGTACTGTCGGTCGCGGGCATCACCTACACCTACTCCGACGCCGCGCCCAAGGGGCACAAGGTGGTCGACGGCAGCGTCCGGGTGGCCGGGCAGCTGCTGAATCCCGCAGCGGTCTACCGGGTTTCGACCAACAACTTCCTGGCCGCCGGGGGCGACGGCTTCACCGTGTTCCAGCAGAGCCGCGAAACCCTGGTCGGCCCCATCGATCTCGACGCCCTGGAGACCTACCTGCGCGGCCGCGGGGCGGTCACACCGCCCGTGAGCCGCATCGAGAAGCACTAGCGCCGGAACTCCTCGTCGGAACTCCGTGCGGATCTTCCCGGCCGGTGCGGTGTCCAGCGCCGTGGGAGCCATGGCTGCCACGGTCGAAGCCCAAGTCTCTCACCGTCTCAGCGCAGCGAATTCCGGCCAGGGCGGAGTGCTATTGGCCCATCACGTATTTCACGGTCGGCCCGGCGGTCCAGCCGCCGTCCACCGCGAGTTCCGCGCCGGTGACGTAGGAGGACGCGTCCGAGAGCAGGAAGACGATGGCGGAGGCGATCTCATCGGCCTCGCCGACCCGGGCCATCGGGGCATTGGGATAGCCGCCCTCGCCCTGCTGGATGCCGACCGGTGCGGTCATCGGGGTGTAGGTCATGCCCGGGTGCACGGAGTTCACTCGAATCCGGTCGATGCCGTTCTCGATGGCGGCCACCTTGGACATGCCGCGCACCGCCCACTTGGACGCGCCGTAGCTGCCGGTCAGCGCCAGGCCCATGAGCCCGGCGGCGGAGGAGATATTGACGATCGAGCCGCCGCCCGCCTGCTTGAGCGCGGGGATGAAGGTGCGCATACCCAGGAAGACGCCGACCAGATTGATGTCGATGACCTTGCGGAAGTGCTCGACCGATTCATCGGCCAGGAGCTCCCCGGTCGAGATGCCGGCATTGTTCACCAGGCCGTGCACGCTGCCGCCGAAGGCGTCGCAGGCCGCGGCCAGCGCGGTGGCCCAGTCGAGTTCGGAGGTGACATCGAGGTGCTGATAGGCGACCCGCGAGCCCAATTCGGCAGCCAGCGCCTTGCCCTCGTCGTCGAGCACGTCGGCGATCACGACATTCGCCCCGGCCTCGACCGCCTGCCTGGCGGCCGCGGCGCCGATGCCCCGGGCCGCGCCGGTGATGAGAATCGTCTTGCCGCTCAGATCGTGCATGGGAGGCTCCTTCCAGCGGAACCGGCGCGCAGGCGTGGTGACCCGTTCGCCGGCCACACAGTTGGTTTGCTGAATAGTGTCCGATGCGTTCCGAATCGGCTCGGCGGCGCACCCCAATCCATATTGTTGATATGTCAACTACTTTAACCGGGTGGCGGTGCGGGTATTCCCGTAGGGTGCGGGCGTGAACCGCGCGCCCATCGGCACCGTCGACGAACTCATGAGTCTGCTGGCCGGCTGCGCGGACGTCTGGGACATGCCTGACCGCAGTGGCGATCCGGTCGACATCCTCAACCACGACCGGCAGTGCGCGGAGCTCCTGCGCCGGGATTTTCCCGGCGACGAGGAACTCCAGGTGGCCGGGCTGGTGCACGATATCGGGCACGTGCTGGTGCCCG
Source organism: Nocardia sp. NPDC101769 (assembly GCF_044766925.1). Taxonomy (NCBI): domain Bacteria; kingdom Bacillati; phylum Actinomycetota; class Actinomycetes; order Mycobacteriales; family Nocardiaceae; genus Nocardia; species Nocardia sp. NPDC101769. Next base: position 163,797 of record NZ_JBIWMX010000007.1, on the reverse strand, counting down.
GCGACGACGCGGGACACGGGGTCCACGGCGCGGAGGCGGTCCGGGCCCTGCTCGGCGCGCGGGTCGCGCGGCTGGTCGAACTGCACGTCGTGGCCAAGCGGTATCTGGCGGCCACGGATTCGGTACACGCCGAGGCGCTTTCGCCGTCGAGCCGACGCACCCTGGTCGTGCAGGGCGGACCCATGACGCTCGCGGAGATCACGGCCTTCGAGCGCGATCCCGATTTCGCCGCGGCCCTCGCGCTGCGGCGCGCCGACGACGCGGGCAAGGTGGTCGGCCTGACCGTCCATCCCCTCGAGACCTGGCGGCCGGTGGTCGAGCGGGTGGCCGCCGCCCGCTGACCGCGGGTCGCCGGACCGAGCCGGGCGGCCTGCATAGACTCGCTCCGTGCCGTTGTCCCCACGCGTTCCCGATCTGGCCGCCCTCGATCTGCTCTTGTCGGTGATCGAGCTGGGCAGCCTCGGACGGGCGGCCAAGGCGCACGGCATCAGTCAGCCCTCCGTCAGCTCGCGCATCCGCTATCTCGAGCAGCTGGTGGGCGTGCCGGTGCTGGAGCGGACCACGCTCGGCTCGCGGCCGACGGCGGCGGGCTCGCTCATCGCCGAATGGGCGCGCGACGTGGTGGACGCGGCCGCGCGGCTGGATGCCGGGATCGACAGCCTGCGCGCGCAACGAGATTCGCGGCTGCGGGTGGCGGCCAGCCAGACCGTCGCGGAGTACCTGTTCCCGAAATGGCTGGTGGGCCTGCGCGCGCGGATGCCGGGCACCTCCATCGCCCTGGAATCGGGCAATTCGGCCGAGGTTGCCAAGGCGGTGCTCGAGGGCCGGGCCGGCATCGGGTTCGTGGAGAGCCCGCGCCTGCCGACCGAACTGGAAAGCCATGTGGTCGGCCGTGATCGGCTGGTCGTGGTGGTGGCGCCCGGTCACCCCTGGGCCCGCCGGGCCGAGATCGGCGCGGCCGAGCTGGCGCGCAGCCCGCTCATCTACCGTGAGCCCGGATCGGGCACCCGGAACTCCTTCGAGCGCGCCATGACCGCCGGAATGCCGGGCTGGGAGCCGAATGTCGCGCTGGAACTGTCCTCGACCACGGCCATCAAGACCGCCGTCGCCGACGGCATCGCGCCGGCCGTGCTGAGTTCCCTGGCGGTGGCCACCGAACTGGCCGAGGGCATCCTGATGTCGCCCATGGTGACCGGCCTGGATCTGGAGCGGCAGCTGCGTGCGGTATGGCCGATCGGACAGAAGCCGACCGGTCCGGCGCGTGATTTGTATGCCATTGCGTGCCGCCCACTCTGAGTCGACCGCAGGAGTTTTCGGGGTGTCCACGGGAGTTTCCGCATCATTCCGGGGAGTTTCGTCCGGAGTGTTGACAGAGTGACGCCCATCACCATAGTCTTCCGACGCAGGCCCACCGAATTTCCAAAGTACCGAGCCTGCCTGCACATTTCTCTCGCCAATACAATGGCTTCGCTGAATTCGCAGCTCGAAGACACAAGTGCGCCAACGCCTCCCCGCGGGTGTTATCAAAGGGTTATGGTCACGGCATGGTGCGAACCGCCGCCTCAGCAGCAGACCCGGATGAGCCAGACATTCCGGGCACTGCTTCGCGGCCAAAGCTAGAGGTAGTTCCAGAATCGCCTGACCCCGAAGCGCCACAGCCCCACTCCCTCGGCGCACACGTCCTGAGCGCGGCCGATATCGAGCGACTTCCGTCCTCGGCCCGCCACCGCATCGCAGCCTTCATCCACCTGCAGGTGGCAACCCTGGAGGAGTGGCCCGAGCCGGTCCTGCCCCCCATTCCCGATCTCGACGATCTCTGACGGGATCGCTCCGCCTGCACGGTCGGCGACCATGAATACCGTGTGGCGGTACATCCCGGGTATTCCCCGAACGGGATTTGTCCAAACCTGGCCTCGCCCAGCGAGGTGCTGACCGGGGAATGGTGAGCGCGGTCGGTCCGCTTGTCAAATCCGGGCCGGTCGGTTCCTCGTAATCCCCTGCGCCCCAACCGGGTCCGACCGCGAACCGGCCGGGCTCGTCGATGATGTGCCTGATTTGCGAGGAAGTGGGGCGTGAACACGTGGCTCGGGCCACTCTGTAGCAAACATTAGTGGCCACCCGGCCCGTTATCGCATCCGGCGGTGGCGACGATCAACCGGTAAACCTGCCGAACCGGGGAGCCGATATGCAGTTTCCGATCCGTGTCCTGACCGGGGCCGCCGCCCTGATCGCCCTGTCCACGCTGGGCCCGGCGATCGCCCAGGCGACACCGCCCGACTTCGTCCAGTTCCGTACGCCGTCGGGCAATATCGGCTGCACGGTCTCCGCGACCACTGCGGCCTGCGAGATATCCCAGCACGACTACGCCACCCCGCCCCGCCCGGAGAACTGCCACCTCCAGTACGGCGACCGCCTGGTCCTGGAGAACACCGGCGTCGTCGACTTCCACTGCCACGGCGACCGTCTGGTCGAATCCACCGCGGCGGTCCTCGACTACGGCGCGAACGTCACCGTCGGCGGCCTCACCTGCCTGAGCACCACCGACTACGTCGAATGCGCCGGGGCGGGCCACAGCTTCCGCCTCTCCCGCCAGGCCTACACCATCGACTGACGGGCCCGGAGTCGAATCGGCCTGTCGGGGAATCGGATTCCGTCTGCGACCGGTGGTACCTTCACCTACCCGCCGGATCGCACACCCCGCCGCGACTGCTGCGCGAGATCGCCGACGTGCTGGGCCGGTACCGTGACCGGACGTTGGCGGAGCGGGACGAACGCGACCGTGCCGCAACGGAGTTCGTGCTCCGGATGAGCACGCCGAAGACGGGTTTCGTTGCGGCGGAGGTGGATTCGCTCGGCGCTGCCGAGCCCGGACCGTACCGGATGCTGTGCGCGACGCCTATCGCACCCGCGTCCTGGGTCCGCTGCTCGAAGAGGACGACTCGCACGCGGTCCTGCCGCCCCCGCATCGCCTTCCTCGACCACAACGGCTCCTGGGCCCGCACCGCCAGCCCTGTACCTGCACGTCGATACGGTCCACTACCGGATCGAACGGATCGAACGCATGACCGGGCGCGACCTGTCCCGCCTCGACGATCGCATCCACCTGCGGGCCGCCCTGATGACGGCTGGTGCATGATCGGTCGGTGTCCGAACTCAACAAGCACAATGTTGTCTACTTCGAAAGCCCCACCATGCGAGGGCTCTACGCCGCCCTCGACGAATGGCAGCGGGGCAACAATCATCGGTTCCTGTCGCTCGGCATTCAGCAGGATGGCGGGCTCTTCTGCTGCATTGCCCTGATCAATCCCGCCGAGGTGGTCATCACGAGCGCCGACGGCCACAATCACGCCGCCGTCAATCGATTCGGCCTGCTTTCCGTCACCTCCGACTAGCCGATCGCTTCGATTCGATAGTTCAGTGGTCCAGTAGTTCAGTACCGGTCGTGGCCGGGTGACCGGTCACGACTGGATTCCACGCCGCGCCTGCCACGAACTGACCTGACGCGGACGCCATGCCCCGCGGACCAGAGGGTTGTGCCCGTGCCGCCCGGCGCGCTGCTCCCTTTTGAATTCGCGGAAGTATTCGAAGCGGATCATCAGCAAACCCGTGACGATGAGCACCGTTGTCGCGATCGCGCCCACTATCGCCCAGCCGTGGTAACCGGACCCAGCGGCCGTGAGCGTCATGCCGAGGCATGCGATGCCGAGCAGGCACAGCACCAGAGCTGGGCCTTCGCCCGGATCCTCGATGGCGTCACCGGGATGCGGATGCCAGTGTTCTCCGTTCGGTTTGACCGCCGTCACCCTGACCATGTCCCTACCTCCCTCGAACCGAGAAGACTCCTTACCTGTAGTCCAGAATGCACCCGGTGTTGAGGTTACGTGCGAGTAATGTCCCGAAATTTCGAAGAGGATTCCCGATTCTCAGGGCGGCATTTCGGGAATCAGCCCAGCAATTGGCCCTCCGTCGGGACGTGGATACGCGGGAAAGGCTGTTCGGATTCGAGGAGATACGCCAGTTCGATAAGGGTTCGCTCGTCGCCGTGCGCACCGGACAGTTGCACGCCGACCGGCAGTCCCGTGCCGGTTCGGCCCATGGGCAGCGATATGGCGGGGGTTCCGGCGACATTGTTCAACGGTGTATAGCCCACGTAACCGGTGAGCCGCTCGATCAATTCGGGGAACGGGACTGTCGGCGAGACGAATCCGAGTTCCGGGGTGGTGTGCGAGAGCACCGGCGAAACGACCACTTCGTGCCGCGTGAACATCCGGGCGTAGGCGGCCGGCACCCGGCGTAGTCGCCGCAGCGCACCCGGGGTGCGGTGGAAGGTGCGGCGGTGATGGTCCCGCAGGCCGCGGGTGAGGCCGTCGGCCTTGGCGGCATCGAAGGACCGGTCCAGGATGACGAACGCCGCCATCGCCCGAGTGCCCTGGCTCGGCGAGCAGCCCTGCTCAAAGCCGCAGTCGAGGTGGCGGCCGAGGTCCGCGTGGCCGGGGTGACCCATCGCGCGGTCACCGAGAAGGCCGGGCTGCCGCTGACCACCGTCGGCTATTTCTTCGACTCGGCGGCAACCGGCACCGCAGGAGTAGGCCGTGGCCGGCCCCGCCGTGCGGCACCGGGACCGTGTGAACGCACGACTCGACCTGCCGACCATTCCGCCCGCCGTGCTGATCGGGGTCGCCGAGATCGGGCGGCGTGACGGCTGCGACGTCGAATCATGGTTCGCGGGAACAGGTTTGGATCCGGACGGCCTGGTCGCGGTGGACTCGGCGAAGGTGGCGGGCAGCCGGGGTTCGGGCCGGCGCTCGTGCAGCCGCAGCGCGATCTCCTGGCCGGGCGCGGTCGCCCGTGAGGTCGGCTACAGCGATATCCGGGAATTCCGCCGCGCGTACGTCCGCTGGACCGGGCATTCGCCGAGTTCCGCACGGCGAGAAGCGGAGTGAGCCCGGCGCCGCGCCGGGCACTCGGGCCGGCGCCTGCCGGACATCGCGGGCGGACCCGAACATGCCCGGGGTGAGGGTCTGCCACCCCCCGGCGCTTGCGCAGGACGACCAGATAGCGGTGATACGCGCGGGCGTCGACGCAGGCGCGATGGCGTGCGGTGGGCAGGAAGTCGATGCCGCCGTTGAGCTTCGGATGATCGGTGGCGGTCACTCGGTCGAACGCTGCCCGGGCCACGAATCCAGCCAGCAGCTGTGGCAGCCCGCCCGGGATGGAGGCGTCCGCGGACATCATGACCGCCCGCACCGGGGCGGCCGTCGCCTCGGAGGAACTGTTCGCCCGGCCACGGGATTTCGCGCGTTTCGGGGAACTCATGCGGAACGGCGGCAGCACACCCGACGGCCGCCGGATCGTATCGGGAGAATGGGTCATCGCCGCCACCGCCACTCTGCGGCCCGCCACGGACGCGGGTGACACCGAACCGGGCGGCTACGGATACCAATGGTGGAGTGGGGCTACCCCGGACGGCTTCCAGGCCAATGGTTTCCAAGGGCAGTACATCACTGTCAGCCCGGCGGGCTGCCTGACGGGCGTGCGCCTCGCGCACACCGTTCAGTTCGATGGCGAAGGGGACTTCGCGGGCCAGGGTAACGCGGAATGGCACGCCCTCTACCGGGCGGTTCGTCAACAGCTCGGCGGCTGTCGCTGACCATTTGCGATCGTGGCCGGCCTTGATGATCTTTTCGGGGCCGTGTCGATCTGTCGGGGAGGTCGTTCGACCTTGGTGTGAGAGGGTCCGACAGCGACCCGCAACAAGGAGATGATCCCGTGAAATACATGCTGATCTGGCGTGCGAGCGACGAGGGCAATGCGGCCATGGCCGAGGCCGACTTCGAGAAGGTGCTCGAATCCGTCGGGCGCTTCAACGACGAGCTGATCCGCGCCGGGGTCCTGCTCGCCGCCGAGGGCCTCGACAGCGTGGAAGAGGGTGTGGTGGTGGACTTCTCGTCCGAGCCGCCGCTGGTCACCGACGGACCCTACGGCGAGACCAAGGAGCTGTTCGGCGGCTTCTACATCCTGAACGTGGCCTCCAAAGAGGAGGCCGTCGAATGGGCCAGGCGGGCGCCGTCGTTCGGTCCCGGATTCAAGACCGAGATCCGGCGCGTCACCACCATCGACGAATTCCCGCAGGACAACGAGTGGATCCAGAAGGAACGCGCCTGGCGCGAGGCCACCGGGCAGCTGTGAGCCGCTGAGCCATGGCCGACCCCACCGGTCGTGACGCCGTCGCCGCGGTATGGCGCATCGAATCCGCGCGCATCGTCGGCGCTCTGGCCCGCTACACCGGCGACTTCACCCTGGCCGAAGACCTCGCCCAGGAGGCTTTGGCCGAGGCGCTGGTGACCTGGCCGCGCGACGGCGTGCCACGCAATCCCGCGGGCTGGCTGCTCACCGTCGGTCGGCGGCGCGCCATCGACGCCTACCGCCGCCGCGCCACCCGCGACGACCGGTACCTGGCCCTCGCCCGCGACCTGGGCGAGGGCGGGGTTGCCACCGGCGGGAAACCCACGGAAACGCCAGGGGTGGAACCGCTCTGGGATCCCGATCGGATCGACGACGATGTGCTCGCGCTCATGTTCGTGTCGTGCCATCCGGTGCTGTCCCGCGAGGCACAGGTGGCGCTGACCCTGCGCGTCGTCGGCGGCCTGACCAGCGACGAGATCGCCAAGGCCTTCCTGGTGCCCACCGCGACGGTGCAGGCTCGCATCACCCGCGCCAAGAAAACCCTTGCGGCGGCGCAGGTCCCGTTCGCCATCCCGCCGGCCGACGAACGCGCCGCCCGGCTCGGCTCGGTCCTGAGCGTCGTCTACGTGATCTTCACCGAAGGCTCCTCGGCCACTTCCGGCGCACAGCTGATCCGCCTCGACCTCGCCGCCGAAGCGCAGCGCCTCGCCCGGGTCCTGGCGCGCCTCGTCCCCGAGGAACACGAGGTCCACGGTCTGCTGGCCCTGCTCGAACTGACCGCCGCGCGCTTCCCCGCCCGCACCGACGCCACCGGCCGGCCGATCCTGCTCGAACACCAGAACCGAATGCGCTGGGACCGCGCGGCCATCCGCCGCGGCCGCGCCGCCCTCGACCAGGCGGCCCGCATCGGCCGCGGTCTCGGCGCCTACGGTCTCCAGGCCGCGATAGCCGAATGTCACGCCGTCGCCGACTCCGTCGACGCCACCGACTGGCCCCGCATCGTCCTGCTCTACGAAGCCCTGGCCCGGCTCTCGCCGTCCCCGATCATCGACCTCAACCGTGCCGTCGCGGTCTCCATGGCCGAGGGTCCCGCCCCCGCCCTCACCATTGTCGACGACCTCAGATCGGCTGCGGCCCTCCCGAATTCCCATCTCCTCCCGAGCGTCCGCGGCGAACTGCTCGCCAGACTGGGCCGGACAGCCGAAGCCCGAACCGAATTCGGCCTCGCCATCGTCCTCTGCGGCAACGACCAGGAACGCGGCCTGCTCGAAGCCAAACTCGCCGAGCTGGATTGACCACAACCTCGGTCGGGCTCGGGGAACAGCTTCTTCCGCGCGCTGCTCGCCGGCTGGCTGCTACCCGCGCGGCGACACCCCGGAACACCTCCGCGACCCGGAGAATGCGGCCGGCGGCCTGATCGACCACGCCCTGTGCACAGGGAGCGGGTGAACATCGCCGCCGATCGTCGTGGAGGCCCGGCGAATCGCTGTGCAGTCCTGCGGCTTTCCGTTTGTGATTGAACTCGCCCACGACGGCGTCGAGACTGGGTTCTCGACGTTTGCTGGAGGTGATGCTGGTGGGTTGGCGAAGAGCCGTCGGACTGGTCGGTGTTCTGACAGTGGGCGTCGGAACGATGGTCGCGGGCGGCAATACACCGAAGGCCTCGGCAACCGAGGCTCATAGCGAGGAATTCACCAACCCGGTGCTGGCCGCCGGGGCCGACCCGAGCATGACCTACTACCAGGGCCGATTCCACCTGGTACAGGGGGACTTCTACAACGATGACAACATCGTGATCCGCAGTTCGGACACGCTCGGGGGACTGCAGAACAGCGAGCCGAAGGTGGTGTGGGAACACCCCGACTGCCCCGCCCCCGCCTGCACCAAGATCTGGGCTCCGGAACTCGTGCACGTCGGCGATCGGTGGTGGATCTACTTCGCGGGGCAGGAGGACGACCGCAACGAGACCCATCGGATGTACGCGCTGCGTTCCACCGGAAGCGACCCGACCGGCCCCTACGAATACCTCGGGCCCCTGAATCTGCCCGGGGGCTGGGCCATCGATGGCACCTATCAGCAGTACGCGGGCGTGGGCTACTTCTTCTGGTCCTGCCTGCGCAACCCCGATGACACACGCGTACAAGACATTTGCGTGGTCCGCATGTCGGACCCCATGACGCCGATCGGTGACCGCGTCAGCATCGCGACACCCATCGCCGCCTGGGAGACCGTCCCCAACGACGCGGACCTCCTCATCAACGAGGCCCCGCAACCCCTCATCGCACCCGACGGCCGCCTCTTCGCGACCTTCTCCGCCAACGCCAGTTTCGACGACACCTACCGCCTCGGCCTCCTCGAACTGGCGCGCGGCGGCGACCCCATGGACCCCGATGCCTGGACCAAATCGGGCGGCCCCGTACTCCCCGGCGGTCCCGGCGCCATCGCCCCCGGCCACAACGGATTCCTCACCATCGACGGCCGCCCCTGGATCACCTACCACGCCCGCCTGGAACCTGGCACCGGCTGGCCCGGCCGCAGCATCCGCGTCCAACCGATGTACTTCGGCCAGGACGGCCGCCCGCAATTCGGCATGGCCTTCGGCCCCGACGCCCCCATCGTGATCGACGGCAAAGACCGCAACGCTCCGGGAACCCGGTGATGCCCGAGCCGCGGCGCCGAGGTCAGGTCGCCTCGGCCGATGCCCGGGTGCGGCGCCACTGTGCGGGGCTGCAGCCGTGCTGCTTACGGAACCATCGGGAGAAGTTTCCGGGGGCGGAGAAGCCGAGGAGTTCGGCGGTCTCGGTCAGGGAGCGGCGCGGGTTGGCGACCATGTGGCGGGCCAGTTCGGCGCGGGTCGAATCCAGTAGTGAGCTGAAGGTCTCGCCTTCGGCGGCGAGGCGGCGGTGGACGGTGCGGCGGTCGACGCCCAGGCTGCGGGCCACCTGCTCCACCGAACAGCGGCCGGTGGGGAGGAGCAGTTCGATGAGCTCGCGGACGCGGTCGGCGGTGGTCGCGGGACGGACCGGGTGGACGGGGTCCAGCAGCCGCTGGGTGTAGGCGCGCAGCTGTGGATCCGCCATCGCATTGGGCGCATCGAGATCGCTTGTGTAGGTGAGAATTCCATTGAAGTCCTGCTCGAAGGTCACCTGCGGTCCGAAGACCCGGTGATGGGCGCGCAGATCGGGCGGGGCGGGGTGGGTGAAGCGGACCTCCACCGGCTGCCATGGGGCACCGATGAAACCGGCGAGTAGGCCGTGCAGGACGCCGACCGCGAGTTCGACGGATTGGCGGGTGTCGCCGGGCTGCCCGACATCGAGGGTCAGCCGGATGGTGGCGAGGCCGTTCTGTTCGGTGAGGCGGGTGTGCAGCGCCTCGTTGTACATGTCCTCGTGCCGCGACATCACGGTCAGAGCGCTGCGCACGTCGGGCTCCTCGCGGACCACCAGGCTCAGCGGACCCAGATTGGCGAAGCGGCGGCGCTCGGCCAGGCGCAACCCAAAATCGGCGCAGTTCGTCGCGACGGACGAGTGCTCGAGCAGCTCGGCGATCGCGGCGGCGGGCACCCAGCGGTCCTGCAGGCTCAGACCGGCCGGGTCCAGGCCGGACGTGCGCAACAGCCCCACCGGGTCGATGCCCAGCGATCGGCACAGCTCCACGTATTCGTTCAGCGCCGCGTAGCGGGCCAGTGGTTTCACCAATTCTCCGACGTCCCGAAATGATCCGCATCCTGTCCCGTAATGATAAGCGGGCGGTCCCTGCGCTGCCTACTGTGGGTTTCGTTCCAGCTACCGAAGCCATACCGAAGGAAGGGACAACGACGTGGCCACAAGCAGCGAGGATTGGTCCAAGCCAGCAGCGATGGCCATCCCCGAGAAGGGGTATTTCGAGTACGAACAGGGGCGGTACGGTCCGGTCTACCCCCGTACTCCAGCTAACTATGGGTTTTCCATCGTCGCCAAGGTCAAGCCGGGTCATGAGGCGGCGATCCGGGAGCACGGCAAGGTCATCCAGGCCGCGGTCGAACAGGATCCGAATGTGCTTGCATCGCTGCGACTGCACTATCTGCGGTGGGTGCTGTTCGATATCGGCGACGGCCTGACCTTCCAGTACCAGGGCATCTTCGACACCGACTTCGACAAGTACCTCGAGGACGCGCTCGACCTGTTCCTGTCCACGGGCATCACCACCGCCTTCGTGAATCTCGAAGGCTTTCCCGAGGATTGGCGCACCAATCGGGCCGCCGCCATCGAATTCTTCCGCAAGCACCAGTTCCCGAGCTTCCTCGAATACGGCGAATACCCGTATGTGACCTCCGACGAGGTCAAGAAGGCCCTGCGGCTCAAAGCGGCGTTCTCCGACATGCTCGACGAGATGCAGTAGCGGGGTCGCGATGCTCGAATTCGACGATATCCAGCACATCCTGCTGACCCGGGTGCCGGCACTGACCGGGCGCTACGAGTTCCTGTCCTTCACCGACGCCGCCGGAGCGCGCGCATGGCTCGCCGTCATGGCCGACCGTGTGCCCTCGGTCGCCGACCTACAGGACTCGGTGGACACCGGCAAGCAGTGGGTGTCTGTGGCTTTCACCTGGACCGGACTGCGTGCCCTGGGCGTCCCGGCGGACGCGCTGGCGAGTTTCCCGGAGGAATTCCGCCAGGGCATGGCCGCGCGGGCCGAAGTCCTCGGTGATGCCGGGGCCAACCATCCCGACCATTGGATCGACGGCACCGCCGGTGACGATCTGCACGCGATCGTCATCCTCTTCGCCCGTGACGCCGCCGAACGCGACCGACGGGTGGCCGAACACAATGCACTCCTTGCCGCCTGCCCGGGTGTCACGGTGCTGTCGTCGCTGGATCTGGAGGCCGTACCGCCGTTCGGCTACGCGCACGACCACTTCGGTTATCGGGATCGCTTGTCGCAGCCGGTGATCGAAGGTACGGGGGAGGAGCCCACGCCGGGCAGCGGCGCACCGCTGAAGGCCGGGGAGTTCATCCTCGGTTACGACGACGAGAGTGGGCCGCCGCTGGATCTGCCGCAGCCCGAGGTGCTTTCGCGCAACGGCACCTTCATGGCCTATCGCCGCCTGCAAGAACACGTGGGTCGATTCCGTGACTTCATGGCCGAGCACGGCGACACCGCCGAGGAACAGGAGCTGGCGGCGGCGAAGCTGATGGGCCGCTGGCGCAGTGGCGCGCCGCTGGTCCTCGCCCCGGAGGCCGACGATCCGGAACTGGGTGCGGATATGAGCCGCAACAACGATTTCAACTACAAACAGATGGATCCGCACGGCTACGCGGTGCCGCTCGGGTCGCATATCCGGCGCATGAATCCACGTGATACGGGCGTGAACATGCAGCGCCGCCGCATGATTCGCCGCGGCGCAACCTATGGGCCGCACCTGCCCGAGGGAACCCCCGACGACGGCGCCGACCGCGGCATCGCGGCCTTCGTGCTGTGCGCGAGCCTGGTGCGCCAGTTCGAGTTCGCGCAGAACGTGTGGGTCAACGACAAGTCGTTCCACGAACTGGGCAACGAGCGGGATCCGATCATCGGCAACCAGGACGGCACCCTGGAGTTCAAGATTCCGAAGCGTCCGATTCGCAAGACCATCACCGGAATTCCAGCGCTCACCAGTGTCCGAGGCGGCGCGTACTTCTTCCTGCCAGGGCTGCGCGCCCTGCGCTATCTGACCACTCTCACCGATATCGAGGCAGCAGCATGACATCGTTCACCCCAGCCCGCACCTACAACCAGGCCCACCTGGCCCGCCCCTACACCCCCGGCAAGCGGCGCATCAGCATCTACTGGTCGTGGAGCTATCCCTGGGAGACGCAACGGGATACGGCCGAACTGGACAACCGCTTCTCCACCATGACCGAGGTGCGCCAGGCCACCTGGCCCGCCTACGAGACGCCCGAATACGATGCCGCGCACTTCCTGCAGGGCATCGCGGGCACCCTCGAACTGTTCCACCGCTCCACCCTCGACTTCCAGCGGGTAGCCGGGGAGGTGACGGGGCATCCGGTGGCGGTGTTCCAGCGCATCGACCAGGCCGGATTCAAACAGCCCATCGACGAACGCATCCTCGCCGACACCGACACCCTCATGGTGTTCGGCCTCGATCACCTTCTCGCGCAGGAGGAAGCGGCTCCGGAGGAGATCGCCGCAATCCAGCAGTGGCTGCGGCGCGAGGGCACCTGCCTGCTCCTCGCCCCGCACCACGACGTCGGCTTCACCGATGACCTGAAGCAGCGCCAGATCGAGTTCGAACACCATGGTGATCCGCTGGTGCCGCGCCAGCAGCGGTTCGGCGCCTATACCCGCTCGCTGATGACCGCCCTGAACGTCCCGGTACACAACGTCTACGGCCTGCGGCCCGCCGTCGTCGAAGGCACTCGCTCGATCGCGCCGCTCACCTCCTTCCGTGACCTCGACACTCCGCGATTGCTCGAGGACGTCACCACCTTCAATTTCCACCCGCACCTGCCCCACTACGAATTGACCGAGCCCGAAAGCGATTCGGTGCGCCTGCTCGCGCGTCAGCCCATCGAACTGTCCCGTCCCCACCCGTTCATCGAGGCGGGCAACACCGAATTCAATACGTTGCTGTGGCTGCCCCCGACCGTCGAACGAGCCGGCGACATCGTGATGGCCGACTCCACCAACTTCACCACGCTCTTCGGTGGCACCGACAGCCTTGCCAACTTCTGGCGCAACCTCGCGGCGATGAAATGACCGCGGTTGCGAACGTCGGCCCGATGTCGCAGAGGTGGGACCTGTGATCGGAGACCTGCTGCCACTGGCCATAGGCGTTGCGCTGTCACCCATTCCGGTGGTGGCGGCCATCCTCATGCTGCTCTCCGCCAACGCCGGCCGGGCCAGTGCGGGCTTCGCGCTCGGCTGGGTGACGGGCATCCTGACGGTCACGGGGCTCGTGACAGCCGCGGCCGCATCCGGGCTGATGAGTTCGGCGGGCCGGCCCTCTGCCGCGGCCTCTGCGATCAAGATCGCCATGGGCCTCCTGCTGGTGTTCATCGCCATTCGTCAATGGGGCAGCCGCAAGGACGATTCGATCCCGGGCTGGATGAAAGCCATCGACGAACTCGGAGTCGCCAAGGCTGCCGGCTTCGGCCTGCTGCTGTCGGTACTGAATCCGAAAAACCTGCTTCTGTGCATCACGGCGGGCGTGACAATCGGCGCCTCGGGCCTGAACCCGGCCGGCACTGCTGCGGCAATCGCCGTCTTCGTATTTCTGGGCGCGGCATCGGTGGTCGTCCCCGTGGGTGGCTACGCCGTCGCGGCGAATCAACTGCGAGGCGCACTGGCCCGCTTGAAGAACTGGCTACAGGCGAACAACCACACCGTGATCGCTGTGGTGTTCATGGTGATGGGCACCACCGCCTTGGCCAAGGGCGTGAGTGGATTCTGACCAGGTACTGATCGCACTGTGCCACACAGTGTCTCACCACCGTCTCGGGCCACCGGCGGAAGCTCAACAGCCTGAGACGGTCTCACACCGTCGCACGGTGCACCGCACTCTGCGGTCGGAACTCCGGCCCCGCTGCCACACTCCACCAGCACCGGCCTGCCCTGATCCAGCGCGTTCAGGATCATCGCGTCCACACTGGGGTCGTAGGCCAGGCCGCTGTGCATTCCCGGCAGTGGTCGTGGACGACGACGTCGGTGACGCCTGCCTTGTCGATGACGTCGGCCTCGGCGCGAGCGAGGGCGTTGGGCCGAATTGGGGGAGGAAACTCTCACGGGTGAGCGTCGTGGCAGGCAGGTCCACCCCGGCCGACATCGCCTGAAAAGCGCTGAAGGACAGCTCGATCGGATCGCTCACCACGTCCGCCCTCGGCCGGGATCGTGATCGAGCGACCGCCGTCGAAAGGTCACGTCCCGCAACGAATCCGGTTGTACGGCCGCACCGTTGGCCTGGATACCGGCGTGTTTAGTGGCGTCGGCAGTGCGAGGACTATCAGGAGGCCGTCATCCCGGTAGCGGGCCGACCTGGCGTAACGAGGCGTGCGCTCGGGCCGCGCTGGAAGTCGGCCTGAACCGGCCCACCACCTTCGCCCGGCGCGTGCCCTGTTCGATGCTGGTGCGGGTCGGCACGAACGACAGTGTCGCGCCACCGAGCGCGGCCCTGCGAAAGCCGGTCCGCGGGCCCGGATTCGCGAGTACCCCGTCGACCATTTCGACATCTATCAGGGCCCTTGGCAGCGGCAGGCGGTGACCGACCAGCTCGAGTTCCTCACGGCCGTATTGCGGTGACCTCCAGATCCGCGATCGGCACGTCGGCAGAGCATCGGCCGGTCAGAACTGCGGCCCGCTCCCGCACTGCACCGGCACCGTACGCCCCGGATCCAGCGCGTTCAGAATCATCGCGTCCACGCTGGGGTCATATGCCATGCCGCTGTGCCCGACCGGGTCGTCCGGGCACTGGTCCTGTACGACGAGATCGGTGACACCATCCTCGGCGATGGCCGCGGTGGCGGGCGGGGACACCATGGAGTCGTGCGCCGACACGATGGTGGTGTAGCGGATGCCGGTCTGGGCGATCGGGCCGTCGTGCAGTCGGGTCATCGCGGCCGAACCGGGGGAGACGTCCTCACAGATCCCGCATACGCCCGCGACCAGCCCGCGCAGCCCGAGTTGTGCTGCGTTGCCGATAAGTCCGCTGGTGATTCCGTTCGTGGGTGGTGCCAGGGTGACAACCGCGCCGATCCGGTCAGCCGCTGCCGGGTCGGTCTTAGCGAGGTAGAGCGAGACGAACGCGCCACCGGAATGCCCGACCAGGTCGACCTCGGCGGCGCCGGTCTCGGCCCGCACGCGGTCGATGAAGGCGGATACCTGCGGCACGGACATCGATACCCCGTCGATGCCGCCGTCGAAGGCGTTGGTTCCGCCGTAATTCAGGGAGTACACGCAGTACCCGGCATTTGCCAGCTTCGGTCCTAGATGCGCGAACCCCTGGTACTGATTGGCCGGGAAGCCGTGCACGAGCACCACCGGCCGCGGATGGGCCGCCGACGGTGTGCACGGCACATTCACGCCGGGCGGCGACTGCGCGGGGTCCTGCCCGGACACCACGAACCAGGCTTCCCGGGCAATCATCTCCTCGAAAGTCGCCTCCGGTAGCGGACTGGCGGCTGCGGCCATGCCGGGCGCGATGATGTTCGGTACCAAGGCAATTGCGGTGGTGGCCAGAATTGAGCCAACGCATTCGCGTATGCCCATGTCGAGCTCCCAGGAACGAACGAACTTTTCTCTTAGTCTAGTCCTATAAATTTCTCCGAGGTGAGGGAGCGCTCCAGGAAAACGCGGTGGTCACGGCGGTTCGACCGAACCCCCGGGAGGAATCTCCAACCCGATGCCGCGATACGGGACGTTCTGTTGGACACCTCCCGGATTGATCGCACCGGTGCCGGGAAAGGCAGTCAGCAGCACCGCTCACCATCCCCTGGACTGCGCGATACATGTCAGCAACACCCGCACATCGCACGCAACGGACCCGCTACACCTCCGTCGGCGGAAAGCAGGCCATCGGCCGCGCCATCGAGATCCCGGCCTCACCGTCACAAATCCCGCCCGACCCCTCGACACCGCCGCCTTCGACGACAACACCTGCCACGACTTGTGCTGGGCGCGTGAATGTTTCACCAAATTCGCCGACCTCTGGAGCGCAATCCGCAGCGAATACTGGCAACTCCTATTCCACTCCGACACCCAACTCACCCGGCCCCCGGCTCGATCGGTTCGCCGACAGCCAGTCCTGAAGTCCCCCAACAACTCGCGGCCGGCATCACACGCCCGCCGCCGCTGCTGCCAGGCCCAACTCGGATCGGTCAGCCGGGCTGGGGGACTGCGCTGTGGATGCGGTCGATGAAGGTGGCGAAACCAACGTTGACCCGGTGAGGAACCGCTTCGTCGAGTCGTTGGGGATAGCCGACCGTGTAGGCACTCACGCGTTGCCTCCTGACCAGAGAGTTTCCTGTGCTGTACCTCACCAGTTCGCGGCAGGTATCGAACTCGCCATGCCTAGCGCGGCTACGCTGCCCGCAGCCGAGCACCTTCAGGCTGAACTCGCGAAGACCACGGCTGACACCGTCCTGCATTTCGGCCCCCGCCGCAATGATCGAGGTGTTCACCGCGTTCGCTGCCGATCCGGACCCGCTGGCGAGCTGGTCGCTCGCCTTCCAAGCCGGAGTCCGCCAAGCACCCGGCCTGGCGGAGCGGTTGGCGAACTCGCCCTGGCTGTCGACCGGTCAGTAGTCGTTCTTGTAGGCGAAGTAGGAACCGCGAAAGGTTCTGGCCGGCTTCGGCTTCTGCTTTGCGAACTTGAACCGCGAGGCGAGCTCCTCGGGGACTTCCATTCCGTCGGACAGTTTGAACCCGACTGCCGGCTTCTCCGGGGTCGTCGACGGTGTACATCACGTTGATCGGCAGATCAGTCGACTCGAGCAAAACCGCGCCGTAGCAACCAGATTCACTCCGTGATGTAATGCCCGTCTTGGCAAGCTCTTGGCAAGACGGCGGAGAGGCGAAACCGGCATCTTTTTGCGCAAGATGGCCCGGCCTCCGGGTGATGCTGGACTGCCGGCTTCACGAAGTTGGCCGTATGGCTCAGAGGTACGCTGAATTTGCGACAGGTTTGTTGGCGGATTTCTGGGCGCGATCCGCGCACTCGCACCGGTGGCGGGCAGTGCCCGGCCGCGTACTTGCCAGCATGAGCATGGCTGGGAAATTCGCGCGCCGACGATAGCGCCGACTCTCGACTGTCTGGCCTGGCTAAATCAACTAGTGTGGGCTACCCGCTCGCGGGCGGGGGTTGGAACGTAAACAAGTACACCGTTTGCCAGTCGGGTGGTCACGGGACGGCGCAATGCGCAATGGATGACAAGTCAGTGGGTGGCCTGGACGCCACTTGGGGGCCAGCGGAGACGTTCGGACGCTATCGGCTGCTGTCGCTGCTGGGTCAGGGCGGCATGGGCCAGGTGTGGCGGGCGCATGATTCGCTGACCAACCGGGTGGTGGCGCTCAAGGTGCTGCCCGAGCGCTTCGCCGATGACGAGCGGCTGCGCGAGCGGTTCCGCCGGGAGTGCCGGGCGGTGGCGCAGTTGACCGAGCCGCATGTGATCCCCATCCACGACTTCGGCGACATCGACGGTCGGCTCTATCTGAATATGCGGTTGATCGAGGGCACCGATCTGCGCAAGGTGATTACGCGAGAGGGGGCCTTGTCGCCGCAGCGGGCAGTAGCGATCATCACGCAGGTGGCCGGCGCGCTGCAGGCGGCCCACGACGCCGGGCTGGTCCACCGCGATGTCAAACCGACCAACATCCTGCTAGGGGCCGATGAGTTCGCCTACCTGATCGACTTCGGGATCGCCCACGCTGCCGACGACCGTACGCTGACCGCGATCGGCGAGACCGTCGGCACCGTCGCCTACATGGCGCCGGAGGAGATCAGCGCGGAGGTCAAGGCCGATGCCCGGGTGGACGTGTACGCGTTGACGTGCGTGCTGTATGAGTGCCTGACCGCCCGGCCGCCGTTTGCGAGCGCGTTGGGGATGGAGGGTGTGATCGCCCATCACCTGCACACCCCACCCCCGCGTCCCAGCACTACTACACCCGGTGTACCTACTGCGTTCGATGCGGTCATCGCCAAGGGAATGGCCAAAAACCCCGACGATCGTTACCAGACCGTGCGCGAGCTGGCCGCAGCGGCTCGCGCCGCGGTCGGCGATTCCGCGGTCAGCACCACCGGGGGCGTGGCTGTGCGCCATAGGCGGCGAATCAGATTGTCGCCCAAGACCGCCGGGCTGGTCGCGGCCGCGGTCGCGGTTACGGTGGTGGCCGCCGTAGCTGTCGTCATCAGTGTCCAACGAGAATCGGGCGGCGGTGGCAACTCGCCCACACCTATCGCCCCGGCCTACTCGTCACAGACTCCACTGCCGTTCACCGGAGTCAGCCTGCCCACCGGTGTGGCGGTCGACGCGGCGGGCAACGTATACGTCACCGACATGGGTAACGATCGGGTGGTGAAATTGGCGGCGGACGCGTCGACGCCGAGCCCGTTGCCGTTCACCGGCCTGAAGAATCCCCAGGGTGTGGCGGTCGACACGGCGGGCAACATATACGTCACCGACACGAGTAACAATCGAGTGGTGAGGTTGGCGGCGGGCGCGTCGGCGCCGACCACGTTGCCGTTCACCGGCCTCAAAGATCCCCGGGGTGTGGCGGTCGACATGGCAGGAGACGTGTACGTCGCCGACCGGGCTAATGATCGGGTGGTGAGGTTGGCGGCGGGCGCGTCGGCGCCGACGACGCTGCCGTTCACGGGGATCCAAGATCCCCAGGGTGTGGCGGTCGACACGGCGGGCAACGTATACGTCACCGAGTTGGGTACCGAGCGGGTGGTGAGGTTGGCGGCGGGCGCGTCGGCGCCGACCACGTTGCCGTTCACCGGGCTCAAAGATCCCCGGGGTGTGGCGGTCGACAGGGCGGGAGACGTGTACGTCGTCGACTGGGGTAACGAATCGGTGGTGAGGTTGGCGGCGGGCGCGTCTACGCCGACCAGGTTGCCGTTCACCGGGCTCAAAGATCCCCAGGGCATGGCGGTCGACACGGCGGACAACGTATACGTCACCGACTTGGGCCCCAATGCGGTGTTGAAACTCCCGGTCGGCTGAGCCCCTATTCCGCGTACTTGGATTTCAGACCATGGGGTTGGATCGTGCTGATCCAGCGTAGTGATAACGGGCTTGGGGCCCTTCCTGGCGGTGCGTTCGACTTCGGCGAGTCGGTGGCTGAGTGTGCCGTACGTGAGACCGCTGAGGAGGCCGGGATCGAGATTGTCAGTCTCGTGCGGATCTACTCGGATCCGCGACAAGCAGTGGCTTTCGCTGATGGTGAAGTGCGACAGCAGTTTTCGACCGGCATGCGTGGCGAACCGGTTGGAGGACTTCGCAACTGATATTCGAAGGGCCAACCGAGCCAGGTCGACCATCGACACCGACAAGCGCGACGTCGGCTACTTCGTGGAGTACCTCGAGGCCCAGGACCCACCTATCCCCGCCACCGAGGCTGCGCTCACCCGCAACAACATCGGATCCTTCATCGAACACACGTTGAACCGCATTATCCCTGGCTGTTTGAGCGCTATTGGGTATGGGTATGAGTGAACCTGGCGATGTTCGCGCAGGTCAACCCATGGATGCGCCCCCGGCAGGAATCGAACCTGCGACCTAGGGATTAGAAGGCCCTTGCTCTATCCAACTGAGCTACGGAGGCAGTGCGGGCATCGGCGGTGATGCGGGCTCCAAACACCTTGACCGAAATCGATCTCGGTGTCCAGCGCGTTAAGTATAGCGAGCGTCCAGATCAGCAAAGCTGGGTCGCGTAGCAACTGTTCGGCGCGTCGGGGCGGTTGTGCAGACCGGAGGACCGGAAACCCCAGGGGAGTCTGGACGGGCACTCCGAACTACGCTGGGCCCATGTCGTCAGTGCAGGGCCCGCCCGCAGGATCGGATGTTTCGGCGAATCGGTCGGGTTCGGGGGTGACGTTCGCGGCGATCACGGCACTGGGTGGAGCGGCGACCGCGCTGGTGGCGGCGCTGGTCGTGGCGTTGTCCGCGGCGCAGGCGTTGACCCTGCTGGGTATTCCGGATCCGGGACCGCTGACCACCTACGGGCTGCCGGCGGTGCGAGCGGTTGCGGATCTCTCGGCGGCGCTGACCGTCGGGTCGCTGCTGTTCGCCGCGTTCTTCGTGCCGCCGCAGGGCAGCGGGCTGCTCGACGTGGGCGGGTATCGGGCGTTGCGGCGCGCCGGGAACGCGGCGGTGGCGTGGGCGGTCGCGGCGGCGTGGCTGGTGCCGTTGACCCTGTCGGACACCACCGGGCAACCGCTGCAGGATTCGCTGCGCCCGGAGGAGGTGTGGCGCGCCGCGGACAAGGTCGATGTGGCCGGGTCGTGGCGATTCACCGTGTTCATGGTGGTCGTGGTGGCCATCGGCTGCCGGGTGGCGCTGCGCTGGGGCTGGACGCCGGTGCTGCTGTGGCTGTCGGTGCTGTCGCTGCTGCCGGTCGCCCTGACCGGGCACTCCTCGTCGGGTGGTGCGCACGATCTGGCCACCAACAGCCTGATCCTGCACCTGGTTTCGGCCTGCTTCTGGGTGGGCGGCCTGTTCGCGGTGCTGGCGTACGCGCTGCGGGACGGCAAATACACCGCGCTCGCCGTGCGCCGGTTCTCGAAAGTGGCGACCCTCTCGTTCGTGGTCATCGCGATCAGCGGTGTGATCAACGCCTATGTCCGGGTGCCGCTGTCGGATCTGTTCAGTACCACCTACGGCAAGCTCGTGCTGGCCAAGGCGGCCGCGTTGATCCTGCTCGGTGTCGTGGGGTTCCTGCAGCGGCAGCGCGCCATCCCGGATCTGGAGCAGGATCCGCAGGATCGCGGCGCGCTCATTCGCTTTGCGGGCGTCGAGGCGCTGATCTTCGCGGCCACCGTAGGCCTGGCCGCGGGCCTGGGCCGCACACCGCCGCCGGACCTGCGCACCGTGCCCACGCCGACCGAGGTGGAGATCGGCTACAACCTGGCTGGTCCGCCGAATATCGAGCGACTGCTGTTCGACTGGCGTTTCGACCTCGTCTTCGGGACCCTCGCGCTCGTGCTGGCCGTGGTGTACGTGCTGGGTGTGCTGCGGCTGCGCAAGCGCGGCGACTCCTGGCCGGTCGGGCGGACCATTGCCTGGCTCGCGGGTTGCGCCACCCTGCTGATCGCCACCAGCTCCGGTGTCGGCCGCTATGCCCCGGCCATGTTCAGCGTGCACATGGCTCAGCACATGATGCTGTCCATGCTGGCCCCGATCCTGTTCGCGCTGGGCGGCCCGGTGCTGCTGGCGCTGCGGGCGATTCAACCGGCCGGTCGGGACGCACCGCCCGGGCCGCGAGAATGGATCCTGGCGGCCGTGCACAATCCGGTGTCGCGCTTCATGACGCAGCCCGTGGTGGCCTCGGTGTTCTTCGTAGCCGGTTTCTACGCGCTGTACCTGGGCGGCATCTTCGACAAGTTCGCAGGTACACACGGTGCGCACCTGGTGATGAACGTGCACTTTCTGCTCAGCGGATACCTCTTCTACTGGGTTGTGATCGGCATCGATCCGAAGCCGCGCCCGGTGGAGCCGCTCACCAAGCTGGGTATGGTGTTCGGTTCGCTGCCCTTCCACGCCTTCTTCGGTATCGCGCTGATGAGCATGGATACCGTGATGGGCGGCTGGTTCTATCGCGGCCTGGGCCTGTCCTGGAACCATGATCTGCTCGCCGATCAGCACACCGGCGGTAGCCTCGCCTGGGCCAGTGGCGAAGTGCCGCTGGTGGTGGTGATGCTCGCGCTGCTCATCCAATGGTCACGCAGCGACAAACGCCTGGCGAACCGGCTCGATCGCAAGGCCGAACGTGACGACGACGCGGACCTGACCGCGTACAACGCCATGTTCGCCGAGCTCGCCCGGCGGGACGGAGAGGTGCGCAAGTGAACGACGTCGCCATGGCGACCCGAAAAGTCAAGCGGCTCTACCGATCCGATGTACGGCAGGCCCGCCGTCTATTGCGCGGTCACACCCGTAAGACCCCCGTCTTCCACACCGATATCCTGGGCCCGCGCGGCCCGGTTCCGGTGACCCTCAAGCTGGAACATCTCCAGCACGGCGGCACCTTCAAGGTGCGCGGCTGTCTCAACGCGCTGTTGCAGGCGCGCGGTGACAAGACCCATGTGGTGCTGGCCTCGGCCGGCAATGCTGGGATCGCGGCGGCGCTGGCCAGCGCGTTGCGCGGAATGTCGTGCACCGTGGTGGTTCCCGAGTCGGCCTCGCACACCAAGGTGGCGGCCATGTGGTCGCACGGCGCCGAAGTGCTGTGGCACGGAACGACTTACGCCGAGGCCCACCGGTACGCCCGCCAGCTCGCCGCCGAGCGCGGCGCCATGCAGCTGCACGCCTACGATCTGCCCGAGATCGTGGCGGGGGCGGGTGTGGTCGGGCTCGAGATCGAGGAGCAGGTACGGGGCAGGCCGTCCGTGCTGGTCGCGGTCGGTGGCGGCGGTCTGGTCGCCGGTGTCGCGGCGGCGCTCGGGCTGCGCGGCCGGGTGATCGGGGTCGAGCCGCAGGGCGCGCCGACCCTGCACTCGGCGCTGGCGGCCGGGCACCCGGTGGAGGTCGAGGTCTCCAGCGTGGCCTCGGATTCCCTGGGCGCGAACCGGATCGGCGATATCGCCATGGAGGTGGCGCAGCGCTACGCGGTGCGTTCCATCCTGGTCAGCGACGACGCCATCGTGATGGCGCGCGAGTATCTGTGGCGCGAGTTCCGCATCGTGGTGGAGCCGGCCGGTGCGACGGCGGTGGCGGCGATCCAGAGCGGTGCGTACGTGCCGGCGCCGGGGGAGCGGCCGGTAATCGTGTTGTGCGGGGCCAATACCGATCTGGGGACGCTGTAGCGCGCCGCGAACCTATCCACACCCCGCGAGTTGTCCACACTCGCCGATTCGGTCCTGTCGCCGTCCTCCCCTGCGCGGGAACCTTGAGGTCGACGGCAGGCACAGGCTCGAATCGACAAGGGGGAGTGCAATGTACGAGGCGAACACCGCGGTGATCGGCCGGATCGTCACACATCCGGTGCGGCGCGCGCTGCAGAATGGCGAACAGCTCCTGAGTTTCCGGCTGGCCAGTACCGCCCGCCGCTACGATCAGGGCGCGGGAGACTGGGTGGACGGTGGCACCCTGTACCTCACCGTAAACTGTTGGCGACGGGGGATCATCGAAGGAGTCGAGGCGTCACTGCAGCGAGGTGATCCGATCATCGCGTACGGGCAGCTGCGCTCGAACGAGTACACCACCCGAGATGGCGCGGAGCGCACCGACCTCGAGATGCGGGCCCTGGCGTTGGGTCCCGACCTCGGGCGTTGCACCGCCCCGGTGGTGCGCAAAACCTTCGGTCGAACCGACCGGACCGAACCCGTGGAACGGCCGTCCGTGGATGCGGACACTGCCGGAGAACCCGCTACTACACACAGTTAGGCTTGCCGATATGGCTGAGTTCATTTACCAGATGGTGAAGGTGCGAAAGGCGCATGGCGACAAGGTCGTGCTCGACAATGTGACCTTGAACTTCCTTCCCGGCGCCAAGATCGGTGTCGTCGGCCCGAACGGCGCGGGTAAGTCCAGTGTGCTGAAGATCATGGCGGGACTGGACCAGCCGAACAATGGTGATGCCTGGCTCGCGCCGGGCGCGACGGTCGGCATCCTGCAGCAGGAGCCGCCGCTGAACGAAGAGAAGACCGTCCGCGGCAATGTCGAGGAGGGCCTCGGCGAGATCAAGGTGAAGCTGGACCGCTTCAACGAGATCGCCGAGCTCATGGCAACCGACTACTCCGATGAGCTGATGGAGGAGATGGGCAAGCTCCAGGAGGAGCTCGACCACGCCGACGCGTGGGATGTCGACTCCCAGCTCGAGCAGGCCATGGACGCGCTGCGCTGCCCGCCGCCGGACGAGCCGGTCACCAACCTCTCCGGTGGAGAGCGCCGTCGCGTCGCGCTGTGCAAGCTGCTGCTGAGCAAGCCCGACCTGCTGCTGCTCGACGAGCCAACCAACCACCTCGACGCCGAGTCGGTGCTGTGGCTCGAGCAGTTCCTCGCCACCTACCCGGGCGCGGTGTTGGCCGTTACCCACGACCGCTACTTCCTCGACAATGTGGCGCAGTGGATCCTCGAGCTGGACCGCGGCCGTACCTTCCCCTACGAGGGCAACTACTCCACCTACCTGGAGAAGAAAGCCGAGCGCCTCGAGGTGCAGGGTAAGAAGGACCAGAAGCTGCAGAAGCGCCTGAAGGAGGAGCTGGCCTGGGTCCGCTCCGGCGCCAAGGCGCGGCAGGCCAAGAACAAGGCGCGTCTGGGTCGCTACGAGGAAATGGCCGCCGAGGCCGAGAAGATGCGCAAGTTGGACTTCGAGGAGATCCAGATCCCGGCCGGTCCGCGCCTGGGCAATGTGGTCGTCGAGGTCGAGCACCTGGACAAGGGATTCGGCGACCGGCAGCTGATCAAGGATCTGTCGTTCACCCTTCCGCGCAACGGCATTGTCGGCGTCATCGGCCCCAACGGTGTCGGTAAGTCGACGCTGTTCAAGACCATCGTCGGTCTGGAGCAGCCGGACAGCGGCGCGGTGCGGGTCGGCGAGACGGTCAAGCTGAGCTACGTCGACCAGGGCCGCTCCGGCATCGACCCGAACAAGACGGTGTGGCAGGTGGTTTCCGACGGGCTGGACTTCATCCAGGTCGGTAATCAGGAAATGCCTTCCCGCGCTTATGTTTCGGCGTTCGGATTCAAGGGCCCGGATCAGCAGAAGCCGGCCGGTGTGCTCTCCGGTGGTGAGCGCAACCGCCTGAACCTGGCGCTGACCCTCAAGCAGGGCGGCAACCTGATCCTGCTCGACGAGCCCACCAACGACCTCGATGTCGAGACCCTGAGCTCGCTCGAGAACGCGCTGGAGAACTTCGCGGGCTGCTCGGTGGTCATCTCCCACGACCGCTGGTTCCTCGACCGCACCTGTACCCACATCCTGGCGTGGGAGGGCACCGAGGACAACCCGGCCTCGTGGTTCTGGTTCGAGGGCAACTTCGAGGCCTACGAGGCCAACAAGATCGAGCGCCTGGGTCCGGAAGCGGCGCGCCCGCACCGCGTCACCCACCGCAAGCTGACCCGCGGATAACGGGCCACCCCAACCGAATTCACCGCCGCCCTCACCCGCCGACCCGGGTGGGGTAGACGGAACGCGTCGGTCCGCTACCGAGCGCTGGATTCCGTACGGTCCATCGAAGAATGGTCGATTGATCACCATTTCGTCGGGCCGAAGACGTTTGCTCGACGGTTCGCGGCCCGCTGGATGGCGGGCCGTGACCGGCCAGATGAACGGTTATCGAATAGCGAACTCAGTGGTTTCGCATTCGTACTTGTGCGTGAAAACTGTTTTGGTGCAAGGTTTGTCGTATGCGACCTGGCGATATCGGACGAAGTCGGCGACGACCGAACTGTCCGGTTCATACGTATGATGAGACGCGGCGCGGCATTGAGAGGAATTCAGCCCGGCAGTTCTTGCGCCCAGCTACTCTCGCATCGGCGTCACTTTGTTACGGAACCGAATCCGAGGAGTTGGCGAAATGACGGTCTCGTCCGAGTTGTCCAGCGCGGCCTGGGCTGCGAGTTTGCCCGCGTCTCTGCGGGGCAATCTCGTATCCCTCGAGGAGGCGTATTTCCGCCATGTCGACGCCGGCGATGCTGACTGCGCGATCCCCGCGACATCCACCCACATCTTCCGCTGCCATGTGGATCTCGGCATCCAGCGCACCCCCGGCACCGCGAATGTCCGTGTGTACCATGCGGATGACGAGGCCGGACTCGGCGTCGCCATCCAGCTCGTGACCGATGACATGCCGCTGCTGGTCGAATCCGTGACCTCCTCGCTGAGCCGGATCGGTGTCAGTGTCAGTGAGGTCGTACACCCCATCTTCGAGGTGACCCGAGACGCCGCGGGCCGCCTCGAGACGGCAGCGCCGCACGAGGTCGACGGCAATGGCACCACCGGCCTGCCCGAGTCCTGGATGCACGTGCAGCTGCACCCCGCCACCAGCCGCGCCCAGCTCGAGCAGATCGAGACCGCGCTGCCCGACGTACTCACCGATGTGCGCCGGGTCATCGAGGACACCGAGGCCATGCGCGAGGCGCAGGAGCGGGTCGCCGCTGAGCTCGACACCGCAGCCACCGCAGGCAGATCCGCCTTTCCCGCAACGGATCTCACCGACTGCGCCAACCTGTTGCGCTGGCTCGCAGACGGCCACTTCACCGTGCTGGGCTACGCCCGCTACGAGCGCAGCACCGTGGACGGTCAGGCCAAGTCCATCATCGTGCCGGAGACCAGCCTCGGCGTGCTGCGCCCCAATGTGGGCACCGACTTCCGGGTCCCCGACAACAGCGGCGACCAGCCGCTGCTCATGTTGACCCAGGGCCTCGTCCCGGCCACCGTGCACCGCGCGGTCTACCCGTACTTCGTCGGCGTGGCCGAGATCGACGAATCCGGTGCCGTCACGGGCGAGCACCTGTTCATCGGCGTCTTCACCGTCACCGCCCTGCACGAGAACGTGCTCGATATCCCCGTCATCGACCGCCGGGTGCGCTCCATCATCGAGTCCAGCGGCTTCGACCTGGACTCCTTCTCCGGCCAGGAGATGCTCGAGGTGATCCAGGCCTTCCCGCGCACCGAGCTGTTCTCCTCCGACGGCGACGCGCTGCGCCGCACCGCCAGCGCGGTGCTGAATGTCGGCATGCGCCGCCAGGTTCGACTGTTCATGCGCATGGACGGCTATGGCCGCTTCGTGGCCTGCATGGTGTACCTGCCGCGTGACCGCTACACCACCCGCGTCCGCCTGGAGATGCAGGACATCCTGGTGCGCGAACTGGGTGGTGTATCCATCGACTATTCGGCGCGCGTGTCCGAAAGTGACCTCGCCAGTGTGTATTTCACGGTCCGGCTGCCCGATCAGGGCATCGTGGCCGACACCGGCGAGCCCAACCGGCTGCGCATCCAGCACCTGCTCGCCGAGGCCAGCCGCACCTGGGACGACCACCTGCGCGACGAGGTGGCCAACTCCACCTTGCTCGATCCGGCGGTGGCGCAGCGCTACGCCGAGTCGCTGCCGGAGAGCTACAAGGAGGACTTCGAGCCCACCCGTGCCGTGGCCGACATCCTGCGGCTGCAGCGGCTGCCCGACGGGGGCATCGACCAGCACCTGTACCGCTGGTCCGACTCCGCCCCGGGCTCTTGGCGTTTCACGCTCTACATCGGTGGTGGCGGTGGCATCTCGCTGAGCCAGGTGCTGCCGCTGCTGCAGAGCCTCGGCGTGGAGGTGATCGACGAGCGCCCGCACCACGTCGAGCGCGATCAGGGCCCGGAGCAGTGGATCTACGACTTCGGCCTGCTTGCCCGTCCCGAGCTGCTGCGCAGCGCCCTGGACCGGAACATGGACGCCGAACTGGTGGAGTCCGTGAGCCGGCTCGACGTGCTCGACGCCCAGGTGCGCGGTTTACGCGAACGCTTCACCGAGGCCTTCGCGGCGCTCTGGTACGGCCGCGCCGAGGCCGACAGCCTCAATGAGCTGGTGCTGCGCGCCGGCCTGCACTGGCGCAGCGTCGCGATCCTGCGCGCCTACTCGAAGTACCTGCAGCAGGCCGGATTCCAGTACAGCCAGGCCGCCATCACCCGCGTGCTGCTGGCCTATCCGGAAGCGGCGAGCATGTTCGTGGAGCTGTTCACCGCGCTCTTCGATCCGGACTCGGCCAACCCCGACCATGCCACCGAGCTCGAGGCCGCGGTCCGCCTCCGCATCGACGAGGTGGTGAGCATGGACGCCGACCGCATTCTGCGCGCCATCCTCGGCCTGATCAAGGCCACCCTGCGCACCAATTACTACGTCACCGACGCCGAGGGCACCGCGCGGGACTACCTGTCGTTCAAGGTGGAACCGCAGGAGATCACCGAATTGCCCAAGCCCAGGCCACAATTCGAGATCTTCGTCTACTCCCCGCGGGTGGAGGGCGTGCACCTGCGCTTCGGTCCGGTGGCGCGCGGCGGCCTGCGCTGGTCGGACCGCCTCGAGGACTTCCGCACCGAGGTCCTGGGCCTGGTCAAGGCGCAGGCGGTGAAGAACGCGGTGATCGTGCCGGTCGGCGCCAAGGGCGGTTTCGTGGTCAAGCAGCCCCCGGGTGCCACCGCCGATCCGGTCGCCGATCGGCAGGCCCTGCAGACCGAGGGCATCGCCTGCTACCGCACCTTCATCTCCGGCCTGCTCGACGTCACCGACAATGTCGATCGCGCCACCGGCGCGGTGCTGCCTCCCGAGCGCGTGCTGCGCCGCGACGCCGACGACACCTACCTCGTGGTCGCCGCCGACAAGGGCACCGCCTCCTTCTCCGATATCGCCAATGATGTGGCCCAGCACTACGGTTTCTGGCTCGGCGACGCCTTCGCTTCCGGCGGTTCGGTGGGCTACGACCACAAGGCCATGGGCATCACCGCCAAGGGCGCGTGGGAGAGCGTGAAGCGGCACTTCGCCGAGATGGACATCGACACCCAGTCGCAGGACTTCACGGTGGTCGGCATCGGTGACATGTCCGGTGACGTGTTCGGCAATGGCATGCTGCTCTCGCGCCACATCCGGCTGGTCGCGGCCTTCGACCATCGCCACATCTTCCTGGACCCGAATCCCGATGCCGCGATCTCTTTCGCCGAGCGTGAGCGCATGTTCGCGCTGCCGCGCTCGTCGTGGGCCGACTACGACCGGTCCCTGATCAGCGAGGGCGGTGGGGTCTACGACCGCACGGTGAAGGCCATCCCGGTCACCGACCAGGTCCGCAAGGTGCTCGGCCTGGCCGCCGACGTTGTCTCGCTGTCCCCGCCGGAGATGATCCGCGCCATCCTGCAGTCCCCCGTGCAGCTGCTGTGGAACGGCGGCATCGGCACCTATATCAAGGCCAGTACCGAGACCAATGCCGAGGTGGGCGACAAGTCCAATGACGCGGTCCGGGTGAACGCGAACGCCTTGCGGGTCAAGGTGATCGGCGAGGGCGGCAACCTGGGTGTGACCGCTCTGGGCCGCATCGAGTTCTGCCGCCACGACGGCAAGATGAACACAGACGCGCTGGACAACTCCGCCGGTGTGGACTGCTCCGACCACGAGGTCAATATCAAGGTCCTGCTCGACGGCGTGGTTTCCTCCGGCGAACTGCCCGAGGCCGAGCGCAATCCGCTGCTGGCCTCCATGACCGACGAGGTCTCCGCACTTGTGCTGCAGGACAACGTCTCCCAGAACATCCTTATGGGTATGTCCCGGGCCGAGGCCCCGTACATGCTCAATGTGCACCAGCGCGTCATCGAGGATCTCGAGGAACGTCGTGGCCTGGACCGCGAGCTCGAGGCGCTGCCCAGCGACGCGCAGATGAAGCAGCGCGCCGAGGAGGGCACCGGCCTGACCTCGCCGGAGCTGTCGAATCTCATGGCGCACGTGAAGCTTTCATTCAAGGCCGACCTGCTGGCCAGCGATCTGCCCGATATCGCGTACTTCTCCGCACGGTTGCCGCAGTACTTCCCGACCCCGCTGCGCACCCGCTTCGGTGTGGCCATCAAGCGGCATCGCCTGCGCCGGGAGATCACCGCCACCGTGCTGGTGAACGAGGTGGTCGACCTGGGCGGCATCACCTATGCCTTCCGGCTGGGCGAGGAGATCGGGGCCTCGGCCTCCGACGCGGTCCGCGCCTTCACCGCGGCGACCCAGATCTTCGATCTGCACTCGGTGTGGAGTCGTATTCGCGCCGCGGAGATCTCCACGGGGACGAAGGACACGCTGGAGCTGGAGACCAAGCGCACCCTGGACCGGGCCTCGCGCTGGTTGCTCAACAACCGCCCGCAGCCGGTCGCGGTGGGCGCGGAGATCCATCGCTACGCGCAGGGTGTGCGTGCTCTCTCGCCCAAGGTGCCGGGCTGGCTGCGCGGTCACCACATCGACAGCCTCAATGCGCAGTCCCAGGCGATCGTCGAGCAGGGGGCGCCCTCGGAGCTGGCCACCGAGGTGTTCGGCCTGCTGAACCAGTTCCCGCTGCTGGATGTGCTGGATATCGCCGACATCACCGATCGCAGCGGTGAGGAGGTGGGTGCGCTGTACTACGCGCTCAACGATCACCTCAAGATCGATTGGCTGTTGCAGGCGGTCAGCCACCTGGAACGCGGTGATCGCTGGCACGCGCTGGCCCGGCTCGCGCTGCGCGACGACATGTACGGCTCGCTGCGCTCGCTCACCCTCGACGTGCTCTCCGGTGGTGACCCGGAGGAGACGGCCGAGGAGAAGATTGCATACTGGGAGTCCAAGAACCAGTCCCGGCTGGGCCGTGCACGCTCTGCCCTGTCGGAACTGTTCGAGTCCGGAACCCACGATCTGGCCACGCTGTCGGTTGCGGCGCGGCAGGTGCGAAGCATGGTGAGTGGGGTGGGTGCGCAATCGGAGGTACCGCGTTGACGAGTGTCGGTTCGCTGAACGGCCATGCGAAGACGGCAGCACCGAGTCCGGGGGAGTCCCCGGACTCGGCCGAGCCGAAGCGTTTCCACACCACGGTGGAGGTGCGCTGGTCGGATATGGACGCCTTCCAGCACATCAACCATGCCCGCATGGTCACCCTGCTGGAGGAGGCCCGCATCCCGTGGCTGTTCCTGGATGAGCGACCGACGGTTGCGTTGCGGTCCGGCTGTGTGCTGGCCGATCTGCGGGTGCAGTACAAGGGGCAGCTCCGTCACGAGGATTCGCCGCTGGACGTGTCCATGTGGATCGACCGGCTGCGCGCGGTGGACTTCACCGTCGGCTACGAGGTGCGCGCCGCCGGCGCCGCTCCGGACTCCCCGCCCGCGGTGATCGCCTCCACCCAGCTGGCCGCTTTCGACATCGACACCCAGCGCCTACGCCGCCTCACCGCCGAGGAACGTGACTACCTCGCGCAGTGGCTGGCCGACTGACCGAGAACGACCGTTGTCGGGACAGCTGACCCTGCACGTTCCGGATCCCGCGGAACGCGAGAACCTGGCCACCTTCATCACGCATGCAGTCCGCCTCGACCCGGCGGCCGTCATCCGGCTGCGCCGGCGTGGGGACCGCTACGTCTCCGCCTGGGCGACCACCGGATTCGAGGCGCTGGCGGTGCGCACCGTGGTGGCCGACCTCGGGATGGATGATGTGACCGTCGGCGCGGATGCCGTCCTCGCCGGGCTGCACGGGCCGGACGCGGGCGCTGCGTTCGGGCTCGGCTATGCCATGGATTCCGCCTGGCGCACCGCGCTGCCGCCCGAGGCCGGGTTCGTCCATGTGGAGGACGTGCCCGCCCGCATGCTCGTCGAATTGGCGGAGCGCGGAGCCGAATTGGCGCAGGAGCACGGCAGCCAGCACGGCCCGCCGGCCGCCCTGCTGGATCAGACGGTGCTCACCGTGTCCGGCGGCGGCGAGCAGGTCGAGGTGCCCATGCGGGTGGTGTTCGCCCTCGCCGCCATGGATTTCATTCCGCACGGCGGCGAGAAGACCGACTCCCGCCGCATCTCGGTGGACGAGATCGTGCGGGTGCGTGCGGCTCGTACCTGGCTGCGCCTGGACGCCCGCTACGGTTCGGTGGCCCGCCGTCGCGGCCCCGCCCTGCCGCTGCTCCCGCGCTGAGGCTCTGCCGCCTTCCGATACTGAGTCCCGCCCGAACCGGCCCCCAATGCACGGGGCACCGAATATCCTGGCTCGTAGGGTTTTTCGAGCCGGGCTACGTTCGAGTCGGGCCGAACGCAACCACGGGAGGGGCCATAATCATGACGATCCTGAGGTGCATTCTCGCGGGTGTGGCGCTGGGTATCGCCCTGCTGGCCCCGGCCTTCGCGCCCGCCGTGGGCGGCTGACGCGACAACCGGTCGGCCGGCCATTGGAATCGCGATGGCCGACATAGCCGCAACGATTGGTCGCCCCGCCCCGTGCGGATTACCTTGGCGGCATGAGCGATGCCGCGATCGTGACCGAGTGGACCGACCTGAAGGTCGGCGATGCCGTGATGAGTGCCTACGTGGCCCGTCCGGCGGAACCGGGTGAGTATCCGGGAGTCGTTGTGGGACACGAGATCTACGGCCAGCACGCCACGGCGCGGGCAGCCGCCGACCGCCTGGCGTCCCTGGGCGTCATCGCCGTCCTGCCGGACCTGTTCCACCGCGCCGCGCCGCGCGCCGAGCTGGAATTGCACGCCGACCGGGAACGCGGCCTCGAACTGCTGCGCACCCTGACCCGTCCGGGAGTGGTCGACGACATCTCGGCCTGTCTCGACGAATTGCGCCGTCGCGGCGCGGTGTCGCTGAATATGGTCGGTTTCAGCGCGGGCGGGCATGTTGCCTACTACGCCGCCACCCAGCTCCCACTGGCCGCCACCGCCGCGTTCTACCCGGGCTGGCTCACCAATACCGATATCCCGCTGTCCACACCCGAACCTACTGTCGAAGCCACCCCCGGCATCACGGGCCGGGTCGTGTTGTTCTTCGGCGGTCAGGATCCGCTGATCGATGCCGAGGCTCGCGACGACCTCGAAGAGGCGCTGAGCGCGGGCAGTA
Organism: Nocardia sp. NPDC101769; assembly: GCF_044766925.1. Classification (NCBI taxonomy): domain Bacteria; kingdom Bacillati; phylum Actinomycetota; class Actinomycetes; order Mycobacteriales; family Nocardiaceae; genus Nocardia; species Nocardia sp. NPDC101769. The sequence goes on along the minus strand of NZ_JBIWMX010000007.1, from coordinate 131,391 downwards.
TCCAGCACGAGATCGTGATCTACGACGACGCCCCGCACGGCTTCCTCTTCCCCGGCCGCGATTGGTACCGGCCCGAGGTCGCCGAGGATTCCTGGGCCCGGCTCGCGGACCTGCTGCGCGGCTAGCGAATTCGGTACGCCGGGATTCAGTCCTCAGCAGACGCTGAGGATTCGCTCTTCAGTGCACGCCGAGCATCCGCAGCCCCGCCGTTACCACCGCCGCGGAGAGGATCACCACGAGCAGCGGCGCGCGCTTCCACGCCAGCCCCGCCGCGACCAGCGCGCCCGCGGGCAGCGCCCACCCGAATTGGCCGCTGCCCGTGGGTACCAGCGTGGTGACCGCCAGCGCGGTGAGCAGCACGACCGACGCGATCTCCAGCAGCCGGATGGTGCGCGGCGAAATCTTGACCCGGCTCCGCAACAGCGGCCCGGCGAGTCGGAATGCGAAGGTGCCCATGGCCAATGCCATGGCACCCACCAGGAGAGTCTTGGTCATCGGCGCGCGCCCCTGGAGTCCAGCCGTCGAAAGATCGCCCGCATCACACGGTCCCAGCCGCAGCGGTGGTGCACTCGGTACTCGCCGCCTGATCCGCGTTCGCGGTGGTGGCTTCGCCCGCGCCCGCGCGGCGCACGACCAGCAAGACCGCGGTCAGCGCGAGCAGTACCGGCAGTCCCGCGCCCAGGAACGGCGTGGTCGCCGCGGCGACCACCGCGCCGACCAGAGCGGCTGTGCGGGTGAGGGGTTCGCGCAGGGCGGGCAGCACCAGTGAGAACAGCACGGCCGGTAAGACGGCGTCCAAACCGAACGCATTGGGGTCCGGCACCACCGCACCGAGTATCGCGCCGATCGTCGCGCCGAGCGGCCACGCGGCGAGTACCGAGAGCCCGCACACCCAGTAGGCGGCACGCCGTCGATCCCGATCCGGCTGGGCCAGGGCCATGGCCACCGATTCGTCGTTCATCACGTGGGTACCCAGCAGCCGCCGCCAGCCGGTGCCGACCACATCGGGCACGGACAGTCCATAGGGCAGGTGCCGGGCGTTGACGAGCAGTCCCGCCAGTACGGCGGCGACCAGCCCGCCGCCGGCGGTGAGAATGCCGATGAAGACGAATTCCGAGCCGCCGGCCACGACGGCGACGCTCATGAGCACCGGCAGCCAGCCGGGCAGTCCGGAGGTCACCGCGGTAGCGCCGTAGGATACGCCGATCATGGCGACTGCCAGGCAGATCGCCGCGATACCTGTGAGCACACCCCGATCGAGTGTTCGCCATGTCGAACGCATGTTTTCTATAATGAACACAACCGGCCAGGTTCGTCAAAGGGACGTGCCGACATCCCGGTACTGTGAACGCCACCATGACCCAGCAGTCCGACCGCTCCGAGCCTGTGTCTGCCCAGCAGGTGCCGGCGGCCCCGCAGCAGGCGCCCGCGTCTCCGCAGGAGGCGATCGCCGCCGCTCTGCGCCGGGAGCGGGCTCGTTCCGGACTCTCGCTGACCGAGGTCGCCCGTCGCGCCGGGATCGCCAAATCCACACTGTCCCAACTGGAATCGGGCTCCGGCAACCCCAGCATCGAAACGCTGTGGGCGCTCTGCCTCGCGCTCGACATCCAGTTCTCGCGGCTGCTGGATCCCCCGACCCCGCAGGTTCAGGTGATCCGTGCGGGTGAGGGTCCGGTCCTCGCCTCGGCGCGGTCCGAGTACCGGACCACCCTGCTCGCGGCCTCCCCGCCCGCGGCCCGTCGTGATGTCTATCGCGTCACCGCCGAACCCGGCCATCCTCGTGACTCGGCACCGCACTCCCGCGGCGTCGTCGAGCACATCGTGCTGTGCGCCGGACGCGCCAAGGTCGGGCTCGCCGAAGATCCGGTGGAACTCGGGCCCGGCGACTACATCTGCTACCCCGGTGATCTGCCGCACGTCTTCGAGGCTCTCGAGCCGGGCACTTGGGCACTGCTGGTCAGCGAATACAGCTGATCCGCGAATCCGGCTGCGGCGCGGCCGATCTCACTGCCCGGCCACCCACCAGGCGGACAGCAGGTGCACCGCCGCCAGCCCGACGCAGGAGACCGCCATCGGCCAATTGCGCCGTCCCGCACCGATGACCGCGTCGCCGATCTGAGCCAGTCCGGCGACCACCAGGATCGGCGCCAGCCCGCTGCGGGCTCCGACCGCGAGCAGGATAAGCATCACGATGCTCAACGGCACCGCCCGTGCCCCGTACCCGTACGCGAAAACCATTGTGCCCGCATTGATCTGGCTCCCGTTCGGTACCGCCAGTGCGGGCCGCGCCATACCCACCACGCTGGAGATTCCCGAGACCAGGGCGACCGCCGCGTTCGCGAGGGCGAATCCGGTGTAAGCATCCATTTCCTTCACTCCTTAAATCATTCAGTGTCTGAACGTTTTGAGGGAAGTATCATCTGACCCGTGAACGATGTCAAGAAGCCGACCGGACTCCCGAAGACCGTCTCGTTCCGGTTGGGCACGGTGGGTTCGGTGGTCGCCGATCGCTTCGCCGCACGCATCGAAACCCTCGAGCTGAAGCCGAAACACGCGGGGCTGATGACCACGCTGAGCCACGGTGAGGCCGCGTCACAGCAGGAATTGGCGGGCAGGCTCGGCGTCGCGCCGAGCCTGGTGGTGGCGCTGGCAGATCATCTGGAACGACTCGGCGCGATCGAGCGCGTGCGCGATCCCGGGGATCGGCGCCGGCAGGTGCTGACGCTCACCGGGCACGGTTACACGCTGCTGGCGGAATGCGAAAGGGCCGCGCGGGAACTCGACGAAGAGCTCACCGCCGGGCTGACGGCCAAGGAGCGCACGGCCTTCCTGCGCGCGCTCGGCGTGCTGGCCGCCGAAGCCGGTCTGCCCACAGGGGAGTGACGCGTCAGGCCGCGCCCTCGCCGAGGTACTGCAACCACGTCGGATCCAGTTCCGAGCTGGCCGACAGCAACCGCCAGTGCGGGCCCTTGGGCGCGACCATCGGATGGTGCAGCGTCCAGCCCAGTTCGCTCAGGAGCTTGTCGGCCTTGCGGTGATTGCAGGGGGCGCAGGACGCGACGCAGTTCTCCCACGAGTGGGCGCCGCCGCGGCTGCGTGGAATGACGTGATCGATGGTTTCGGCCTTGCCGCCGCAGTAGGCGCAGCGGTAGCGGTCACGATGCATGAGGGCGGCTCGGGTCATGGGTACCCGTGCCCGGTAGGGGACGCGCACGTAGTTGCGTAGTCGGATGACCGAGGGGAGCGCCACCGAGGTGCCGGCGGAATGCACGACCGGACCCTCCGGATTGTCGTGCACGGTGTCGGCCTTGTCGCAGATCAGCAGCACGATGGCGCGACGCGCGGACAGGGCCGTGAGCGGCTCGTACGTGGCGTTCAGCAGCAGCACACGGCGTTTGGCCCAGGCGGGAACGGGTGCTGCGGTGGGCGGATGATGCGCATGCTCGCGGTGGTCGCCCGGATGGGCGGGCTCGGGATGGGCGCCCAGGTGATGCTCGGAATGAGAATGTTCGGACAGCAAGTGCAGCGGAGTAGCCCCCGACCCACGATTGTGGACGTCGGCGGGCTGGAGTTGTCGATGGGTCCGCGCCTCGTGTCGGGCGCCGTGCCGCTGCTTCATGGGCCATACCCCGGTTTCGTATTCGTCCGATTGTGTGGTATCTCGGCAGACTGCCACCCAGTTGACCATGACTCGCCGCACATTGCACGGTGATTTCGCACATTGTCGGGCACATTCGGATGAACGGGACGTGACAATCGTGCACGCGGGCCGGCCGGGTGTCGAGAAACACTTGTTCCGAGCAGCGAACAGTGTGCTGAGGGGCGTCGATCGGCCGCATCGAGGGTGCACCCGGGCCGGATGTCGCGGGACTGGGCACAATGGGAGCGTGACTTCCGGCGAGCAGACTGCAACCTCCTTCTATGAAGCCGTGGGCGGCGAGAAGACGTTCCATCGGATCGTCGCGGCGTTCTACCGCGAGGTGGCGCAGGACGAGGTGTTGCGGCCGCTGTATCCGGAGCAGGACCTGGGCCCGGCCGAGCGCCGCCTGCGGATGTTCCTGGAGCAGTACTGGGGCGGGCCGCGGACCTACTCCGATGAGCGCGGGCATCCGCGCCTGCGGATGCGGCATGTGCCGTTCAAGGTCGGTCCGATCGAGCGGGACGCGTGGCTGCGGGCCATGCGCATCGCGGTGGCGGAGATCGAGCCGGAGGTGCTCGACGATGCGCACCGGCGGCAGCTGCTCGATTACTTCGAGATGGCCGCAAATTCGCTCATAAACTCGCCTTTCTGAGTTCGATCCGCAGAAATCCCAGCGCCTCACAGTGTTTCCGGGCGCCCGCAGCTGTCCGCTGCTAATTTGCTGAAACTGGACAAGTCCGGTCGACGCGCCCGCGAAAGTCACTGTGCTTTGGCACCATTACGGCTGTGACAGATATTTCCGCCGCAGCCGGGGACGGAGCCGGGCCGTCCCCGTGGTGGCGATCGGCCGTGTTCTACCAGGTGTACCCGCGTTCCTTCGCCGATTCCGGCGGTGACGGTGTCGGCGATCTGGGTGGACTACGTGACCGCCTGGGCTATCTCGAGCTACTCGGGGTGGATGCGCTGTGGATCTGCCCGGTGATGCGCTCGCCCATGGCCGACGGCGGCTACGACGTGTCCGACCCACGCGATATCGACCCGCTGTTCGGCGGCCTCGACGCGCTGGACGCGATCATCGCCGAGGCGCACGACCGGGACATGCGGGTGACCATGGACCTGGTGCCCAACCACACCAGCGATCAGCATCCCTGGTTTCGGGCGGCGCTGGTGGCGGCGCCGGGGAGTCCGGAGCGGGCACGATACTTCTTCCGCGACGGCCGCGGGCGGGACGGTGCTGTGCCGCCGAACAATTGGCCGAGCATCTTCGGTGGTCCGGCCTGGACCCGGGTGATCGAACCGGACGGTAGACCGGGGCAGTGGTACCTCCACATCTTCGCCGCCGAACAACCCGACCTGAACTGGGAAAACCCTGAGGTCGCAGCCGATTTCGAACAGACCCTGCGGTTCTGGCTGGACCGTGGCGTGGACGGCTTCCGGATAGACGTGGCGCACGGCATGGCCAAACCCCCGGGCCTGCCCGACATGGAGCGCGTCGATACGCGGATGCTCCATCTCGAAGACGACGATCCGCGCTTCAACAACCCCGGCGCGCACGATATCCACCGGCGGATCCGGAAGGTGATGGACGAGTATCCACACGCGGTCGCCATCGGCGAGGTGTGGGTCGACGACAACACCCGCTTCGGCGAATACCTCCGGCCCGACGAACTGCACCTGGCCTTCAATTTCCGGCTCGCCCAGACGCCCTTCCGGCCGGATCGGATCCGCGCGGCCGTGGACAATTCGCTGCGCGCGGTGGCCGGGGTCGGCGCGACGCCCACCTGGACGCTGTCCAACCACGACATCGAGCGCGAGGTCACCCGCTACGGTGGCGGGCCCGTCGGGCAGGCGCGGGCACGGGCCATGATCCTGCTGGAACTGGCACTGCCGGGCAGCGTATTCGTCTACAACGGAGCCGAATTGGGGCTGGCCAATGTGGACGATCTCCCCGAGTCGGCGCTGCAGGACCCCACCTGGGAGCGCTCCGGGCACACCGAGCGCGGCCGGGACGGCTGCCGGGTGCCGCTGCCGTGGGAGGGGGAGTCGCCGCCGTTCGGGTTCACGTCGGGGGTGCCGTGGCTGCCCATGCCGCCGGAGTGGGCGGCGCTGACCGTGGAGGCGCAGCTGGAGCGAATGGATTCCATGCTGTCGCTGTACCGGATGGCGATCGAATTGCGGGCCGTCCGGCCGGAATTCAGCGGGTTCGAGCTGGAGTGGTACGCGAGTCCGCCCGGCTGCCTCGCGTTCCGGCGCAACGGCGGTCTGCTGTGCGTGCTCAATGCCACCGATGCGCCGATCATGCTCCCCGCGGGTGAGGTGCTGCTGGCGAGCGCGGCGATCAATGGGCGGCGGGAACTTCCGGCGAACTCGACGGCCTGGCTGGTCTGGAAGGGTTTGTCACGACACGGCCGCACTAGCCCTTACCGGTCGTAGTAGTCACACGGGCATCGACTACCGTTGGGCCGTGAGCATTCTCCAGACAGTGCTGATCTACGTCGGCATCCCGGTCGCGATCTATCTGGTGATCGCCGGATTGTCGTTCCTCGGCAAGCCGCTGCCCGGCAAGAAGCCGGAACACTACGAACTCGGTGCGAAGTGGACCCAGCCCCCGGTGCTGTGGAGCGCGACCGACGAGGTGACCGGATCCGGCCACCACGACACTGCTGATTCGCATGGAGACCATGCGGCTATCGAATCCGCCGACGCGGAGCTGATCGGAGGCCGGGCAAGTGGCAAGTTCTAATTGGCCCGCGGTGGACCAGGCCGACCTACCCCACGGTTACGCGATCACCACGAGTGGACGCGTCTCCGGTGTGCACGAGGCCGGCGACGTCTTCAAGGAAGCGCCGTTCAGCGACCGCGAGCGGCTGCTCATGGACAATGCGCTCACCGACGCCACCCGCGCCACCAAGGTGCGCTTCAACATCTACATCGGTGACCTGGGCTCGGACTCGGCCGCCGGCGTGGACGCCCTGTTCCCGTCCACCCCCGAGGCCGCCCGTTCGGTGCTCATCGCGGTGGACCCGAACACCAGCTCCGTCGAGGTGCGCTCCGGCCGCGACGTCGCCGAGCGCGCCAACGACCGCGTCTGCCAGCTCGGCGCCACCGCCGCCACCAGCTCCTTCCGTCAGGGTGAGCTGATCGACGGCCTGGTCTCGGCCGTGCGGGTGATGGCTGCCGCGATCGGGCGGGTCTAGCCGACTCTCGGCACTTCTGCGAAGGGGTTTCGCCCCTGAAACTCCGAGGGACGTTTGGGGGCTCAGCCCCCAAACCCCGAGGGATCAAGGTCGCGCACCGACCCCCGCACACTCCGACAGACATTTCGCCCTGAGCAGATCGGGGCGCGGCGGCGTGGTGGGGGAATTTACGCTCGGGAGATGGCCGAGCATCCGCGTTTGAAAGCAATTCCCGGTGGTCTCGACGAAGCCGGGGTGGTGCGACCCGCGGTGCGTCCGGCGCCGGTGCGCGAGCCGCTGTGGCGGGAGGCGCTCGGCGGTCAGCTGCGCTCGCTCCGGCTGGAGCGGGGGGAGAAACTGACGGAAACGGCTGGGCGGGCAGGTATTTCGCCGCAGTATCTGTCCGAGGTCGAACGGGGGCGCAAGGAGCCGTCCAGCGAGATGATCGCGGCCTTGGCGGGGGCTCTGGGCACCAGCCTGGGTTCGCTCACACGGCAGGTGGCCGAAGACCTGCTTCGCGCCCGTCCCGCCCCGGCCCGGCACCCGGCCATCTCGCCGCTGGCGATCTCCCCCGTCCTGCTGGCCGCTTGATCCACGAGCATGCGTTGGCGCACCTGCCTTTTCGGCGTAGTGCGTGCACCAGCGCATGCTCGTCGGCATTCAGGCGCGAGGGCCGAGGAGGTGGTCGGCCAGGCCGTAGTCGAGCGCTGTTCGCGCGGTGAAGACCCGGTCCCGATCGGTGTCGCGGCGCAGGGTTTCCGCGGACTGGCCGGTGTGGGTGGCGAGGATGGCTTCGATCTGGGCGCGCATGCGGACGATTTCGTCGGCCTGCAGGATGAGGTCGGGGATGGTGCCCTGACCTCGGATCGCGGGCTGGTGCAGGACGATTCGGGAGTGCGGGAGGACATTGCGGCGTCCCTTCGCACCGCCGGCCAGCAGCACCGCGCCTACCGCGATCGCCTGGCCGACGCAGGTGGTCACCACGGGGGACTGAATGTGCTGCATGGTGTCGTAGACCGCGAGCATGGCCGGCAGGTCGCCGCCCTCGCAGTTGATGTAGAGGTTGATGTCCTGGCCCGGGCTTTCCGCGTCCAGGTGGAGGAGCTGGGCGATCAGGGCATTCGCGACACCGGAGTCGATGGGCGTGCCGAGATAGACGATGCGTTCGGTGAGCAGATGCGAGTAGACGTCCATGATCCGCTCGCCGCGCGGGTCGCGGGCGATCACATTGGGAATCGTGTAGGTGCCGCTCATGCCGAGATCCCCAGCTTCTGGCGCTGCGGGACGACCTGGTGGAAAGAGTCCACGATGCCGTCGATGAAGCCGTACTCGCGGGCCTGCGTCGCGGTGAACCAGCGGTCGTGCAGGGAGTCCTCGAAGACCTGGTCGTAGGGCTGGCCGGTGTCGGCGGCGATCAGGCCGAGCACGGTCTGCACGGTGTAGCGCAGGTCGTCGGCCTGCACCTCCACCTCGACCGCGCTGCCGCCGATGCCCGCCGAACCCTGGTGCATGAGGATGCGGGCGTGCGGCAGGGCGTAGCGGCGCCCGGGCGTCCCCGCCGACAGCAGGAATTGTCCCGCGCTGCAGGCCAATCCGAGGGCCAGTGTGGACACCGTGCCCGGCACCAGCCGCATGACGTCGCGGATGGCGAGCATGGCGGGCACGGACCCGCCGGGCGAGTGGATCCACAGCGAGATGTCGGCCTCGGGATCCTCGGCCGCCAGCGTGAGCAGCTGGGTCATGAGCAGTGTGCCGTTGTCGTCGTCGAGCGGCCCGTCCAGCACCAGCACCCGGCGGGCGAAGAGCTGTTCCCTGGTGTGCCAGTTGAACATCGGAGTCTTGTTCTCTGCCATGCCTTCACGGTGCCGCAGTGGACCACCGGAAGTCCTGCCGCGCTGCTGTGGGCGGATCCGCCCACAGCAGCGTCTGCCGGGCTAGTGCCGGTGGCAGGTGTCTGCGACGCGGTCGAACTTGGCGCGCACGGGTTCGCTGCCGGGGGCGTGGTCGTGGCGGATCTGCTCGATGCGGTCCTCGACGTCGGGGTACTGGGACACGATGCGGAAGAAGGACTCGGGTCGCGCCTCGGGTGGCAGCTGGTACATCACCGCGAGCCCGGAGGTGAGTTCCGGATGGCCGTCGATGAGCCGGGCCAGCACCGGATCCTGATCGTTGAGGGTGGTGTCGATCTGGGCCCAGCTGCAGGTGGAACGGGTGAGCGAGTCATCATCGTCGGCGGCCGCGACCCCGGTGCCGGAAAGCACTGCGGCGGAGCAGATTCCGGTGACGGCGAGAGCGGCGGCGGCGTGACGGGTCCAGGATTTCATGGTGGATGGCCTCATTCGGTCGGGATTGCTTGCGGGACCGATCATGTGGGACTCCGGGCCCCGCGGACCCCGTCCGGCGGTAGTTCTTCAGCGACTCTTCAGTCGGCGGCCCCGTACGGCCGACAGCCCCTCCCGAACGGATTCGGGAGGGGCTGCGATGGTCGAAATATGATGCCGTGCAGTGTTTCTAGCTGCGATCGAAGGCGCGGGCGCGCAGCGAGCGCTCGATGCCCGCCTTGCCCTCCACCACCAGGCGGCGCAGCGCCGGCGGGTGGTCACCGGCGAGGAACTTGTCGGCCACCGCGACGGCGTCCTCGGTGACGGCCCAGTGCGGGTACAGCCCCACCACGACCGTCTGGGCGACCTCACTGGAGCGGCGCTCCCACACCGACGCGATCTCGGCGAAGTAGCGCTCCACGTACGGGCCCAGCAGCGCGGCCTGGCCCGCCGGGGCGAAACCGGCGACGATGGCGCGCGCGGTGATGTTCGGCACCGTGTCGTCGCCCATGACGGTGTCCCACGCCGATTCCTTGACCGCTGCCTGCGGGCGGGCGGTAGCCGCGGCCGCGGCCTGACGGCGGCCCGCGGCGGTGTCGTCGCGTGCGAGTTCCGCGTCGATGAGCGGGGTTTCGATGCCGTCGGCGTCGATGGCCCCGGCGGCCGCGAGCGCCTGGGTGATGCGCCAGCGCAGGTCGGTGTCGACGGTCAGGCCCGGCAGGCCGGCGCCCTCCGGGTCATCGGCGTGCAGCTGGCGCAGCACCTGGATGTGCTGCGGTGCGAGCAGCGCAGCGGTCAGCGCGTTGACGAACGCCAGCTGGTGGTCCGATCCCGAACCGGCGGCGCGGGCCAGTTCCAGCAGGCGGTCGGCGTAGGCGGGCCAGCCCTCGGCGCGTGCCCACTCGGGGTCGGCGTAGGCGCCGAGCGCGGTTCCGGCCTGCATGAGAAGCCGCTGGACGACACCGATCTCGGTTTCCGCGCCGACGCCGCGTTGCACCAGCGCCACGAAGTCGCGGGCTTTCATCTCGGCCTGCCGGGTCATCTCCCAGGCGGCCGACCAGGCCAGTGTGCGGGGCAGCGGCTCCGCGATATCGGCGATGCGCGCCACCACCGTGTCGAGGGAGCCGGCGTCCAGGCGGACCGAGCAGTAGGTGAGGTCGTCGTCGTTGACCAGCACCAGCTTGCCGCGGCCGACGCCGACCAGCTCGGGCACCTCGGTGCGCTCGGCCGGATCGAGGTCGAGCTCGACGCGCTTGGTGCGTACCAGCTTTCCGTCCTGGTCGTTGTAGAAGCCGATGGCCAGGCGGTGCACGCGGCGCTCACCGGCGCCGGGCTCCGCGCCCTCCTGGACGACCGCGAAGGAGGCGAAGTTGCCGTCCGCGTCCACGGTGAAGTCCGGGCGCAGGATGTTCAGACCGGTGGTCTTGAGCCACTGCGCGCCCCAGTCGGACAGGTCGCGGCCGGACGCCTTCTCCAGCGCGCCCACCAGATCGTCGAACGTGGCGTTGCCGTAGGCGTGTTCGGTGAAGTAGTCGCGCAGACCGGCCAGGAACGGCTCCTCACCGACATAGGCCACCAGCTGCTTGAGCACGGAGGCGCCCTTGGCATAGGTGATGCCGTCGAAGTTCACCTCGACCGCGGCCAGGTCCGGGATGTCGGCGGCGATCGGGTGGGTCGAGGGCAGCTGGTCCTGCCGGTACGCCCAGGACTTCTCGACATTGGCGAAAGTGGTCCAGGCGTTGGTGTATTCGGTCGCGCCGACCTGGCACAGCACCGAGGCGAAGGTGGCGAACGACTCGTTCAGCCACAGGTCGTCCCACCACTTCATGGTGACCAGGTCGCCGAACCACATGTGCGCCATCTCGTGCAGCACGGTCTCGCAGCGGCGCTCGTAGGAGGCGCGAGTCACCTTGGAGCGGAAGACGTAGTCCTCGAGGAACGTGACCGCGCCCGCGTTCTCCATGGCGCCCGCGTTGAATTCGGGCACGAACAGCTGGTCGTACTTGCCGAAGGCATAGGGCACCCCGAAATTGGTGTGGTAGAAGCCGAAGCCCTGCTTGGTTTCGGTGAAAAGCCGGTCGGCGTCCATGAATTCGGCCAGCGAGGCGCGGCAGTAGATGCCGAGCGGGATCTCGCCGTGCGAATCGCGGTAGGAGTCGGTCCACTTGGCGTACGGACCGGCGATGAGCGCGACCAGGTAGGTGCTCATGCGCGGGGTGGTGGCGAAGGTGTGACGGACCACGGTGCCGATGGTGTGGGTATCGGTGACCGCGCTGTTGGAGATGACCTCCCAGTCCTCGGGCGCGGTGACGATCACGTCGTAGGTGGCCTTGAGGTCGGGCTGGTCGAAGCAGGCGAACATGCGCTTGCAGTCGGCGGTTTCGAACTGCGAGTACAGGTAGACCTTGTTGTCGGTGGGGTCGACGAAGCGGTGCAGGCCCTCACCGGTGTGCGAGTACTCGCAGTCGGCCTCGACGACGAGCTCGTTGCTGGCGGCCAGGTTCGGCAGCGTGATGCCCTGCTCCTCGTCGTAGCCGCTGACATCCAGGGCCACGCCGTTGAGCACGGCCGAGCGCACGCCCGTGCCCACGATATCGATGAAGGTCTGCGCGCCCGGGGTCGCGGTGAAGGTCACCGTCGACTTCGAGTGGAACGTCTCACTGCGTGGCTCTTCGGCACCGGTGGGCTGGCCGGTCAGGTCGAGTTCGACCTTGTAGTTCTCCACCTGGACCGTCGCGGCGCGTTCGATCGCCTGCTCGCGGGTGAGATTCGGTGCGGACAAGGGGGCTCCTTACAGCGTGTCGAATAACCCTGGTCGACAAGGTTATCCGGCACCACCCTTCTCGGGTGTCGTCGGCTCACACCACCTGCGCGGTGAGAACGTCGGTTCCCGCTTCTTCCGGGCTGGTTAACCGTCACCCGAACGGGTGCTGGTCAGCGCCCTCCCGTCGGCGGGCATTGGTAAGCCGGCCTCCTGCTTGGGGGTCCGGCACCCAGGTCAGTAGCCTGTCGCTGTCGGTCCTGTCGGCGAAACGATCAGTTATCGGACATGAAGTTCGGGGCGCTCGACCGCGGGTCGAGGGGCAGGTCGCGACGTCGGTAAGCTCTGCGGCGGCAGCAATCGCCCAGCACGAGGAGGACCGTTGAAGCACATCCACGCCGGTAAGGTGCGCGACCTGTACGAGGACGGCGATTCGCTGATCCTGGTCGCATCCGACCGGGTGTCGGTGTACGACGTGGTTCTGCCGACCCCGATCCCGGACAAGGGCGCGCTGCTCACCCAGCTGTCCAACTGGTGGTTCGGGTTTTTCTCCGATGTGCCCAACCACATTCTGTCCACCACCGACGTGCCCGCCGAGTTCGCGGGCCGCGGAGTGCGGGTCAAGCCGCTGAAGATGCTGAAGGTGGAGTGCATCGCGCGCGGCTACCTGACCGGCGGCGGCCTGGCCGAATACCAGCGCTCCGGCACCGTGTCCGGTATCGCGCTGCCGCCCGGCCTGCGTGATGGCGACAAGCTGCCCGAACCCATCTTCACCCCCACCACCAAGGCAGACGCCGGGCACGACGAGCCCATCACCTTCGCGGATGTGGTGAACCAGGAGGGCAAGGAGGTCGCCGAGCAGCTGCGCGACCTGACACTCGAGATCTACGCCCGCGGCGCCGAGCACGCCGCCGCGCGGGGGGTCATCATCGCCGACACGAAGATCGAGCTCGGCTGGGACGGCGACGTTCTCACCGTCGGCGACGAGGTGCTGACCTCGGACTCCTCCCGCTTCTGGCCGGCCGACGACTACGAGCCCGGCCGCCCGCAGAAGTCGTTCGACAAGCAGTTCGTGCGCGACTGGTCCACCTCCACCGGGTGGAACAGGGAGTACCCGGGCCCGGAGATCCCGGCCGAGGTGATCGAGGTGACCCGCCAGAAGTACGTCGCGGCGTACGAGCTCATCACGGGCAATACCTGGAACGGGGTCTAGACCGGAATCGGTTCGGCGGCAAGGAAGTCCGCCACGAGACCGTCGGCGCTGCGCTCCAGTGCGGTGTACTGGGCCTCGCGTTCCGCGCCGATGGTGGCCGCGTCGATGAGCAGGCTGCCGTCGGCGGTGAGGCGCTGGCGGCGCTCCTCGGCATCTGGGAGCAGACCGACTGCTGAGTACGAGAATCCGCAGTAGTAGGCGATTCCCATATTGAGCTGGCCTTCCAGACTCTGCTGCATGAACTCCACGGTCGGGTCACCGGCGGCGACCCCGGCCAGGCCGAGCCACAGCATGCGCTTGCCCGCGAGGCGAGGCTTGCTGCGGCCGTAGGCGAACCCGTAGTTCCACACCCGGTCGGGCAGAGCGCGGGTTCGCAGGCGATGATGGACCGCCTCTTCGACTGGAGCCTGGTCTGCACACTGCGCAACTGGTTCGAGCAGGCCGGACCGGAGGCCCCGACCTGGTTCCGTGGTCTATCCGACCCGATCGTCGGCCCCGCACTGCACGCCATGCACACCGATCCCGGCGCGCCCTGGACCGTCGCGTCGCTGGCCACCGAGGCCGGAGTGTCCCGCTCCCTGTTCGCCAAGCGCTTCACCGCGGTCCTGGGCCGGCCGCCGCTGAACTACCTCACCGAATCCCGCATGGACGAGGCCGAGGAACTGCTCACCGACACTGATCTCACCATCGCCCAAATCGCCAAAGCAGTTGGCTACGCGGACCCGTTCGGCTTCTCCGCCGCCTTCAAACGCCACCGCGGCCAGAGTCCCACCGCCTTCCGTGCCTCCGCTGCCTGACCTGCCACCGGTCGGTCACTGGCGGCGCAGGCGGGCGGCGCGGATGGTGAGGTAGTCGCGTTCGGGGAGGCTGGTGGTGTGGCGGGCGGCGGCGGTGTAGGCGGCGATGGCTTCGTCGGGGTCGCCGGCCATTTCGTGGAGGTGGCCGCGGACAGCGTCGAGGCGGTGGTTGCCCGCGAGCGAGTCGGAGAGGGTGTCGGTGAGGTCCAGGCCCGCCTGGGGGCCGTGGACCATGGCGGTGGCGACCGCGCGGTTGAGAGTCACCATCGGGTTGGCGGACTGGCGCTCGAGGGCGTTGTACAGCAACAGGATTCGGGGCCAGTCCGTGTCCTCGGGACGCAGCGCCTGGGCGTGCAGGGCGGCGATGGCGGCCTGGATCTGGTACGGGCCGATGAGGCCGCTGCGCACCGACGCGGTCGCCAGCCGCACGCCCTCGATGATCATCTCGCGATCCCAGAGGTCGCGATCCTGTTCGGCGAGCGGGATGAGCTCGCCGCGACTTCCGGTGCGCGCCGCCCGCCGGGCATCGGTCAGCAGCAGCAATGCCAGCAACCCGGTGACCTCCGGATCATCCGGCAGGACGCGGAACAGGGCCCGCGCCAACCGAATCGCCTCGCTCGACAGATCGCCCCGCCGCAGCCGCTCACCACCGCTAGTGTGCCCCTCGGTGTAGATCAGATAGAGCACCCGCAGCACACTGTCGAGCCGCTCATGCCATTCCCCCCGTTGCCCGTTCGACTCCGCGGGCATGGCGAACGGCCGCTCCTCGGCCGCCAGGCGCTTCTTGGCCCGCGTAATCCGCTGCGCCATGGTCTTTTCCGGTAGCAGGAAGGCTCGCGCGATCTCCTCCGTGGTCAGCCCGCCCACCGCCCGGAGCGTCAGCGCGATCGCACTCGCGGGCGACAAGGCCGGATGGCAGCACAGGAAGAACAGTGTCAGCGTGTCGTCACGATCTTCGGCGAGGGCGGCGTCAACTCGGTCGGGGGCGGCGGCACCGAGTCGTTCGGGATCGCGAATGGCATTGGCGGCCTCGCGGTTTCGGCGGGCCGACTCGGCGCGGATGGTGTCGATGAGACGCCGCGAGCCGACCTGGATGAGCCAGCCGCGCGGGTTGTCGGGCAGGCCGTCGGCAGGCCACTGGGTGGCGGCGGCGAGCAGGGCCTCCTGGAGGGCGTCCTCGGCAGCGTCGAAGTCGCCGTAGCGGCGGACGAGGGTGCCGAGGACCTGCGGCGCGAGTTCGCGCAGCAGGTCCTCGATCTCGATGTCCGGCATCAGAGATCGGCGGCGGGGGCGCTCATGATCGGGCGGATCTCGATGTACTCGCCGATCGGCTTGCCGCCGGGGCCGGGCGCGGCCGACGCCTTGGCCGCGATCTCGAGCGCGCGGTCCGGGCTCTCGACATCGATGATCCAGTATCCGGCCAGGAACTCCTTGGTCTCGGGGAAGGGCCCGTCGGTGACCACCGGCGCGGAACGGCCGTCGGACGTGACTGTGCGCGCCTGGCCCGGGTCGGCGAGGCCCTGGGCGTCGACGAGTTCGCCGGACTTGGCCAGTTCCTCGCCGAGGGCGCGCTGGAAATCGATGTGGGCCTGGATCTCCTCGGGCGCCCACTCGTTGATCGGGGTGTCGCAGTAGGCGGCGGCGGAGTAGGTCTTGATCAGGATGTACTTCACGGTCGGCTCCTTTCTTCTGTGCGCCCCCGCGGGCGCTCTCGTCCACAGGTCGGAGCCCAGTACGCCCGGGCGACGTACTCCGCACTCCGGATTACGTGATGGTTGTCACAGCTCCTCGGGGTTCACGGCCTCGCCGCTCAGGACCAGCGTCTTGATCTTGTCCGTGACGTCCCAGACGTTCACGTTCATCCCGGCCAGCACCCGGTTCCTCGCGTCCAGCCAGTACGCCACGAACTCGCGCTTGCCGAGGTCTCCGCGCACCACCACGCGCGCCTGCTGCCTGGGCGACACGTACCCGGTGTACTCCATCCCGAGGTCGTACTGGTCGGTAAAGAAGTAGGGCAGCCGGTCGTACACGGCGGGCTTGCCCAGCATGGTCAGCGCCGCCACGGCGGGCTGGTTGAGCGCATTCGCCCAGTGCTCCACCCGGATTCGCTGCCCCAGTACCGGATGCTGCTGATCGGCGATATCACCGACCGCGACGATATCCGGGTCGCTGGTGGCCAGGCTCTCGTCGACCAGGACACCGCCGCCGACCGCCAGCCCGGCATCGGCGGCCAGCTCGATATTGGGCCGCGCGCCCACCGCGACCAGCACCGCGTCCGCCTCGATGTGGGTGCCGTCGTCGAGCCGCACGCCGGTGGCCCGGCCGTCGGCGGTGGTGATCTCGCCGACCCTCACCCCGAGTCGCAGATCCACCCCGTGCTCGCGGTGCAGATCGGCGAACACCGCGCCCATCTCGGCCCCGAGCGCGGCCAGCAGCGGCACCGATTCCGCCTCCAGCACAGTCACTTCCACGCCCGCGGCACGCGCGGCGGCGGTCACCTCGAGCCCGATCCACCCCCCGCCGACGACGGCCAGGCGCCGCGCGGAGCCGAACATCGTGAGCAGGGCGTCGGACTCCTCGATGGTGCGCAGCACGTACACGCCCTCGGCGTCCGCGCCGGGCAGGCGCAGCAGCCGCGGCCGCGAACCGGTGGCCAGCGCCAGCTTGTCGTAGGGCAGTGTCGTACCGTCCGGCAGCGCAATGGTTTTGGTGCCGCGATCCAGTGCGGTGACGGTGGTGCCGGGCATCATCTCGACATGATGGTCGCGATACCACTGCGCCGGATCCACGGTGAAGTCGCTGAGCGCCTTCTTGCCCAGCAGATGCTCCTTGGACAGCGGCGGACGCTCGTACGGCAGATGATCCTCCGCGTAGACAAGCGTCACCGAACCATCGAAATCATTGGCCCGCAAGGCTTCCGCGAGTTTTGCGGCGGCCAGTCCACCGCCCGCGATGACGAACCTGGATGTGGTCATGCCGAAACCTCCGTGCTAGTACGGTCGGGACCGCCGTCGATGAGGCCGATATTCCGACCCTAGCCCGGGCGGTGTCGGGTGGAGCGGAAATATCGGCAACAATCCGGGTTGTTGCGCATTGAGTACGGCCCTGCCCTCGGCCGTCGATCGACTGCGAAAGGATTTCCCCGTGAGCGACACCAAGAAGGACCGGGTCGACTTCTGGTTCGACCCGCTGTGCCCGTGGTGCTGGATCACCTCCCGCTGGATCCTCGAGGTCGAGCAGGTCCGCGATATCGAGACGCACTTCCACGTGATGAGCCTGTCCGTGCTGAACGAAGGCCGCGAGGGTCTGCCCCCGCAGTATGAGGAGCTGCTCGCGACCGGTTGGGGCCCGGTGCGGGTCGCCATCGCGGCGGCCCAGGAGCACGGCGACAAGGTGCTGGCCCCGCTCTACACCGCCATGGGCACCCGCCTGCACAACCGCCGCGCCGAGTACGAGCGCGAGGACGGCTCCCGCGCGGACCTGCTCGCCCAGATCATCGCCGAGTCGCTGGCCGAGGTGGGCCTGCCCGCCGAGCTGGCCGAGGCCGCCGAGGGCACCGACTTCGACGAGGCGCTGCGCGCCTCGCACCACGCCGGTATGGACAAGGTCGGCCCGGATGTCGGCACGCCGACCATCCACATCAATGACGTGGCCTTCTTCGGGCCGGTGCTCTCCCGCATCCCGCGCGGGGAAGAGGCGGGCAAGCTGTGGGACGGCGCGGTCGCGCTGGCCGCCTACCCGCACTTCTTCGAGCTCAAGCGGACCCGCACCGAGGATCCCGTCTTCGACTGAGCTCCCCAGCCTCCCCGGGCCTTCAGCGCACGGCTGAGAGTCGTTCACCGGCGGGCACGCGTGCCCGCCGAGTAGCAACCCGATTCCGGCCGTACCCGGGGGGGGTACCCTCGCCTCACGAAATAAGTTGTCCCGTCAGATATTTCGAGACTTCGCTCGATCTCGCTGTCGCGAGACGTCATTGCGGCTGGTACTCGTGATATGTGGTGGTATCGCCATATCCGGGCGGCGGTCCGCCGAATCCGCCCGGGTACGGCGGCTGGTACCCGCCATAGGGCGGGGCCGCGACCGGACGCTGCGGCGCGTCGGGCCGCCAGAACAGCTTGCCGTGACGGCTGCGGTCGCGCAGCGCCCACATGCGCCAGGTCAGTACCGGATGACTGGACATGGCGTTCACGATCCAGACGAAGAAGCCCTTCTCCTGGGCCGCCCGGTCGGCCATCTCGTCGAAACCGACCAGATTGTTCAGGTATTTGCCGCCCGCCAGCGTCTGCATGGCCGGGGGCGCGCCCTGCGGCCGGTTGCAGAAGCCGTGATTGTCGGCGGTGTACTCCTGGGAGCGGATCAGCGAGCTGCCCAGGATCGGCAGGAACGGCGCCAGGAACATGCCCAGCTGCCGCCAGTACGAGACGTGCCCGGCCGCGATGTGCCCGACCTCGTGGCCGATGATGAAGGCCAGCGCCTCGGGATTGCGTGCCGCGCCGCCGATTTCGAACAGATCGCTGTACACCACCACGTAGCGGCGGAAGCCGTGCCCGGAGGCGAACGCATTGATCTGGCCGTTGCCCAGCAGTACATAGGCGTCGGGCACCTTGGCCATGCCGAACCGGGCCGCGGCCTCCTGCACCATGCGATAGCCCTCGGGGAACTGGGTCGGCGACATCTTCACGCCGTTCACCCGCTGAGTCGCGTAGTTCAGACCACGGCCCAGATAGACCAGCAGCGGCGCGAATACCAGGGCCAGCACCAGCTGACCGGCATAGCCGGATACCAGCAGCAGCAGCGCGAACAGATACGCCAGCACGGTGGCCACGATCACGATCACCAGCAGCGGGATCTCCCAGCTGTGCCGCGCCGGCATCCCGAACGGGGACAGGCCGCGGGTCTGCTGCACCACCGGCGGCGGGGGCGGCGAATACGGTTGCTGCGGAGCCCATCCCGGCGGGCCCAGCCTGGGATCCCATCCGGCCATGCCGGTCACGGGGTTCCAAGCCGGATTGCTTCCGGCGGGCGGCGGTCCCGATGGGCCGCCAGCGGTTTGTCCCCCGTAGGCGTTCGGCGTATACGAACTGTCGTCGGACGTCATGCCTGGATAGTACGTTTCGCGGCCGTAGAGGCGCGGTCGTCGCCCTGGGGCCGCTCACGGTGAGAGCCCCATGCGGACCGGGGGCGGGCGTCCTGACAGAATCGCAGCCATGCGCGTATACCTGGGTGCCGACCATGCCGGCTTCGAACTGAAGAACCACGTCAAGGCTCACCTCGAGGGCCAGGGCCACGATGTCGTCGACTGCGGCGCGCTGGAATACGACGCCCTCGACGACTACCCGGCCTTCTGCATCGAGGCCGCCCGCCGCGTGGTCGCCGAGCCGGGCTCGCTGGGCTTCGTCTTCGGCGGCTCCGGCAATGGCGAGCAGATCGCCGCCAACAAGGTGCCCGGCGCCCGCTGCGCCCTGGGCTGGAGCGTGGAGACCGCGCAGCTCGCCCGCCAGCACAACAACGCCCAGCTGCTCGGCATCGGCGGCCGCATGCACACCACCGAGGAAGCCCTCGCCATCGTGGACGCCTTCATGACCACCCCGTGGTCCAACGAGGAGCGTCACCAGCGTCGCATCGACATTCTCGCCGAGTACGAGAAGACCGGCGTTCCCCCGGCCCTCCCGAACTGACCTGTGCCCGAAGGGCATACGCCGCACCGCCTGGCGAAGCTGCACGACAAGCGCTTCGCCGGCGGTCAGGTCCGAGTCTCCAGCCGGCCCATCGACGATGGAGCCCCAGGGCTTCGAGAGGCGAGAGTGCTCGTGCTCTATCGGATTGTGCGCTAATTGCGGCAACGGTCGGTCGATGGATCGCCCACCGGGCGACCGCTGCATCGGTTGTATCGCTGTCGGCGGAGGCAGCTCGGACCGGCGTAAGAATCCGACAGGGCCACCGTCGCGGTGGGTCAACGGGTGACCGGTCGCAGCGATGAGATCACCGACGATCAAGGCGCCGTTCGTCAGCGCCTGCCAAGAGTCGATGCCCAAGGGCGCTGGTTTGTTGATTTATCGAGGCTGACAGGTGGTGCACCAGAACAGGTTTCGGCCCTCCATCACTGCATGGAGGACCGTCGCCCCGCACAGGCGGCAGGGTTCGCCGACGCGGCGGTACACATAGGTGCGCGGCCGGTCGGCGGCATAGGACGGTGCACCATGGTCGTGTTCGGACCGAACCACATGCATCTTGCCGCGTCGCACCCCGACCCGCATCAACTCGACCAGGTCGGCCCAAAGCTCGCCCCACTCTGTGGCCGACACGTCACGGCCGGGGCGATGCGGGGAAATGCCATGCCGGAACAGCAGCTCAGCGCGATAGACATTGCCGACTCCCGCAATGACGCCTTGGTCCATCAGCAATGCGCCGATAGGACGCTGAGACCGGTGAATGCGCTGCCATGCACGGTCGGGGTCGGCATCACGGCGCAAGGGGTCCGGACCGAGGCGCGCCGTGAGGGCTTCCACCTCAGGTTCGTGCAGGATTTCGCACGCGGTGGGACCGCGCAGATCGGTGCCGAAGAAGTCGCCGGATCGGCCCGCGCCGATTATGCGCATACGTACCTGGCCGACCGGATCACCAAGGGGCGCAGGCGATTCGGTGAACTTGCCGTACAGACCAAGATGGACATGCACCACCAGCCCTGATTCGTAGTGGTGCAAGAGGTGCTTGCCCCACGCGTCAGCCCGCTTCAGAGTCTGCCCATCAACCAACGCTGCGCCTTCAGCGAAACGCCCTTGGGGGCTCGAGACCCGCACCGCTCCGCCCGCGAACCGCTTGTGATGCAGCTTCGCCAACCGGTGCAATGTATGCCCTTCAGGCATGAACTTCCTTCACCTCACGTCTAGAAATTGCGATCAGACAGCCGCCAGCTATCGAACGCTACCCGGTCGGACTCTGGTCGGTCAGTCCAGTGCGAGATTTGGTTCAGGTACTCGCGTGCGGAGTCCAGAAAAGCGCCGCGGGTGTATTCGGCGGCGAAGAACTGCGTGATCTGACGTTCCTTGTCCAGGGCGGTCGGGCCGGAAGACAGCAGGGTGAACAGGGGAGCTTCGACGGACTGCGCCGCAGTCACCAACTCGGCTCTCTGCGGGAAGGTATTCGACCAGATGGCCAGGCAACGCACAGCCATGGGCGAGTCTGCGATGAACCGGATTGTCGAGGCCACCGCGGAACTCATCAGCCGTCATGGCCTGTCCGCAACCACCCTCGATGATGTCGTTGCTGTGTCGGGAACCAGCAAAGGGCAAGTGTTCCACTACTTTCCCGGTGGGAAGGACGAATTGCTGCTTGCTGTAGCGCAATACGAAGCCGACCGTGTTCGTGCGGTCATGAACGAGTGGATGCCCGAGTTGTCGTCCTGGTTGGCGTGGAGTCAATGGCGCGATCAGTTGGTCGATGAGTACGACATGCACGGAAACGACTGCCCCATGGTCACTTTGGTCGTCGACCTACATCGAGCCGGGCCCGGGGCTCGCCCATTGATCGCGGAGACTGCCGGACGACTTCAAAGCCGTATACAGAGCGGGATCCATCAGATGCAGGCCAACGGATTCATCGGTGCACACGTCGACGCCGATGCCATCGCCCACTCACTGGTAGCCGGTATCCACGGCGCGACCCTGCTGCAACTGGCAACAGGAGCCGACTCCCACATCGGCCATGTCATCGACACGGCCATCGAACAGCTCGAGAGCACCGCGCCCCAGCGCACAGCAGTGCAGCCGAACATGATCGCGGTCGAAGTCATTCGTGTCTCTGCGTAGCGCGGAGGTGGGCGGATCGCAGATGGCTGCTCGACGACGAAGGCCGGATTCCATTCGTGAGGACGGGAGCCTTTGTTTTCGGCGACCCCTGTGACCGGCTGACAGTTTCACCAATGGCAGCCGCGGACATCACCTTCCACGGAACTGATCCCATGACCGAAGATCTCGCGGGCGAGCTTGATCGTGACCAGCAACAAGCCGTTCGGCCGGCGGGTGAGGTGTTCGGCGACGACATCGTCGCCGCGGCCATGATCGACCGGCTGGTCCACCATGGCGAGGTTAACTCCCGCGAGGGCGATAGCTACCGGCTCGAGGACCTGGATCCCGGCCCCGTTCCCGCGGCCGAGACCGACAACCGACCGGGGCTTCTACCCGGCTCCTCGTCCGGCCATGGCCAGCAGCACGTCTTGCGGTTCTTGCGACAACGGTGTTCCAGCCGGATCGAACATGCCCTTGCTCCGCAGCTCATCGATGATCCCTTCGCACGATGCGACAAGGAATTTCGCAAGCTCGACGCTGGGCAGCCACTGCTGGGAAGTGCTGTCTGCAAGGTCCTTCGCATGCAGGGCAAGATCCATCGCGCGCATGATCAGCAGGGTCCATCCGCTGCGTGGGCCAGCGCGGTGGCTGACCAAAGCGTCCAGATCGGCTGCTGTAGACGTCTTCCGGAGCTCTCGTTCGTAGCGCCAGAAGACCTCGACGGGGTCCTCCTCGAGGTAATCCAAACCGCGGGTGTGCTCAACGTTCTCGGCACCGGAAAGCAGCAAGGCGTAGCGGTGCGCACCCCCGTTCACATGTCCAATAAGATCGCGCACCGTCCACCCTGCGCAGGCACTGGGCTCGTCGAGGCGGTCTGTATCGACTCGTCCGAGCATCCCCACCCACAGCCCCTCGGCATCATCCAGACGATCGAACAACTCACGGTCCCCCGTAATACTCATATCCTCAGACTAGATGATCGATTCCAAGGGGCGACTGGCCTGTGCGGGCCGGTCACCCCTTGTGATCAGTGGTCGTAGGCAGTGAGCGAGCGGTGCACGGGTGCGCCGATCATGTCGTTGTGCCAGATCGCGGCGGTCAGGGCGAGCAGGCGCTGCAGGACCCGCACGACGACACCGGCTTTCGTGCGGCCGCCGTGGCGTTCCAGATCGAGTTGTGCTTTGAGGGTTTGGTTGATCGACTCGATGACCTGCCGCAACGGTTTGAACAGCCCAGCACCCGGCCGGGCGGGCTCACCTTTACGGGCCGGACGCAGCAACCGGATCCCATGGTCGGCGAGTTCGGCTTCGAACCCGGCACCGAAGTAGTTCTTGTCACCGATCAGCGTTTGTCCCGGCCGGGTGGCAACCAGACCTGGTTCGGCGTCGAGGATGCCCAGCAGGGTGTGGCGTTCATCTGCTTTCGCGCCGGTCAACGCGAACCCGATCGGCAGCCCACCGAGCGTGGCGACCAGATGCAACCGCAATCCCCAGAAGAACCGGGAATGCGAGGCGCAGTACCCGTATTCGGCCCATCCGGCCAGGTCCGAGCGTTTCACCGTCTCCCGGGACCGGCCGCATTCGACCGGAGTCGAATCGACCACCCACACGTCATCGGTCCACAATGTCGTGTCCGCGGCCAGGTGCCGCATCACCACCGCGATCATCGGCGCCGCCGCTCGCAGCCGCTTGTTGTAGCCGGGCTGCTGGGGCAGGTACCGGAACAGATGCCGCAGGTGGGCGCCGGCGTGGCGCAGCCAGCGGGCTTCGGAGGTGAAGCCCAGCAGCGCCTGCATCACCGCCAGGGTCACCAGTTCGGCGTCGGTCAACCGCGGCACGATACCGACACGCGGTCGCCGCGGCCGGAATTCCGGCCGGGACTTCAGCAGGTCATCTGTTCTGACATAGAGTGCGGTGGCGAGGGTGTCTACTTCATTGCTCACAACCTTGATCTACGACACCCTCGCCCCAGCCCCGCCACCGCCCCAGCCGAACACGCAGCGCGGCAACCTCTTTCACTCGACCACACCCCTTGGAATCAATCATCTAGGGCCACCCCGAGTTCGAAAGACCATGGCCCCCAACGTCCGAACCTGTAACGCGTGCCGTGCCACGGCAACGCCTACGCCTGGGGGTGTGCGGGCTGTCGCGTTTCCGGGCTCGTGTAGATGACCGAACGGCCTGTGTTCTGGGACGGGACCTGTGTTGCGTCCTGGCCGCGTCGCCGCGCGGCTGGGTCACTGTCGGCTTGATAGCGCCGTAGCCCTTCGTCGGGGATCCCGACGTACTCGGCGATGCTTCGCGGAGCGGAAGTCCCTTTCTGTCACGGTGTTTCACCGCACTGGCCCGGAAAGGGGCTGAGCCGCGACGAATGGGACGACCTGTGATTGGACCCGGTCGACCTCATGAAGGTCGGTGTCCGACGCGGCCTGATGCATGTGGTGCGCCCCGGAACATGATGGGCAGCGGTCAGGCGCGGATCGCTGGTGCGAGGATCTGTTCGCACCATTCGCGGAAGGTTGTCGGGCTCGCGGTGGCGTCCGTGCGGGGGACGGCGTCGTCCAGGCCGTTGTTCTTGGCGTGCATCATGTCGACGTAGGCGGTCGCGATCGGGTCGCCGATGCCGCGCGCGGTCAGTGTGGCGCGGAAGTCGTCGAGAGATTGCTGCTGGTAGCGGATTCGGCGGCCGAGTACCTCGGACATGGTGTGCGCCATGTCGTCCGGTGTCAGGTCCTGCGGGCCCAGCACCGGGACCTCGCCTGTTCCCGTCCAGGAGCGGTCGAGCAGCAGGCGGGCGGCCACCGCGGCGATATCGCGGGTGGCGGCCATCCGCGTCGGGCGGTCGGCGGCCTCGGTGCCGGTGAACACACCGTCGTCTCGGATCGAAACCGCCTGCCACAGTAGGTTGTCCATGAACGACGGGTTCGCCAGTGCGCGGTAGGCCACGCCCGTGCTCGCGATGAGATCGTCCATCGCCAGCGATGCCGTCACGTGTCCGGCGCGACCTGCGACGGGAGTACCCCGCCCGAGCGACGAGACGCCGACGACGTGCCCGACCTTGTTGGCGGTGAACGCCTTCGCGGCGGCGTGCGTGAATCCGGCATATACATCGTCCAGGCTCGCCGCGTACAGGTCGGGCGGGACCAGCCAGAAGACCGCGTCCGCGCCGGCGAAGGCCCGGTCCACGACATCGGCATCGCCGTGCGATCCGGTGACGATGTCGACGCGGGCGCGGATTGCCTCCGGGAGTTTCCCGGGATCGCGCACGATGACGCGCAATTCTTCACTGCGAGTGGATGTTTCGAGGAGGAGGTCCAGCAGCTGGCTGCCGATCTGGCCGGTGGGGGAGGTGAGGACGATCATGCTTCGAGTCTGGTGGCGGTTCGTCGCGGCGTCCAAGACCCTTTCCTCAGATTGATACCGTGAGGGTATGGATCTGGATCTGCGCAAGCTCCGCTACTTCGCGACGGTGGCCGAGCACCGGCACTTCGGCCGGGCGGCGGAAAGCCTCTACATCGCCCAGCCCGTGCTGAGCCGTCAGATCAAAGCCTTCGAGCAGGAATTGGATTGCGCCCTGCTCGTGCGGACCACCCGCACCGTGGAGCTGACCGCCGCCGGAAAACAGCTCTACGACGAGGCGCAGGGGATTCTCGCCGCCGTCGACGCGGCGGTGCGGCGCGTACGCGATGCCGACAGCGGCGTGCGACGCCTGGTGGTCGCCTTCTCGACCGGACTGTACGTCTCGGAGGCGATCCGGGAATTCGCGACACGCCACCCGGAGGTCGAAACCGATGTCGTGCCCGCACGCTGGTGGGAGCCGGACGCGCCATTACGGGACGGCCGAGCCCAGATCGGTTACCTCCGAAGACCTTTCAACGAATCCGGACTGCGCGCCATCCCCGTCGGCCACGACCCCAGGGTCGCCTGCATGCCCGCCGTCCATCCGCTGGCATCGCGTCGGGAACTCACCCTGGCCGACCTCGACGGCGAGCGAATGCTGGACGCACCGAAACGCCGCACCGCCTCACTGGAAGAAAAGTTCGAGCTGATCGCCTCCGGCCACGGCCTGGCCCTGATCCCGCTCAGCGTCGTCCGCGCCTACGTCCGACCCGACCTCGTCCACCGCCCCGTCACCGACGCCCCCGGCGCCGAAACCTGCCTGGTCGTCGCCTCGGACCACCCCGACAAGCTCCTCCGTGAATTCCTCGACATCGCCACCGCGACCCTGCGGCCCTGAGCCAGCGGCGAATCTGGACACTCATGCTGAACAAGCGTCTCCGACGCCGCGCTATGACCTGTGCCGCCGACGTGGTGCTGCGGACCTGTATTCGGTGCTCGACGCGCGAAACCTGTTCTGGTGCCTGAGCTGTCGGCCTGCCTGACTTCGTGCGGTGTAGCGGCGGCATGTCGGGGCGGTTCCAGGCTCATGCCGGAGTCCGTATTGAAATATGAGTATTTCAGCCCGATGGCTATCTGTGTACAGTGCTGTTCGTAGAGTTTTCCAGCGGGTTATCGGAGTTCCAGCATGAGCGCGTACATCACGGCCACCGGCCGATTCCTTCCGGGAGATCCGGTGCCCAACAACGAGATCGAGGATTATCTCGGGTCCGTGGGCCGCGCGTCGTCCGCACTGCGGGACCGGACCCTGGATAACTGCGGTATCAAGACGCGCTACTACGCGATCGACAAGAAGCAGCAGACGGTCGTCTCGAACGCGGAAATGGCGGCCGAGGCCGTGCGCACCGCGGTCGAACGCGCCGGACTGGGCGGCGACGACATCGAGCTGCTCACGGCCGCGACCACGGTCGGGGATGTGATCGCTCCCGGGTTCGCCAGTATGGTGCACGGTGAGCTGGGCTACGGTCCGCTGGAAATCGCTACCGCGCAGGGCATCTGCAGCTCCGGGATGATGGCGTTGAAGAACGCCTACCTCCAGGTGGCTATCGGCGAGAAGCGTACAGCGGTCACCGTCGCCAGCGAACTCGCCTCGCGCGGCCTGAAGAGCTCCCGGTACGAGGAGCTCGATTCCGACCGCGGGGTGATCCCCATGGAGGCGGCCTTCCTGCGCTACATGCTCTCCGATGGCGCCGGCGCGGCGGTCATCCAGGACGCGCCCGCGGCCTCGGGGATCAGCCTGCGCATCGACTGGATCACGCTGACCTCGTACGCCAATACCGAGAAGACGTGCATGTTCATCGGCACCGGCGACAGCACTGTCGTCAAGAGCTGGATGGACTATCCGGCCACCGCGGACGCCGCCGCCGACGGCGCGCTGCATTTGCGGCAGCGGCTCACCATGCTGCCGCACCTGGTGCGGGTCGGCGTGGACGAGTACGAACGCCTCTGCGGCATGGGCAAATTCGATCCCGAGCAGGTGACGTGGTTCCCCGCGCACTACTCGAGCGAACGGATGAAGACCATCCTGCTGGACGAGCTCGAGCGCCGCGGCATCTGGGCAGGCCGCCCCGAGATGTGGTTCAGCAACCTGACCCGGGTCGGGAACATCGGCAGCGCGTCCATTTTCGTCATCCTCGACGAGATGATGACCGAGGGCATGATCAAGCCGGGCGACACCCTGCTGTGCATGGTGCCCGAATCCGGCCGGTTCGCGGTCTCGTTCATGCATCTGACCGCGGTGCCGGCACCGGAGGCCGGATAGCTGCGGCTACGGGGTCCGGCCGAGGACAGCGCGGGCCCGGAGCCTGAGCAGCTGCCCGACACCGACGGCGAGCAGGGCCGCGGTGGCGATGATGTAGATGTCGCCCGGGATGTGCTGCCACCACGACCACGCGAGTTCCTGATGTTTGCCATTGGGGACGATGCCCGGGCCGATCAGGAAGAACAGCGTGAAGGCGCTGGTCATCGCGAACGGCGCGACACGTGGATTCGTGGTGGTCCAGGCCGCGGCGGTGATCAGGGCAGGCGCCGCCCAGACCCAGTGATGGGTCCAGGACACCGGCGAGATCAGCAGCAGGACCGCGGCATTCACGAGCAGTGCGGTTACCGAGAGGATGGTCACCGGGCTCGCCGGACCGGACGAGTCCGCCGTGCGGCGTTCGAGTCCGACCAGATGGTGCATCAGGGCGGCGCCCGCGCAGACCGCCACCACGGCCAGGCCCAGCCAGACCGCGGTGGCGGCGGGATTCGACAGGCCGAGGCGGAAGACCATGCCCTTGAGGGACTGGTTGCCGACGTAGTCGGGGGAGCCGATGCGGTTGGTGTCGGCGATCGCGTGCAGCCAGTAGTCGCGCGATTCCCTCGGGAACAGCACGAATCCGGCGCCGATCACGCCCGCCGCAGTGGCAGTGGCCGTGCCCGCGGCCTTCCAGTCGCGGCGGATGAGGAAGTACAGGACGAAGGCGGCGGGTGTCAGTTTGGTGACCGCGGCGACACCGATCAGGACACCCCGCGGCCAGCGGGGCTTCTCGGTCAGGCAGTCGAGGGCCACGGCGGCCATGAGAACGAGGTTGATCTGCCCGAACCACAGCGTGGTGCGGACGGGTTCGACGGCCAGCATGAGCACGACCGCGGTCACGCTCAGCGTGAGTTTGGTGCGCGGGTCCAGATCCGGGCGGACGCGGGAGAGCACCAGCCAGATCGTGATGCCCAGACAGGCCAGCGAACTGGCGGTCACCATGAGTTCGGCCAGCCAGAGCGGCATGATGGCGAGCGGGATCATCAGCACCGCCGCGGACGGCGGGTAGGTGAAGGGCAGGTCGGTGTGGCCCGCCACCGGCAGGGTCGGGCCGTACAGGGTGCCGTGCTCCAGCCAGCCCCGGGTGTCGACCCGGTACACCTGCAGGTCGAGGAAGCCGTGCATGGCGGAGAAGATCGCCGTGATCGCCACTGACACCAGGATTCCGATCACGATCGGAATGCGGGGCAGGCCCGGGCGGCCCTCCGACTTCAGATAGCGCAGCAAGTTACGTTGCCCCGCCCGCGTAGTGATCATCAGGGAGACAGTAACCCTTTCGGCTGGTGCGTAAGATGTCCGGATTTCATTGGGGGAACGGTTAATCGGTGGCAAATCCGTCGGCCGGGGACCGGCCGCCCCAGTCCGCCAACCGGCTGCCCGGCCGCGCGAACCAGGTCGCGTAGAAGACGAAGGATACGGTGGCCAGCGCGCCCAGCACGACGAGCCCGGCCGGTATCGGATACTCCGCCATGGTTGCGGCCAGGAACCGATAGGACAGCAGCAAACCGGCGAGGGCCGCCGTGCCGAGCGACACGATCCGGGCGCGGTACACGTCCCAGCCGCGCTCCGGATCGCGCAACGCCGACTCCACCGTCAGGCACAGCACCGCGCCCGCCACCAGATCGCTGCCGTAGTGGTAGCCGAAGCCCAGCGTCGCGAGCAGCGTGCACACCAGCCAGAAGGCGCCGGCCCAGCGCAGCCAGCGCGGCGCGGTGCGGGAGTGGATGAACAGGGCCGTGGCCCAGGCGGTGTGCATGGAGGGCATGCAGTTGCGGGCGGTCTCGGAGTCGAAGAGCATCGGCTGCGGATCGTGGGTCAGCGTGGGCCAGACCTGCGGCCAGTCGCCGATCTCCAGGCCGTGGCCGAGCGGGCCGTAGGCGAAGACCGGGCCGACGACGGGGAACAGCACATAGCCGAGCGGGCCGATCACGCCCAGTACCAGGAAGGTTCGCACCAGGTGGTGCCGCGGCCACGCGCTCGTCGAGACATGGCGCAGCTGCCAGACCGCGACCACCACGGCCGCCACCGGCAATTGGATGTAGACCACGTGCAGCACGTGCGAGGGCACCGGGCCCAGGGCCTCGAGCGCGCGCCCGACCAGCCAGGCCGGTTCGCCCAGCGCCCGGTCGGCCAGCTGGACGTACTGGTCGAGCACACGGGGTCCGGCGACGATGCTGACCATCAGCCAGGTGTCGGCGAGTTTGGAGGCCATGACCAACAGCACGCCGAAGGCGATGGCCTGCAGGGCAGTTCGACGACGCTCGCCCTCCCAGCGGAGCACGACCACGGTCAGGGCGGTCAGGGCCAGCGTCGGACCGGTGCCGATCGATATGTGCCAGCCACAGACCGCTTGCAGGCCCAAGGTCAGCAGGTCCAGCACCGCGGCGGCTACCAGGCTGACGACTCGGACCCGGGTGGGCACCCCGATGCACGCCAGCCCTAGTCCGGCCCACGACACCGCCGCCGACTGGGGGTTCGCGAAGTAGTCGTCGATCAGGCTGCGGAGCGGGCCCATCACCCCGTGTGCCGACGCCCATACCTGCGCGACGGTCAGCAACACCACCGCCACGCCCAGCCCGGCGGCCGGGATGAGCCGAGAACGAGTCCCGGTGCCGGACAGCACCGAGCTGGAAACGTTCATCTTGTGGTCGACCAGCACTGTAAATCGATAACACAGCGCAAACGGAGGCACAACATCCGGTTACCGGAATCCCATTTTCGGGCGGATCCGGCGGATGCGATGCGATAGTGTCGCCCGCCGATCGCGCGGCGCGTGATCGGGAGTTCGCCGCCGGGCCAGACGATGCCGCGGGTTGATCAGCAGGGGCTGTCCGTTCACCCGGGACGGAGGCCGGACGCGGCAGAACCGCGGATTGATCACCGGTGAACGCATTCCGGCGGGCATCGAGGCGCTGACCACTCCCGGCGCGGTGGCCGTAACGCGCTGCGCCGCATGGACATTGCCCGCGGTGAGCGGTGACATCCGGGTGGTACGAATCGAAAGATGGTCGGGGTGACAGGATTTGAACCTGCGACCCTCCGCTCCCAAAGCGGATGCGCTACCAAGCTGCGCTACACCCCGTTGCGCGTCGGACTCGACGCTCCCGCTGAACGGGAAAGAGCGGGTGACGGGAATCGAACCCGCACCATCAGCTTGGAAGGCTGAGGTTCTACCATTGAACTACACCCGCAGTGACCGCATCCATGGATGCCGTCTGCGTTGAGCACTGTACCGAACCTCACTGCTGGAATGCCAATCAGGTGCCGTTGCCGCACGTCGCGGCCGGTGAAACGGGTCGTTCGGCGAGTCGCCGAAAACATGCCGAAATAGGGTGTAACACCGGGGCCTCACCAGCGATGACAC
Source organism: Nocardia sp. NPDC101769 (assembly GCF_044766925.1). Lineage (NCBI taxonomy): Bacteria > Bacillati > Actinomycetota > Actinomycetes > Mycobacteriales > Nocardiaceae > Nocardia > Nocardia sp. NPDC101769. The sequence continues at coordinate 100,638 of NZ_JBIWMX010000007.1, read as the reverse complement.
ATCCGATCGCCATTCGCGAGGCAGCGGGAACCTGTTCTGAATCAGGGGTTTTCGATGTCGGGTGGCTTGCTAGGATCCTTTTTGTCCGGACGGGGGTATCTGGAAAGGGGGCGGTGAGCATGCACCACTGGTGTGGCCGACCGCGTGGTAGTGAGTTCGATCCGAAGGGCGTGACCGGCGTGGTGCCCGGTCCTGGCATCTCGTGCGTCGGGTGAGCGCGTATGTCCATCCGTCTCGACACCCGAACCTCCGCCATTGTGGCGGTGACCATCCGCGAATGGGTGCGGGCAGTGCACCCCGGCGCGAGCAGCGCCGCGCTGGGCCAGTCGCCCGCGGTTCCCTCCGATGAACTCGAGCGCATCTTCGGCCGGATCATCAACGATCTGCTGGAATTGGCCGGGACCGAACCGTTTCCGGTGCAGGCCGCCCGCCGCATCGGCCGCAGTCTGGCCGAATCGCCGTTCGACCGCACCCGCATGCTCGCTCCCGCCAGCCGTGCGCTGCTGGGGCTCTCGCCGGGCGTGCGCGGTTCTCTGATCGCCACCCGCTGGTCGTTCATCGCCAGCCAGGCCATCGATGCCTACGCCGAGGCGCTGCAGCAGCGCGCCCTCGCCCAGCAGGAACGCAGTCTCTCGGAGGCGGTGTCGGTGCGGGTGCAGGAGATCGCGGCACTGCAGACCCGGCTGCGGCACGAGGCCACGCACGACGCTCTCACCGATCTGGCCAATCGCTCACTGCTGCAGGAACGGGTGCGGGTGATGTCCACCGATCCGGCGCGTGGGGTGGGTCTGCTGCTCATCGACCTGGACGACTTCAAGGTGATCAACGACACCTACGGCCACACGGTCGGCGACGAGGTGCTGGTCACCATCGCTCAGCGTCTGCGCTCGACCTGCCCGCCCGACACGGTGATCTCACGCTACGGCGGCGACGAATTCGTGGTCGCATTGCCTGCCCGCCGCAATACCCTGGGCGAGCTGGCCATGCGGGTGCTGGCCACGCTGTGTGAGCCGGTGCCCACGGCGGCCGGTCCGGTCCCGGCCTCGGCGAGTGTGGGCACGGCGTTCTGTCCGCCCGGACGGGAGTGTGACTTCTCGGATCTGCTGCGCAGCGCCGACCGGGCCATGTATTCGGCGAAAACGGCGGGCAAACGTCAGTTCGCGGTGTCGGAGCTAGACGAAGAGGAGGTTGATCCAGGTCGCCACAACGTGCGTTTTGCGGCGGTAGCTGGATAGCCCGGGGCTTCGGGCCGCTCACAGTATTTAGCAACGGTTCGGCGAATTCTGCCGCGTAGGCTGGTCGCGTGTCTACGGTCGTCGTTCTGCTCATTGTCATGGTGGTTGTCCTGCTGGCTGTGGTGGCGGTCAACCGCGCGCAGCGCTCGCGTTCCAACACCCAGCTCGAGGATGCAAAGGCCGATGCGCGCCGGGTGATCGAGCGCCTCGGCGGGCAGGTCTACAACCTTGTCGGCACGGACGACGCGTCGAAGCAGGCCCTCGCCGATGCGGGGGAGCGGTTCAATGCCGCGGGCTCTCAGATCGAGCAGGCCACCACGCCCGCGCAGGCTCGGCTCGCGAAAGAGACAGCGCTCGAAGGGCTTTACTACGCGGGGGCCGCGCGGTCGGCCATGGGCATGGACCCCGGTCCGGCCGTTCCGGAACTCGACGGCCAGCGTAGTGCCGGCCGGGTCACCGAGGACCGCGCGATCGAATACGACGGGCGGCGCATCGCGGCCTCGCCCACGCCGTCGGCCTCGACTCCGAACTATTACCCGGGTGGTCGCGTCGCCGGCCGTCCCGTTCCGGCCGGTTGGTACTCCGAGCCGTGGTGGAAGACCGCCCTGGTCGCCGGTGCCTGGGGCGTCGGCTCGGCGGTCCTGTTCAATGCCCTCTTCAGCGGCATGTCCGGGGTCGGGTACGACTCGGCCGCCTTCGAAAGCGGTTACGGCGACGGCTATCAGGCCGGGCTGGACGCCGCCGACGGCGGATATGCCGACGGCGGCTACGACCAGAGCGCCGGCGACCCCGGCTACGATCAGGGCGGCTATGACCAGGGTGGCTACGACCCCGGGGTCGACCTGGGCGGCCAGGACTTCGGCGACTACGGCAATTTCGGCGGCTTCGACGGATTCGACAGCGACTTCTGATGCCTCAGGGCCGGAATCAGTGCCGGGTTTCGGCGCGGGTCGCGTCCAGGAAGACGCGGATCGCGCTGGTCAGCTGTTCGGGCTGATCCTCGGGGGAGAAGGTGCGCGAATCGTGGATCCATTCGATGCGGGCGTCGGGGAATTCGGCGGCCAGGCGCTCGGCGTAGCGGTCCGGGAAGAAGCGGTCGCCGGCCGACCAGGCCAGTAGCACCGGCTTCTTGAAATCGGCGAAAGTCTTTGCGGCGGCGAGAGTGTACTGGCTGTCGAGACCGCCGATGGCGCGGCGGACGTCCTCGCGGATGGCCTTGGTACCGACCGGCAGGGCGTACGAGTCGCTGACCGCGTGGTCGATCGGGCCACGGGTCAGCCAGCCGTAGGCGATGGGCAGGCGGCGAACGGCCCGGATGCGCAGACTCAGGGCCAGCGAGGTGAGCGCTCCCGGGGTGCGTGCGGCCAGGCCGATGTAATCGAAGAATGGCGGCGGGAAGTTCTCGTAGGCGTCGCAGGAGGTCAGCACCAAGCGAGCGACGAGGTCCGGGCGGGCGGCCACGACCAGCTGGCTCACCGCGCCGCCGGAGTCGTTGCCCACCAGGGTGACCGGCCCGAGGTCGAGCTCCTCGATGGCCTGGATGACCAGCTGGGCCAGGCCGGGGGCGCTCAGGTCGGCGCCGGGCATGGCGGTGGTGTGGGACCCGAAGGGCAGATCGATTGCCACGCAGCGGAATTCGCTGGCGAGCGCCGGAACGACCCGGCGCCACAGGTTGGCATTGACCAGCAGCCCGTGCACGAAGACGACGGGATCGCCGCTGCCGCTGTCGAAGACGTTCAGCGTGCCGTGCGGCAGTGCGAGCTCGCGGCGGGTGCCGAGGGCGGGATCGCGCCAGGCGGCGCGGGATTCGGGGGAGATGGTGTGCGTCATCTGGATGACTCCTCTAGGAGCAGTGACGGTGAAGAGGATTTCAAACTAACAAACAGGCTGCCTGTTTTCAATGGTTTCGCGTTACGATCCAGGCACCGAGCCAGAAAGGTGTCGATGATCAGGCAAGCCGAACGATCCGAGTCGACCCGCGCGAATCTGATGGCCGCCGCGCGCGAACTCTTCGCCGAACGCGGCTACGCGGCGGTCAGCACCCCCGAGATCGTGGAGCGCGCCGGCAGCTCCCGCGGCGCGCTGTATCACCAGTTCAAGGACAAGAAGGACCTGTTCCGCGCCGTCTACGAGCAGGTGCAGCAGGAGATCCTCCAGCAGGTCGCCGAGACCATGGCCGAGGCGCCGCCGACGGACACCTTGGCCGTTCTCGAAGCCGGACTGCACAACTTCCTGCTCTCCTGCGTCGACCCCGAACGCGTCCGCATCACTCTCATCGACGCACCGTCTGTGCTCGGCTGGCAGGAGTGGCGCGCGGTCGACGAGAAGTACGGCCTGGGTCTGGTCGTCGCGGGCCTCGAATCCGGCGTCCAGGCCGGCATCCTGCGCGCCGACCTCGACATCCGCCCCCTGGCCCTGATGATCCTCTCCGCCCTCGGCGAGGCCGCCATGTTCATCGCCAACGCCGACGACCCCGAAACCGCCCGCGCCCAAACCGAACCCGCGGTCCTGGCCTTGATCAACGGTCTGCGGGTTTAGGCACCGAATCGCGCTACGTGCCCCGGAATCCGATCCGGCGGCCCCGGAATCGTCAGATGACGGACCTGGCGTTCGCCGCGCCACGCCGAGCCGAAATGGTCGCCCTGTTCGGTGACGAACCACGCCGGCGCACCGAATTCCCCAGGGTCGCCGAATATCTCGACACCGCCTCCCGCCTACCCGGCACCGCTTCGGGAGCGGAGGGTCGCGGGTTCGAATCCTGTTGCCCCGACCAACTTTCGAGCGCTTCGCCCCGGGTCGGGGCTCTGTCGTCCTCCGGCACAATCGGACTCGACTATCGCTGATCGATTCTGCCCGCGTATGGCCGAGACCTGTTGCACGTGGATTGCGCGCGACCCCTGAGCTCGGTAGCCAATCGATCGTGACGGCGCAGCCCAGGGTCTTGAATCGTGAACCTGTCGGACGCCACCCGGTATCGAAAATTCGTTCGACTCCAGGTGGTCTCGTGATCATGCCGGAACTGCCTCGCTCGGAATGGGAGGCCCCTCCGATGTACATGAAACTGCACGAGAACGTCGAATCGTTCTACAACGTCCCGTAGGCCGATCCGTCACTTCAAGGGAGGCAGACCCAACAACCCCGCCGCAGTGGCAGCATTGGAGGCCGGCAGGGCTGGAATTGGGCCGCGCTGTTCCGAATCTTCGCCGTCGTGGGGCGGGGCCGACGCTACGCACGTCGAACCGCCGTGGGACCTGGATCCGACCGAAGGAGCGTCAGGAAGATGAGAACCATGCAGTCTGTTGTCGCCGACACGGTAGGCGACCCGTCCGAGGTTCTGCACCTGCGGACCCGTCCCATTCCGGAGCCCGGTCCCGGCGAGGTCCGGATCCGGGTGGCAGCGGCACCCGTTCACGCCAGCGACCTGCATATCGTCCGCGGCAGATACGGATTCTCCCCGGAGTTCCCCACCGTACCCGGAATCGAATCCGTTGGTGTGATCGACGAACTCGGTAGCGGCACAGACGGTCCGACCGTCGGGCAACGCGTCATCACGGTGGGAGTCAGGGGAACGTGGCAGGAGTATGTCGTTGCCGATGCCGAGCGGGTCTTGCCTGTTCCCGTCGGCATGAGCAATTCGACGGCCGCCCAGATTCTCAGCAATCCGCTCACCGCCGTGATCTTGACCGGTGATGAACTCGATGTTCGACCGGGTGAATGGCTCTTGCAGACGGCGGCCGGTTCAACCGTGGGCCGGTCGGTCATCCAGCTCGGCGTGCACGTCGGCTTCAAGACCCTCAACGTGGTCCGCCGTCGATCCGCTGTCGAGGACATCCTCGCGTTGGGCGGCACCGCGGTGATCTGTACGGAGGATGAGGACCTGCGCGAACGGGTGGCCGACATAGCAGGCCACGACGGCGTGTCCAAGGCGATCGACTGTGTCAGCGGTCAGGTGGGTGCGGACGTGTCGCGTGCGCTGGCACCGCACGGTGAGCTGGTCGTCTTCGGTGCGCTGTCCACGCACCGCCAGACCGATCCCGACAAACTCACCATCCCCGTCTTCGCGCGCTCGCTGATCTACGAAACCAAGACCGTTCGGGGGTTCTGGCTGTTCCGCTGGTTCGCCGAGACCCCGAAGGATCGGATGGCCGCAGCGATCGACCGGACACTTCAGCTCGCCGAGAGCGGCGCGTTGCGGGTGCCGGAGGGCCGGCCGATTCTCGTCGAAAAGTTCAGCGAAGCTGTCTATTCGGCCGAAGCTCCCGCGCACGGCGGCAAACCGCTGCTGGTGTTCGAACCGTAGAAGCAGAGATGTCACTTCCTCCCGGATATGGGCCGCAACATGATGCTCGAACCCGGGTGGCCCAGCGACGCCTCGACGCTCGCGGGCGTTCTTCCCGCGGGCGGAATCGTCGAAAGTTGTTGTCCGCGAACCCTGTTTCCGCCTTCCGCGACGAACGGCCCGGTCGCGTTCCTCGCAGGTCCGAGCGGAACGATCAGACGGCCTCTCGGTTCACACTTCGCCAGTCTGCGTGTTCTTTCCACTCGCGCCGCCGCTGCGAGCTTCGATGGCCTCGACGGACTTCTTGAACGACTTTCCCAAGACGCGGGTGCCGAAGAGTCCGAGCACTACCGCGAGTAGCCGTCCCCTGAGGTTCTTGCCGTCGCGGACCACGACGGCGTCCACATCGGTCATACCCGTGGGCAGCTGCGTGAGAGTGTAGATGTGGCCCGAGGCGCCACCCCACAGGTTGGAGTCGGTGGTCGTCATCACCACGTGATGGGGGTCGCTCCAGTCGTAGTGCAGGCGTTCCCAGATGCCGCCCGAGCCCTCCGTGACATCAGCGTCGTGGGGGCCTTCGTGATGCACCTCGAGGTAATTGTCTGCACTGTTGCCGAAGAGTTCCTCCCGGCCCGGCCCGAAGTCGGTGAGGCCGGCCAGGAATTGCTCAGGCGTCGCGGTGGTCGTCTGATGGAGATGGATCGTGGTCATAGCGCCTTCCTTGACACTTGAATGATCCGCTCCGGTCCTGAAGACCGGGGTCGGTGACCCATATCCAGAACACCACTCGTTCGAGCGTCACGGAAGAGGTCCGCTCGACCTGATCTTGCGAGTCCACCGTCACTGGGCGAGGGCAACCCCACCGGCCGAATCGCCGACCGCGACAAGTTTGCTGGATCAGGCAAGAGAAGCTCTCGGGGACGGCTCCGGGAGCTTCGCCTCGATGCTGGAGTCAGCGGCATGTTCGACAACTCCGTCGGCGACACCATCCCCCGGAGACAAGTGCTTTGAGATTGCTGGTAGGTAGCCTGTGCCGCATGTCCGATGAGCTGTGGGTTGTCGTACCGGACGAGCTGCGTGAACTGACGGCCTCGCGAGAACGCCTACACGATCTGGTCGAGGCCGTATACACGGTGGTCTCGGACCTGGATGTGGATCTGGTGCTGCGGCAGCTGGTGACCGCGGCGGTCCGGCTGGTCGGTGCCCAATATGGCGCACTGGGTTTGCTCGAACCCAATAACGAGAGCGGTGAACGGCAGCTGGCGCAATTCGTCCCGGTCGGTGTGGACGAGGAGACGATTCGCCGGATCGGGCACTGGCCGCACGGCCGGGGCGTGCTCGGCGCGGTGCTGTCCGGTGAGCATCCGGTCCGGCTGGCCGACCTCACCAAGAGCCCTGCTTTCGAGGGCTGGCCCGCCGGGCATCCGCCCATGCGCAGCTTCCTCGGGGTGGCTGTGCGCTATCGCGGCACGGTTCTCGGCGACCTGTACCTGGCGAACAAACGCGGGGGAGCGTTCAGCGACGAGGACGAGCGGATCATCGAGGCGCTGGCCGTCATCGCGGCGGTGAAGATCGTCAATGTGCGCATGTACGACCAGGTGGAGCGCGACACCGAACGCCGCCGGCAGGACTCGGCGAAGATCGCCGTCATGGAGGACCGTGATCGCATCGCCCGCGAACTGCACGAATCCGTGATCCAGCGCATCGACGCCTCGGGCCGGGCCCTGCAGGGCGCGCTCCGGATGAACCCAGCGCCCGAGATCGGGGAGCGGCTCGCACGTGTGGCGGCCGACCTGGACGACACCATCCGGGACATTCGCGCCACCATCTTCTCGCTGCCTCCGGCCACCGGCGGGCAGGGCGGATTGCGCAGCGAAATCACCGAATTGGTGTCCACCGCTGCCCGCCACCTCGGCTACGCGCCGAGCCTGCGGCAGGACGGTCCCCTCGATACCGTGGTGCCGCCGGAGACCGGGCGGCAGGCGCTGGCCGTGCTGCGCGAGTCACTGTCCAATGTGGCGCGCCACGCCGATGCCACCCGCATCGACGTGAACGTCACCGCCGCCCGGGGCGAACTGCGAATCTCGGTGTCGGACAACGGTGTCGGCGTGGGTGACGCGCCCCGGCGGGGCGGGCTGCGCAAAGTCGCCGAACGTGCCACGGATCTCGCCGGCATGCTCGAACTCGGGCCGGGACCCGACGGGCACGGCACCACACTGGTCTGGCGGGTGCCGATTCCGCAGGTCTGAGCCGGCGTCCGGTTCCGGCCCGGCGCGTCAGTTACTCGGCTGCGCAGGCTGTTCCGCGGGCGGCGCAGCTGCAGGCTGCGGCGCGGGATCCGGGGTCGTGGTCTTGTCCGCCCACCTGGTGGTGCCATCGGGGGCCTGCATGGTGGACAGCAGATCGATGCCCGAGGCGATGAGGGTCGGGCCACCCAAGGCGATGGTGCCGATGATGCCGCCCGCGGTGGCGCCGGTGGTCAGGCCCGGGACGCAGCCCGCCACCAGGGTGACGATGCAGCCGACGGTCGCGCCGATGGCGGTGCCGACGAAGGTGCCGATGGTGGTGGCCAGGCTGAACTGGGTGGTGAAGTAGCTCAGCGCGTGGTCGTTCTCCGCCTGCGAGGCAACCGGTTTCACGACCAGCGGCTGCGACAGTGACACCCCGGCCGGCTTGTCCGGGGTGAGGGCCAGCACGGTGCCGTCCTTCTGCACCTCGGGCTTCACCGGAATATCGACGGGTCCCAGATGGAATTCCAGCGGCAGTGTGAGCAGCACCTTGCCATCGGCGTCCTTCACGTTCACCACGTCGGCGGGCCTGGCCGACGGGTCCGAATCGGGGGCCGCCGGAGTGGAATCCTTGGCCGCCTGCGACAGCTCGAAGGTGCCGCCCTTGAGGGTGGTGACGACGGTCTTGTCCACCAGCTTGGCCGAGTACACCAGGGGGGCGGCGGGCTCGGCGTTCGCCGGGCCGGTTGCCACCGATAGTGCGGTGGCCTGGGTCATGAGTGCGCCGATCACCAGGGTGGCAGTCGCGCAGGCGTTGCGGCACTCCATGCGGTATCCAATCCGTCATCAGGTGTGGGCCGATCCGAACCCAGGAGCTTAATGGAATTCGATGCTGCCGAATAGGTTTCGGGCGCAAGACAGCGGACGGTAATAATTCGTCCGCTATCGGGAAATTATCCCTGACGTCCGGATTGCCGCAGTGTCGCCCACAGTAGCGCCCGAGGTGCGCGCCCGCGTGCCGATTCGGCAAACTCCTTGCCATGAGCCTCAGATTCAGCGCCGGAGTCCTGCTGTACCGCCGCACCACCGGCCTCGAAGTGCTGATCGGGCACATGGGCGGACCGCTGTGGGCGAAGAAGGACGGCGCCGCCTGGTCCATCCCCAAGGGCGAGTACGAGCCCACCGAGGAGCAGCCCCGGGACGCCGCCCGCCGCGAATTCGGCGAGGAACTCGGCCTGCCCGTGCCCGACGGCGAATGGATTCCGCTCGGCGACGTGCAGTACGGCAGCGGAAGCAGCAAGAAGCAGGTCACGGTGTGGGCCGTCGAGGGTGACCTGGATCCCGAACAGGTGGTGCCGGGCACGTTCGAAATGGAATGGCCGCCACGCTCCGGGCGAATCGCTGAATTTCCCGAAATCGACCGGGTCGGCTGGTTCGATCTCGACACCGCCCACGAGAAACTCGGCAAGGGCCAGCGCCCCTACCTCGATCGCCTGCGCGAGCACCTCAACGGCGTGTAGCCCGGCATACCGCGTTCGCGGTATGCCGAATGTCCACGTCCGGACGACGACGGCCACCCGGTCCCGGCGGCAGGGTGGTTGTAACCGCGAACCAGCGGATCGCCACCGTTCGGAGAGGACGTCGATGACCCATACCCAGCTCGCCGGGAGCCAGCCCGTGGTCCGGACCTGCCCGTTCAGCCCGTCGGGGGAGTACCGGGAATTGCGCGAGCAGGATCCGGTCGCGCATGTCACCCTGCCGGACGGCATCGACGGCTGGTTGATCACGCGATACGCCGACGTGCGGGCCGTGCTGTCGGACCCGCGTTTCAGTTCACGGCGCCGCGGTGTCACCGGCAATCACCTTGGCTCGCAAGAGATTCCGCCGCCCGCGCCGGGCTGGTTCATCTTCATGGACGCACCGGAGCACACTCGCCTGCGCAAGATGCTCACCGGCCAGTTCACCGTGCGGCGCATGCGCGAGCTGGCTCCGGCGGTGGAGCGGATCGTCGCCGATCACCTGGACGCCATGGCGGCGGCCGCCGGTCCGGTCGACCTCGTGCAGGACTTCGCGCTGCCGATTCCCTCACTGGTCATCTGCGAGCTGCTCGGGGTGCCGTACGCCGATCGTGAGGAGTTCCAGCACAATTCGGCCACGCTGCTGCGGCTGGGCGCGCCCGCCGAGGAGGTGGCGCAGGCCCAGCTGGAACTGAACCAGCTGATCCACCGCCTCGCCGTCCAGAAGCGGACCGAGCCCGCCGACGACATTCTCAGCGCCCTGGTCCGGGACGGGGACCTCACCGATGAGGAGCTGGCGGGAGTCGGTGTGCTGCTGCTGGTCGCCGGACACGAGACGACGGCCAACATGATCGCCCTGAGCACCCTGTGCCTGCTGCGCGATCCCGCCCAGCTGGCCCTGCTGCGCGCCGAGCCCGAGCATGCGGACGCCGTGGTGGAGGAGCTGCTGCGCTTCCTGAGTGTCATCCAATTCGGTATCCGCCGAACGGCTTTGGAGGATGTCGAGGTGGGCGGGCAGCTGATCCCGGCGGGCAGCACGGTGGTCGCGCACCTGCCCGCGGCCAACCGCGACCCGGAGCTGTTCCCCGACGATCCGGAAAGCCTGGACCTGCTGCGCCCGCACCGGCCGCACGTGGCGTTCGGCTTCGGCATCCATCAGTGCATCGGGCAGCAGCTGGCCCGGCTGGAGCTGCGCATCGCGCTCACCGCCCTGTTCGAGCGCTTCCCGGAGCTGCGGCTCGCGGTGCCGCTCGACGCGGTTCCGATGCGCGACGAGATGGTCGTCTACGGCGTCCACGAGCTACCGGTGACCTGGTAGGGGAGGGGATATTCCATGAAGATCGACATCGACGAGAACAGGTGCTGTGGCGGCGGTCAGTGCGTGGTGGCCGCACCGGAGGTGTTCGACCAGCGCGACGAGGACGGCATCGTCGTCCTGCTCGATCCCAGCCCGGCCGAGGAGCTGCTGCCGCGGGTACTCGATGCCGCCGCGCGCTGCCCGGCCCTGGCCATCCGGGTGGAGCAGTAGTGCCCGGCCTCGATCACCTTGTGGTGGTGGGCGCTTCGGCCGCCGGTCTGAGCGCGGCCGAGGCCCTGCGGCGCGAGGGCTTCACGGGCACGCTCACCCTGATCGGCGAGGAAACCCACGCGCCCTACGATCGGCCGCCGCTGTCGAAGCAGCTGCTCACCGGTGACCGGCAGCCGCCGGACATCGCGCTGCGCGACGACGCGGCGATCGAGGGGCTCGGTCTCGAACTGCGATCGGGTTGCCGGGCAACAGGTCTGGACACCGATGCCCGCACCGTCGCCCTCGCCGACGGCGACCGGGTGCGCTACGACGGCCTGATCATCGCGACCGGCCTGCGACCCCGCCACCTGCCCTTCGGTCACGACCTGGCCGGGATGCACGTGCTGCGGACCCTCGACGACGCCCTCGCCCTGCGCGCGGAGCTGGCGGCCGGACCACGGGTGGTGGTGCTCGGCGCCGGCTTCCTCGGCAGTGAGATCGCCGCGTCCGCACGGGAACTCGGGGCGGACGTCACTCTCGTGGATGCCGAGCCCGCCCCGCTGATCCGCCAGTTCGGTGCCGAGGTCGCGGACCTGGTGGCCGCGTCACACCGCGACCACGGCGTGCGAATGCGTATGGGCCGCAAGGTCTCCGATATCGAGGGCGCGGATGGCCGGGTCACCGCCGTGGTGCTCGACGACGGGACGCGGCTGGCAGCCGATGTCGTGGTGGTCGCCATCGGCTCGGTGCCGGCCGTCGACTGGCTGGCCGGATCCGGTGTTCCGGTCGGCGACGGGGTGCTCTGCGACGAATACTGCCGGGCCGCGCCGGGCGTGTACGCCGCCGGTGATGTCGCCAACTGGCCGCATCCGGGCCTCGGCGCGCGGGTCCGGTTCGAGCAGCGCACCAACGCCGGCGAGCAGGCCATGGCCGCTGCCCGCAATCTGCTCGCCGAGTCGGGACAGGAAACACCCTATGCGCCAACCCCTTTCGGCTGGACCGACCACTACGACAGCAAGATCCAGATCCACGGCTGGTGTCCGATCGGCGCCCGGACCGAGATCGTCGCGGGAGACCCCCGCGAGCGCAAATTCGTCGCGCTCTACCGCATCGGCGACCGCGTCGTCGGGGCGTTGGGCTGGAACAGTGCCCGCACCCTGCGGGAATACCGCGGCCGCGTCATCGCGCCGGGTAATGCCGATGCGCACGGCGGGTAGGTACCTTGACGACGTGCGGATGATCGCCCGGCTGCGGTGCTGGCTGCGAGTCCGGCCGTGGGCGGCCGACCTCGCGGTCGCGATCGGATGCTTCCTGGTCGCCACGCCGGTGGCCGCGAGCATGGCCTATCTACGGCACAGCCCGATGGACCGGGCGGTCAGCGGGCTCGCGCTCACCTGCGTCCCACTGCTGGTCCGCAGCCGGTGGCCGATCCCGGTGGTGGCCGCCACCGTGCTGGTGGAAGTCGCTCGCTACCTGTTGATTCCGTACTCCACACCGCCGCCCGCGGCCACCGCCGTCGCGCTCTTCACGGTGGCGAACCGGATGGATCGGCGCACCGCCTGGCTGGCCGGCGTGTGTGCCGCGGTGCCGCTGGTCGCCGCCATCCTCATTTCGCAGCAGAGTCCGGGGGATCTGCCCCAGGCGCTGTCCCAGATCGCCTGGACCCTGCTCGGCGTCGCCGCCGGTGATGCGATGCGCAGCCATCGGGAGCTGCTGGCCGCGGCCCTCGAACGGGCCGAAACCGCCGAACGCGACCGGGAAGCGGAGGCCGCCCGCCGCGTCGCCGAGGAACGCCTGCGGATCGCCCGGGAGCTGCACGACGTGGTCGCCCACCACATCACGCTGGTGAACGCGCAGGCCAGTGTCGCGCACCATCTGATGCGCACCGATCCGGACCACGCCTACGCGGCGCTGGAACGCATTCGCGACACCAGCCGGACCGCGCTCGACGATCTCCGCGCGACCGTCGGAGTGCTGCGCGCCGAAGACGATTCGGGGCATTCGCGCGCCCCCTCACCCGGCCTCCGGGAACTGACCGAGCTGGTGGAGTCCTTCCGGCACGCAGGGCTCGACGTCACCGTCGAGCATTCCGGGGAGCCGTTCGAGCTGTCCTCGCTGACCGACCTCACCGCCTACCGAATCATTCAGGAGGCGTTGACCAATACCCGCAAGCACGCCGGGGTGAGGACCGCGCGGGTGCGGCTGGACTATCGACCCGACCGGGTGCGGATCACCGTCGAGGACGACGGCCGCCTGCGCGCGGACACCGGCACCGGCTACGGGATGATCGGCATGCGGGAACGCGTGAAGGCCGTGGGCGGCACGCTCAACGCGGGCCCGGGCCCGGACGGTGGTTTCCGTGTGGACGCCGAACTGCCGCATCGCAACGGCCGGAAGGGCGGGTCATGACCATTCGGGTACTGCTGGCCGACGACCAGGCTCTCCTGCGCGACACCTTCCGCATGCTCATCGACTCCACTGAGGACATGCGGGTGGTCGGCGAGGCCGCCACCGGCCGCGAAGCGGTCGAACTCGCCCGCACCCACCGGGCCGACGTCGTGCTGATGGACATTCGCATGCCGGAGCTCGACGGCCTTGCCGCGACCCGGCTGATCAGTGCGGACGAGGACCTCGCCGGCGTGAAGGTGCTGGTGCTCACCACCTTCGAGCACGAGGAGCACGTCGTCGAGGCCCTGCACGCCGGGGCGAGCGGATTCCTCGGCAAGGGCATGAACGCCGACGAACTGCTCGCCGCGATCCGCACGGTCGTCGCCGGCGACGCACTGCTGTCGCCCACCGCGACCAAGGCGCTGATCGGCCGCTTCCTGGCCCAGCCGGACCCGGTGCGCTGGGAGCCGCCGCCCGCACTGGCGGCGCTCACCCCGCGCGAACGCGAGGTGGTCACGCTGGTCGCGCTGGGCCTGTCCAACGACGAGATCGCCGAACGTCTCTTCATCACCGCCCTCACCGCCAAGACCCACGTCAATCGCGCCATGACCAAACTCGATGCGCGCGACCGGGCCCAGCTCGTCGTCATCGCCTACCGCACCGGCCTGGTCCGCCCCGACACCCCGAGCTGAACCGGACAGCCTTCCGGGCGCTACAGCCGAGGATCGATCGGCTCGGTCTCCAGGGCCAGGATCGCGAAGACCGCCTCGTGGACGCGCCACAGCGGCTCCCGGGCCACGAAGCGGTCCAGGGCCTCCAGGCCCAGGGCGTACTCGCGCAGCGCCATGGAACGCTTGCCGCCGAGGCCACGGGAGCGCAGGCGGTGCAGCTGGTCGGGGCGCAGGTACTCCGGGCCGTAGATGATCCGGAGGTATTCCGGGCCACGGCATTTCACGCCCGGCTGCACCGGCCGGCCGCTGCGGGTGCCGGTGCCGGACACCAGCGAGCCGAGCGGCTTCACCACCATGCCCTCGCCGCCGGCCGCGGTGAGGTCGGTCCACCAGGCCAGCGCGGCGGCCTCGGCCTCGGGGGAGGCGAGGTCGACCAGGCGGCGGCCGGTCGGGGTGAAGAACGCCGGATCGGCGGCGACCAGGCGGTCGATGCGCTCCAGGTGCCAGTTGTGGTCGTGCCCGGCGTAATTCGCGCCAGCGGCAGCCAGCAGCTGAAACGGGGCCAGGCGCACGCCGTCGAGGCCGTCGGTGGGCCAGCAGTAGCGGCCGTAGGCGGCGGTGAAGGCGTCGGCGTCGGCCCGGCGCGCACCCGTGCGCGCGGCGAGATCGCCTGCGTCCAAACCCCGTTCGACCGCGGCCGCCAGCACCTCGGCGGCCCGGCCGAGCGAGGCCCGGGCCGCCGCGCCGACCGCGGCGTACTGGTTGCGCAGCAGCCCCATCGCCTTGGCCGACCACGGCAGCAGCTCGGTGTCCAGCAGCAGCCAGTCGGTGCCCAGTTCCTCGAACAGCCCGGCGGTTTCTGCCGCCGCCCGCACCCGGGCCAGCAGCGCTTCGGCGCGCGCCGGATCGTCGAAGAACGGGCGGCCGGTGCGGGTGTACACCGCGCCGGTGCTGCCGTCCTCGACACCGAAGCGGTCGCGCGCCGCCGTGGCCGACCGCGAAACCACCACGACCGCACGCGAACCCATGTGCTTCTCCTCGCACACCACGGTGTCCACGCCCTCGGAGCGGTAGTACTCGAAGGCCTGGGCCGGGTGCTCGAGATAGCCGTCCAGGGTGGAGGTGGCGCACGGCGACATGGTCGGCGGCAGGTACACCAGCCAGCGCGGGTCCACGGCGAAACGGCTCATCACCTCGAGCGCGGCGCTCGCGGCGTCCTCCTGCACGGAGACCCGGCCGAGATGGCGGGTCTCCACCACCCGCCGGCCCAGCACATCGTCCAGGTCCAGTACGCCCGGATCCCGCTGCACCACCGCCTCGCCGGTGGCGAAGGTGGCGGCCTCCAGCGGGCGCACCGGCTCGAACCAGACCTGTTCGGCCGGGACCGACACCGGCTCCCGTTCCGGATAGCGCAGCGCGGTCAGGCGACCGCCGAATACCACGCCGGTGTCCAGGCACAGCGTGTTGTTCACCCACACCAGTTCGGTCATCGGCGTGTGGCCGTAGAGCACCAGCGCCTTGCCGCGGTAGTCGTTGGCCCACGGGTAGCGCACCGGCAGCCCGTATTCGTCGGTCTCGCCGGTGGATTCGCCGTACATGGCGAACTCGCGCACCCGGCCAGAGGTGCGGCCCTGGTACTGCTCCTTCAGACCGGCGTGCGCGACCACCAGTCTGCCGCCGTCGAGCACGTAGTGGCTGACCAGGCCGCGCATGAATTCCTGTGCGGTCTTACGGAATTCGGTATCCTCCGCCTCCAGCTGGGTGAGCGACTCGGCCAGGCCGTGCGCCATTTTGACGCGACGGCCGTCGAGCGCGCGCACCAGCTTGAACTCGTGGTTTCCGGTGACGCACAGGGCGTTTCCGGATCCGACCATGCCCATCGCCAGCCGTAGCACGCCGGGCGTATCCGGCCCGCGATCCACCAGATCGCCGACGAACACCGCGGTTCGACCCCCGGCGTGCCGCGCGTCGACGGCACGCCCCTGCGCGTCCCGGGCGATGACATAGCCGAGTTCGCCCAGTAGCGTCTCCAGCTCGCGCCGGCAGCCGTGCACGTCACCGATCACATCGAAAGGCCCGGTGAGATCGGTCTTGTCATTCCACAGGCGCTCGTCCGCGATGGTGGCGGCCTCGATCTCCTCGACGCCCTTCAGCACGTGCACCTTGCGGAAGCCCTCGCGCTCCAGGAACTTCAGCGAGCGCCGCAGATCGCGCTGGTGGCGCCCCACCACATGCGGTCCCAGATCCGCGCGATCCACCCGCAGCGCATTGCGCTGCACGCACACCGCTTCCGGCACGTCCAGCACGATCGCCACCGGCAGGACGTCGTGCGCCCGTGCCAGCTCCACCAGCGCCTGCCGTGCCTTGGGCTGCACATTGGTGGCATCGATGACGGTGCGCAGCCCGCGCCGCAGGCGCACGCCCGCCACGTGGTGCAGCAGTTCGAACGCCTCGGCCGTCACCGACTGATCGGCCTCGTCATCGCTCACCAGCCCTCGGTAGGCATCCGACGACAACACCGCCGTCGACCGGAAGTGCTTGTGCGCGAACGTGGATTTCCCGGAGCCGCTGCTGCCGATCAACACGACCAGCGACAGCACCGGAACGGACAGCTCTGCCATTACGCGGCTCCTCTCTCATCGCCGTCGCCGTTCTTCACATCCCGTTTGGTGAACACAGCCATCTGTGTCGACGCCCCCACTTCCGCATCCTCGGGCCCGATCGGCTCGAATCGCACGGCGTACCCGTACGAGTCACCGACCCGGTGTGCCCAGTCCGCGAATTCTGCCCGGCTCCACTCGAATCGGTGATCGGAATGCCGGAAAGCATCCGCCGCGAGCCCCTCGTAGCGCACGTTGTATTCGCTGTTCGGCGTGGTCACGACAATCGCGCCCGGAGCCGCCGCTCCGAACACCGCCTGCTCCAACGCCTTCAGTCGTGGCGCGTCCACATGCTCGATCACCTCCATGAGCACGGCCGCGTCATAGCCCTGCAGCGAGGCATCGGTATACGTGAGCGCCCCCTGCCGCACAGTCACCCGTCGCGACTGCCACTCGGGCAGCCGCCGCAGCCGCCGCGCCGCGATCTTCAACTCCCGCATCGACACATCGATACCCACGATCTCGCTGAAGGACCGGTCCGCGACCAGCTCTCGCAACAAAGAGCCCTGCCCGCATCCGAGATCCAGCACCCGGCGCGCCCCGACCTCCAGCAGCGCGTGATGCACTGCCGCCCGCCGCAAGACGGCCAGCGAGGGCCCGTGCTCATCCGTGCGACGGGAATCTGTTGCGCCCGGCGCGATGTCGGAGATCGACGGGACCAGCTCCGTGGCCGCCGAATCTGCGGAGGGGACACGCGCCCCGTTGGACAGGCCTGCGTCGACCCGAGACCCCTGAGCGTCCGCCGGGGACTGATCGGAACCCACTTCGGCAGCACTTCTTCCGGCCTGCTCGGGTTCGTTCGGATCGCGGTCGCCCGCAGGGCTCGAGGTAGTGGATTCGGCTGTGCCGGCGACGGGTTCGGCCCCGATGCGCAGTGCGCTGGCCGTCGGATCGGAGTCGGTGGCGTCCTCGTCGAAATCCTCTTCGATCGCGCCGAGCCCCTCTGGCTCCTCGTCGTCCAGCTCCGCCAGGCGCGCCAGGGCCGTACGGATAAGGGTGTGGCGCCTTGTCAGGTAGCGACGGGTGATCCACTCGCGTTCCGGGTGATCGGTGAGCCAGCCCTCGCCGAAGCGGAGCAGCTTGTCGATCTCGGCGGTGTCGAGCCAGTAGTGCTTGCTGCCGTCGAGGACGGGCAACAGCACGTACAGGTGGGACAGGGCCTCGGCCAGCCGCAGGGTTCCGGTGAGTTCGAGGCGCAGGTAGTGGGAGTCGCCCCAGTCCGGGAAGGCGGGATCCAGGGGGAGGGGAGTGGCCGTCACGGCCCAGCCCAGGGGTGCGAAGACCCGCTCGGCGTATTCCGCCCCGCCCTTGCACGGCACCGCCGGAAGTTCGATACGCAACGGCAGCGCGGTCTCGGCCAGTTCCGGCCGCTGCGCGCAGCGGCCGTGCAGGGCGCTGCCGAATACCGTCGAAATTGCCACCGAAAGCAGGGAAGACGCAGCATACGGCCGATCGTTTACATACTGACTCAGGCTGAATTCAGGTGTGCCCCTCGACTTTCCGCGTACCAATCGCACCGGATCGATTTCCAGCATCAGCGCGACCGTGCACCGCTCGTCCCCGGCCTCCGGGTAGAGCACGTGCGCGACGCCGTAGGACTGCTCGAAAGTCTGTATGCGCGAAGGATTCTTGTGCAGCAGGTACCCCAGGTCGGTGGCAGGCCACTCGGCTCCCGCGGGTCGCGTACAAGAAATCGTCACCAGCATCCTGAGATGCTCCCGTATGCCGAAGATGGCCGCAAACATATTCCGGTCCGAAGAAGGTGCCGTGTTGTCCAGGAATTGTTACGGGCCGGTCGCGATCTCTCCCTAAACGGTTACCGCACAGGGCAGTTGCGATCACACTCGAAAAGGTTGGTCCGGGGGAAGATCTCGCCGGTATTCCGGCCGTGTGACGCGAAACTTCGCCCAGTACACGGCAATAGGTCATCCGCCACCGGGCCCGAACTGCTAGGACCGGGGTGGCTGGATGCGCCGATCTGATCCGTTAGTCCGGCGCGGTTACGCCGGACGGTCGTCGATGGTCTCGGTCGCGGTGCTGGTGAGCGCCTGCGCGATCGCGGGTGCGCCGCGGCCGATGACACCGGAACTGGGAAGTCTCGATCTCGGTGGCTACAGTGGCCGTCCCCTGTCCGCACCCCGGGACGCCGGGGAAGCCTATGGCCGCCTGCAGGAATCGGTGCGGATGGCCGACGCCGTCGTCGCACCGCGCACGTTCGACCCGGCGCTGTCCCGGACGTCGGCCATCCCGGTGCCGACACCGGCGGACGCGGTCGGCATCCTCGCGGACGCCACCCGCGAGACCCTGGCCGCGCACGGGATGCTGGCGGGATTCAGCATCGGCGGCACCGACGATGCGAGCGGAATTCCCCGGATCGGTACGTCGCGATCGGTGCGCATCACGGTCCTGCGCATGCGGGACAATATGACGGCCATCGACGCGGCCGAGCAGATCGATTCGCGCGACTTCGCCGTCAACCGCGACAATGTCGTCGTCCCGTTCACCGAATACTTTGCGACCCACGGGCATTGGCGCACCTACGAGCCGACGCTCGCCGCCACCCTCGCGCACGGCCCGTACGTGGTGACCCTGTACGTCACCAATCCGACCACCGATCGGGCCGCGTTGCAGGCCCTGGCCGAAAAGGCCTTCGACGCCGAACTGCCGCGACTGGACGCCTTCGTGCCCACACCGGTCGAGGCGTTGGCGGCACTACCGCTCGACCCGGACGGCATGCTGAGCCGCCTGCTGCCCGCGGCACCCGGGCAATGGCCCTACCCCGAGTTGTTCCAGGACGAGCACGGGCTCATCGCGGGTTGGGGCGGATACCGGCGCGCGACCGGGATCGCGTACGGGCCCGTCGCCGCCGATCCGTGGATCAATCGGCCCGGCGACGCCGTACGCATCCCCGTCGAGGGCATCGCCGTCACGGATCACGCTCGGCTGCTTCGCTTTCCCGATGCCGTCGCCGCCCGGCACGCGCTGACACGGCTGTCCGAACCGACCGCGAACGGGGCCGCCGTGCGCGCGCCGGACGGCGTACCCGACGCGGTCTGTCTGCGGGACCCCGACCCCGATCCCCGAGTGCCCGACCGGCAATACTCCTGCCTCGTGCTGGACGGGCGCTACCTGGCACTGGTCTCCGGCGCGACCGAGGAGAAGGTGCACCGGATGGCGGTGGCGCAGTACGCGTTGCTGGTCTCGGGCCGGTAGCGTCGGCACCGCCGAGACCCGCGCGGCCGTGCCCTCCCCGGCGAATACCGACCCCGCCGTGTAGGTTCGGCGCGGCGTCGCAATCTCTGCGGCAATCCGGACCGGACGGACAGGAGCGGGAATGCGCTTGGTGGGCAAGGTCGGTGTGATCGGTGCGGTCGCGGCCGCCACGGTGCTGGCCGCGGGTTGCGGCAGCAGCAGTGACAACAAGGCGGCGTCGACCACCACGGCCACCGCCGCGACCAGCGCGGCCGCCACCACGACGACCCAGAGCAAGGGCCGCGAGTGCACCGCCGACGACATCAAGGTCGACGGCGGCTTCGGCCAAGCTCCCAAGATCACCATCCCGGACGACTGCGACCCGCCCAAGCAGCTCATCGTCAAGGACCTGGTCGCGGGCAGCGGCCCTGCCGCCAAGGCAGGCGACGAGCTGACCATGAATTACACGCTGGTCACCTGGTCGGACAAGAAGGTCCTCGACAGTTCCTTCACCCGCGGCGAGCCCTTCGATCTGCCGCTCGGCGCGGGCAAGGTCATCAAGGGCTGGGACCAGGGCCTGGTCGGCGTCCAGCAGGGCGCGCGCCGGCTGCTCATCGTCCCGCCCAACCTGGGCTACGGCGCGGGCGGCCGCGGCATGAAACCGTACGAGACGCTGGTCTTCGTCACCGACGCCGTCAAAGTCGGTAGCTGAGAGAACCCGCGGGTACCAGGACGACCGGTCGACCGACCGGCGTCGCGATGCCCCGTGCAGTGACCGGTTACACGGCCCGTGGGGCCGTCAACTAACCTGGTCGGGATGCGTTCGGGGGGAACCTAGACGTCAACCATGAACTACGAACAAGGAGCATGTCCGTGAAGAGCACCGTCGAGCAGCTGAGCCCGACTCGGGTCCGCATCAATGTCGAGGTGCCCTTCGAGGAGCTGAAGCCGGACTTCGACCGCGCGTACAAGGCTCTCGCGCAGCAGGTCCGGATCCCGGGCTTCCGTCCGGGCAAGGCGCCGGCCAAGCTTCTCGAGGCCCGTATCGGCCGCGGCGCCGTTCTGGAGCAGGTCGTCAACGATGTGCTGCCCAAGCGCTACAGCGAGGCCGTCATCGCCACCGAGGCCAAGGTCATCGGCCAGCCGGAAATCGAGATCACCAAGATCGAGGACGGCGAGGAGCTGGCCTTCACCGCCGAGGTCGACATCCGCCCGGAGATCACCCTGCCGGAGTTCTCCTCCATCGCCGTCTCGGTCGACCCGATCGAGATCACCGACGAGGACATCGACGAGCAGCTGCAGTCGCTGCGTCAGCGCTTCGGCACACTGAAGTCGGTCGAGCGTGCCATCGAGAACGGCGACTTCGTCTCCATCGACCTGTCCGCCACCGTCGACGGCGAGACCGTCGAGGAGGCCTCCACCACCGGCCTGTCCCACGAGGTCGGCTCCGGCCAGCTCATCGAGGGCCTGGACGAGGCCCTGATCGGCCTGAAGGAGGGCGAGTCCAAGGACTTCACCTCCAAGCTGGTCGCCGGCGAGCACGCCGACAAGGAAGCGGTCATCACCGTGACCGTGCAGTCGGTCAAGGAGCGCGAGCTGCCCGAGGCCGACGACGAGTTCGCCCAGCTGGCAAGCGAATTCGACACCATCGACGAGCTGAAGGAAGACCTGAAGACCCGCGTCGAGCGCGTCAAGAAGGTCCAGCAGGCCGGCGAGATCCGCGACAAGGTGCTCGAGCACCTGCTCGAGACCATCGAGATCCCGCTGCCGGAGGGTGTCGTCAAGGCCGAGGTCGACGCCGTCGAGCACGACGCCGTCCACGGCTTCGACCACGACGAGGCCAAGCTGGCCGAGGCCCTCGAGGCCCAGGGCTCCTCCCTCGAGGAGTTCAAGAAGGACACCAAGGAAGCCGCCGAGAAGTCGGTCAAGACCCAGCTGCTGCTGGACGCGGTCGCCGAGGCCGAGAACACCCAGGTCGGCCAGGACGAGCTGTACGAGCGGATCATTTTCCAGGCGCAGCGCTACGGCATGTCGCCCGATCAGTTCATCCAGCAGATCCAGCAGGCCGGTCAGCTGGGCGCGGTCTTCGCGGACGTGCGCCGCGGTAAGGCCCTCGCCGGCGTCGTGGTTCAGGCCGCCGTCACCGACACCGCCGGCAACGTCGTGGACACCGCCGAGATGTTCGGCAACCCGGCCGCGGAGGCCGAGGAGGTTTCCGCCGAGGAGCTCGCCACCGTCGCCGACGCGACCGAGGCCGCCGAGGCCGAGGCCGAGTAATAGATGCCGACGCCCCGGTGTCCGGGGTCTCGGGTGACACCCCGAGAACCCCAGACGCGGGAACGTGAGGTGTTGACGTAAGTTTGCGCTGTGAGCGAAGCAGGGCGGTACCGGGAGTTCGGTGCCGCCCTGCTTCGTTAGGGTTTGTGTCAGCGAATCAGTAGGGGCTTGTTAACCGAGCCGTTGAGAGAGGGCAGGTATCCGTGACAATTCATCAGGCAGGGGTGCGCATGACATCCGCGACTGCTGGTCTGAACCTCAGTGATTCGGTGTACGAGCGCCTGCTGCGCGAGCGCATCATCTTCCTGGGCACTCAGGTCGACGACGACATCGCCAACAAGCTGTGCGCGCAGATCCTGCTGCTGTCGGCCGAGGACCCGACGAAGGACATCTCGCTGTACATCAACTCCCCGGGCGGTTCGGTGACGGCGGGCATGGCCATCTACGACACCATGCAGTTCGCCGAATGCGACGTCGCGACGTATGGCATGGGCCTGGCCGCCTCCATGGGCCAGTTCCTGCTCGCCGCCGGCGCCAAGGGCAAGCGGTACGCGCTGCCGCACGCGCGGATCATGATGCACCAGCCCTCCGCCGGTCTGGGCGGTTCCGCCGCGGACATCGCCATCCAGGCCGAGCAGTTCGCCTACACCAAGCGGGAACTCAACGAACTGCAGTCGCTGCACACCGGCAAGTCCGTCGAGCAGGTGACCGCCGACGCCGACCGCGACCGCTGGTTCACGGCCGCCGAGGCGCTCGACTACGGGTTCATCGACCACGTGATCACCCACGCGAGCCAGGCGAACGGCAGCAGCAGCAAATAGTTCCGCAGCCCATCACACAGACTTTGGAGTGACGCGTATGTCCAACATGATCGATCCGCGGGCCGCGGGCATCACCTTCGCCGCCGCCGGCAGCCTGCCTCAGTCGCGCTACATCCTGCCGCAGTTCACCGAGCAGACCAGCTTCGGCCAGAAGGTCTCGGACCCGTACAACAAGCTCTTCGAGGAGCGGATCATCTTCCTGGGCAACCAGGTTGACGATGTGTCGGCCAACGACATCATGGCTCAGCTGCTGGTGCTCGAGTCGATGGACCCGGACCGCGACATCACCATGTACATCAACTCGCCCGGTGGTTCCTTCACCGCGCTGATGGCCATCTACGACACCATGCAGTACGTGCGCGCCGACGTCGCCACCGTCTGCCTGGGCCAGGCCGCCTCGGCCGCGGCCGTGCTGCTCGCCGCCGGCGCCCCCGGCAAGCGTGCCGCGCTGCCCAACGCCCGTGTCCTGATCCACCAGCCGTCGACCTCGGGCGGCATCCAGGGCCAGGTCTCCGACCTCGAGATCCAGGCCGCCGAGATCGAGCGCATGCGTCGCCTCATGGAGACCACGCTGGCGCGCCACACCGGCAAGGACGCGGACACCATCCGCAAGGACACCGACCGGGACAAGATCCTGACCGCAGACGAGGCGCAGGAATACGGGATCGTCGACCAGGTCTTCGCGTACCGCAAGCTCAGCGCCCAGAAGTGAGCTGGGCGGGTGGCGGGGTTCTGTGTGTCCCAGGCGTCCCCGCCACCCCGGCAGGGGTGAGTCCACGCACATGTCCGGCGAGAAACGTGCCCAAGTTGTCGACCTCGGTCAGCCGAAGCGGGTACGGTCACTCTAGGGACCTTTGCTCGTGGTTGTCGGCTCTGCCTCTGCATCCAACACAGCTTTTGGATACACACAAGCTTTTGGATACACACAGCCGAATTGCCGGATCCGCAAACTCAGGGGTCACGGCTTACGCTCGAAGAAGGCAGCTCGCCGGCAGCCGGGGACAGACGGTTGCACGCGGACAAGGAAGTAGGGACCCAGGAGATGGCGCGCATCGGTGATGGCGGCGATCTGTTGAAGTGCTCTTTCTGCGGAAAGAGCCAGAAGCAGGTCAAGAAGCTCATTGCGGGACCGGGGGTGTACATCTGCGACGAGTGCATCGACCTCTGCAATGAGATCATCGAGGAAGAGCTCGCCGAATCCAGCGAGGTCAAGCTCGACGAATTGCCCAAACCCGCGGAAATCCGGGATTTCCTGGAGCAGTACGTGATCGGGCAGGACGCCGCGAAACGAACCCTCGCAGTGGCGGTTTACAACCACTACAAGCGGATTCAGGCCGGCGACAAGGGTCGCGACTCCCGGGGTGAACCGGTCGAGTTGGCCAAGTCCAACATCCTCATGCTCGGCCCGACAGGCTGTGGCAAGACCTATCTGGCGCAGACGCTGGCCAAGATGCTGAACGTGCCGTTCGCCATCGCGGACGCCACCGCGCTCACCGAGGCCGGCTATGTCGGCGAGGACGTCGAGAACATCCTGCTGAAGCTGATCCAGGCCGCCGACTACGACGTGAAGCGCGCCGAGACCGGCATCATCTACATCGACGAGGTCGACAAGATCGCCCGCAAGTCGGAGAACCCGTCCATCACCCGTGACGTGTCCGGTGAGGGCGTGCAGCAGGCGCTGCTGAAGATCCTGGAGGGCACGCAGGCGTCGGTGCCGCCGCAGGGCGGCCGCAAGCACCCGCACCAGGAGTTCATCCAGATCGACACCACCAATGTGCTGTTCATCGTGGCGGGCGCGTTCGCCGGTCTGGAGAAGATCGTCCAGGATCGAGTCGGCAAGCGCGGCATCGGTTTCGGCGCGGAGGTCCGGTCCAAGGCCGAGATCGACACCGCTGATCACTTCGCCGACGTGATGCCCGAGGATCTGATCAAGTTCGGTCTGATCCCCGAGTTCATCGGCCGCCTCCCCGTCGTCGCCTCGGTCACCAACCTGGACAAGGACTCGCTGGTCCGTATCCTGGGTGAGCCGAAGAACGCCCTGGTGAAGCAGTACGTGCGCCTGTTCGAAATGGACGGCGTGGATCTGGAGTTCACCCAGGACGCCCTGGAAGCCGTTGCGGATCAGGCGATCCTGCGCGGCACCGGCGCCCGCGGCCTGCGCGCCATCATGGAGGAGGTGCTCCTCCCGGTCATGTACGACATCCCCAGCCGCGACGATGTCGCCAAGGTGGTCGTCAATGCCGACACGGTGAACGACAACGTCCTCCCAACGATCGTCCCGCGCAAGCGCCAGACCCCGGAGCGCCGCGAGAAGTCGGCGTAAGGCCCTTCCACAAGCAAAGAATCCGGCTCCGCGAGAATCCCTCTCGCGGAGCCGGTTTCGTTCTCTCGCCACGCGGCCGCCTGCATGCCTGCGGAGTTCCGCCGATGGTGGACCTGACCGCGGAGGAGTGCGGTGCTGGACCAGTCGGCCTGCTCGAGAGTGCTGGTCGGTATGTACTCGGGGAGCTGGTTGAGCTTGCTCGCTATGGGTGGCCGGGTATGTCGTGGTTCGGCCAGTAGTTCGCGAAGATCTCGTAGGTGCGCCGACCCAGGAGGAAGGCGTCGACTCGCTCGAAGATCGAGACCGTGAATTCGCCGGATGCTTCGTCGCCGTAGGGTGCGGTCCAGCCGCCGTGCGCGAAACCTTCCTCCGGCCCACCCGGTGCTCGACAGACACCGTCGAGGGTGACGAACTCGGTGGCCGACAGTTCCGTGCGTGTTCTGCTGTGGGCTGTCCGTTTCCGGAAAGCCAGGGAGTCGGTGACGGTCGGTGGAGCCGATCGCGCCCGTTGCGAGAATCGCCGTTGATCCTCCGTGGTTCGCCGTTGAACCTTTACTCCGTTACTCCAGAAATCGGTGTGGTCGGGTCACCTGTTACGACGGGGCGACGTCCTGGATTTCATCGGCATCGGGGCAGAAGAATTTCGCGGCGGGTGAGGTCAGCGGCGAGGGAATTTGAAGGTGAAGGGGGCGGGCTCGGGGACCGGGAAGCGTTCGCGCGGGGCGACCAGCAGAATGGCCAGGCCGAGGGCAGGCATGGCCAGTGCCGCCAGCAGTTCGAGGGTGAAGTTGAGTCCGCTCAGCGTCGCCGGGCGGTGGAAGGCGTGGTAGGTGAAATGCGGCACGCCGAAAACCAGCCAGCCCAGTCCGCTGACGCGCGCGATGACGCTGTCGCGGTAGTAGAGCGCGGCGCCGGAGATGGCGCCCAGGGCCAGGAAGAAGGCCCCCACGTCACCGGCCAGGTGATGGTTGTACGGGCCGTCGGCGCGCACCCAGTGCAGGCCGAATCCGGGGAAGCTGGTGTAGAACGATTCGGGTGCCACGACGGCCCACAGGCCGGTGATCACGCCCGTGGCGGTGAGCACGCCGAGCATGATGAGCAGGGCGATCCAGCGCCGCCGGTTGATCTCCAGCCGCATGCTGACCCGCACACCGTCACCGGTGCCGCGCAACGAGATCCGCACAGGCCCTCCCGCCCTCGCCGAATCACTGTGCTGACACCGTAATTCGGGGAGCGGGAGGGGACAACCCCCGTGGGTCAGATCTGCTCCATCTTCATGTCGTCCGGGCCCCAGTAGGCCTTCATGCTGATGATCTTGCCCTCGTCGTTCAGTTCCATCACGTCGATGGGCGAGAGGGTCATGCGGTGCCCGTTGGACACGGTGACGAGGGTGAAGGACGCCGCCACCTTGTTGCCCGCCACCTTGACGGTGTGCAGTTCGGTCTCGCGGTCGAGGTTCTCCAGGGCCTTGTACATCTCGCCGATGGCCTCGTGGCCGCGGCGCTCCGGCGTCCCGATCGGATCCTCGATCACCGCGTCCTCGGCGTACAGGTCCACGATCGCCGACGTGGGCCCGGTGGCCACCAGCTTCACGTACTGCTCGACCACATCGCGGGGCTGCGCTGCCATGGATGACTCCCATCAAGAATTGAAACGTGTTCTATTGCGGAGAGTAACAGCCGGAACGCGCAAAAGAACCCCGCTGCCTCACCCTGTGGAACGGGCCGATCACATCGCGAGGCGGTCCTCACCGGTGTATACGTTCATGGTTTCGCCGCGCAGGAAGCCGACCAGGGTGAGGCCGGCGTCGGCGGCGAGATCCACGGCCAGTGAGCTGGGGGCGGACACCGCGCCCATGACCGGAATGCCCGCCATGATGGCCTTCTGCACCAGCTCGAAGGAGGCCCGGCCGCTGACCATGAGAACGAGATCGTGTGCGGGGAGCCGATTCTCGCGGATCGCCCAGCCGATCAGCTTGTCCACGGCATTGTGGCGGCCGATGTCCTCGCGCACGGCCAGCGCCTCGCCCTCGGGGGTGAACAGGCCCGCCGCGTGCAGCCCGCCGGTGGCGTCGAAAACCTGCTGGCGGGAACGCAGTTCGTCGGGCAGCTTGGCGAGGGTGTGCACGTCGACGCGGAGCGAATCCGCGGGTATGGCGTGCCGGATCCGGGTGCGGACCTCGTCGAGGGCGGTCTTGCCGCACAGTCCGCACGAACTGTTGGTCAGAAAGGGCCTGGGCTGCGCCGGGACCGGGGTCCGGAGCTGGATGTCCAGCACGTTGTAGGTGTTCTGCCCGTTCTCGTCGGTGCCGGCGCAGTAGCGGGCACTGACGATGTCCGCGGCCGTGTCGATGATGCCCTCGGCATAGAGGAAGCCGTGCACGAGGTCGATATCCGCGCCGGGGGTGCGCATGGTGATCGTCAGCGACTGCCCGCCCATGCGGATTTCGAGCGGTTCCTCCACGGCCAGGGTGTCGGGCCGGGTGACGGTGCCGCTGGGGGAGATGCGCAGTGTGCGGCGGCGCGCGGTGACCCTGCTCATGCGATCGTGTGGGTGTGGCGTTCCAGGCGGATGGTGACCGCCTTGGAGACGGGCGTATTGGAACGCCGGGCGACATGGTCCAGCGGGATCAGGGGGTTGGTCTCGGGGTAGTAGGCGGCGGCATTGCCACGCGGGGTCGGGTAGGCGACCAGGCGGAAGCCGGTCACGCTGCGTTCGGTGCCGTCGTCGAACTCGGAAATGACGTCCACCAGATCGTCCTCGGCGAAACCGAGGGCGGCGATGTCCTCCGGATGGACCAGCACCACGCGCCGCCCGTTGTGGATGCCGCGGTAGCGGTCGTCCAGGCCGTAGATGGTGGTGTTGTACTGGTCGTGGCTGCGCAGGGTCTGCAGGATGAGCCGGCCCTCGGGGACCGGCAGCCAGTGCAGGTCGTTGACGGCGAAATTGGCCTTGCCGGTGGCGGTCCGGAATTCGCGGGCGTCGCGCGGCGGGTGCGGGAGCTGGAAGCCGTTGCGGCCGCGCACCTTCCGGTTGTAGTCGGCGCAGCCGGGTACCACCCGGGCGATGGCGTCGCGGATCCTGTCGTAGTCGCGCCGGAACTCGCCCCACGGCACGGAGTGGCCCGGACCGAACACGGCCTCGGCCAGCTCGCACACGATTGCGACCTCGCTGCGCAGCTGGTCGCTCACCGGGTCCAGCCGACCGGTGGACAGGTGCACCATGGACATCGAGTCCTCGACCGAAACCTGCTGGCGCACGCCGTCCTGCAGGTCCGCGTCGGTGCGGCCCAGGGTGGGCAGGATCAGGGCGGTGCGCCCGTGCACCACATGGCTGCGGTTGAGTTTGGTCGACACCTGCACGGTCAGTGCGCAATTGCGCAGTGCGGCCTCGGTGACCTCGGTGTCGGGGGTGGCGGAGACGAAGTTGCCGCCCATGCCGAAGAACACCGTGCCCCGGCCGTCGCGCATGGCCCGGATGGCATTGACGGTGTCCCAGCCGTGTTCGCGCGGGCTGGTGATGCCGAATTCACGGTCCAGGGCATCGAGGAAGGCGTCGGGCATCTTCTCCCAGATGCCCATGGTGCGGTCGCCCTGCACATTGGAGTGGCCGCGCACCGGGCACACGCCCGCGCCGGGCTTGCCGATCATGCCGCGCAGCAGCAGCAGGTTGGTGGCCTCCTCGATGGTGGCGACGCCGTGTACCTGCTGGGTGAGGCCCATGGCCCAGCAGACGATGGTGGCCTTGGATTCGGCCAGCAGCTTCGCGGTGCGGTCCAGGTCCGCGCGGCTGAGGCCGGTGGCCTGCTCGACAATGCCGAGATCGACCGCGCGCATGTGCTTTTCGTATTCGGCGAAGCTCGCGGTGTGCGTATCGACGAAGGCGCGGTCCACGACCGTGCCGGGCGCTCGGTCCTCGGCCTCGAACAGCAGCTTTGCCAGGCCCTGGAACAGGGCCATGTCGCCGCCGAGGCGGATCTGCAGGAAATCGTCGGCAATGGTGATGCCGCCGGTGAAGCCCTTGACGGTCTGCGGGTCCTTGAAGCCGATGAGACCGGTCTCCGGTAGCGGGTTGACCGCGATCACGGTGGCCCCGTGCGCCTTCGCCTCGCCGAGCGCGGACAGCATGCGCGGATGGTTGGTGCCGGGGTTCTGCCCGGCCACGATGATGAGGTCGGCCTTCGAGAAGTCGTCGATGGTCACCGAGCCCTTGCCGATGCCGATCGAGCCGGTGAGCGCGGTGCCCGAGGATTCGTGGCACATATTGGAGCAGTCGGGCAGGTTGTTGGTGCCGAAGCTGCGGACCAGCAACTGGTAGAGGAACGCCGTCTCGTTGGCGGTGCGGCCGGAGGTGTAGAAGACGGCCTCGTCGGGCGAGTCCAGGCCGCGCAGGGTGTCGGCGATGAGCCGGTAGGCCTCGTCCCAGCCGATCGGGGAGTAGTGGGTGTCGCCCTCGCGCAGCACCATCGGGTGAGTGAGGCGGCCCTGCTGGCCGAGCCAGTAGCCGGACTTGCCTGCCAGGTCCTCGAGGGAGTGCGCGGCGAAGAACGCCGGCGTGACGGTGCGCAGGGTCGCCTCCTCGGCGACGGCCTTGGCGCCGTTCTCACAGAACTCCGCGGGTCGGCGCCGACCGGTCGGTTCCGGCCAGGCGCACCCCGGACAGTCGAACCCGTGCCGCTGATTCACCCGGGCCAGCGTGCGCGCGGTGCGCACCACACCCATCTCCTCGACGGCGCGCTCCAGTGCGACGGTGACCGCTTTGACGCCCGCGGCCTCGGTCTTCGGCGCGGTGACGGTCAGCGCGGACTCGTCGATATCGCTCTTCGGCGCGGCACGATGCATGGTCCCGATTGTCCTCTCCGGCGCGATGGGGCGTCCCAGTCGGTACCCGCATCGTAGGGCGCGAAACACGCGAGCCAGCGGACTGGTCGGTCTCGGGTGTGAACGCGGGTGATCACTACCGCGATAGACAGGGCAGCGGGGGCGTGGATGGCCTTACCATCGAACAAGCGAGGTCACGCCGAATGAAGACAGGTGCGCATTCTGCTCGGCATGCCGGTGGGGACCGGCATGCGAAACTGGCCCGCGCGGTGAGACTTTCACCCCGGACCCTACACCTTGTTCTGCTGTTCGTGGCGGCCATCGCGCTCGCGCTTCCGACCGGCATCGGCTGGGCGAATCCGGGTGCCACCCAACCCGTTCCGCTCACCACCGTCTCCGTCCCGGCGCCGCAGCAGCGCGCACCGGTGAAAGTTCCTCCCACCACGGTGAATCCGCCGCCGGTCACCACCCAGCAGCCGGGCAACGACTGCACCTACACCGATTGCCCCGGCACCCACGACGGCCCGCCCGGCCACGGCAGCGGCAAGACGAATCCCGGCGGCCAGTGCGGCGACTCGTGCGACAGCGGCGGCGACACCGGCTGCGGCTGGACCACCTGCACCCAGCGGCAGTACTGCCCGGACGGTTCGGTGAAACCTGCGAGCGGGGTGTGTCCGTCGGCGCAGCCGCGGTATTGCCCGGATGGCTCGGTGAAACCCGCGAGCGGAGTCTGTCCGTCCGCTCAGCCGCAGTATTGCCCGGATGGCTCGGTGAAGCCCTCCAGCGGGGTGTGCCCGTCGGCGCAGCCGCAGTATTGCCCCGATGGTTCGGTCGAGCCGTCGAGCGGGGTGTGTCCGTCTGCGCAGCCGCAGTATTGTCCGGACGGTTCGGTCAAGGCCGCGAACGGAACTTGCGTCTCTGCCGTCGTACCTCCTGGCACCACGCCGGGCGGGAATCAGCCGCAGCCGCAACCCTATCCGGTGCCGACCACGCCGGTGCTGACGCCAGCCGCGCCGCCGCCGACCACCACCCAGGCGGTTCCGCCGAGTTCGGAAGCCACGCCGCCCGCCTCGACCACTCCTGTTCCCGCACAGACGCCAGGGCTTTCCCTCGAGCCGCCCGCGGTGGCGCCGGGGGCGCCGGTGCAGGCCAGCGGCACCGGCTGTGATCCCGGTGCGGAGGTGAAGCTGTCGATCGGCGGGTCCACCGCCGCCGACACCACGGCCCGGGCCGATGGCGGCTTCGCGGCCACGCTCGCCACCGGCGCCACCGATATCGGCCAGCACGAGGTGACCGCCGAGTGCGGGCGAAAGCTGGTCGCGCCCTTGGACATCGTGCTCGTCAGCCAGGTCGGCGGCGGCGCGGCGACGATGACGGTGCTGCTCTTCTTCCTGCTCGTCGGCGGCTGGTTCTACGGCCACCGCTTGATCTCCCATCTCCCGGCACGGAGGCCCCGATGACCAGTCGCACGCCCGCGCCGCACCAGGTGCAGCCGCCCAGCTTGCCGGAATTCCGGTGCGCGAGTGACCGATGCGTCCGGTGGGAACGCGATACCGGCTGGGACGATGGCTGGCCGGCCGCCGAGCTACCCGCCGGACCTGTTGGCGCCGAGGGGGAATCGCGGCCGGTCACTCGTGTCCGCGGCCACCGGGCGATCGGCGGGACCGTGGTCGGCGCCCTGCTCATGGTCGCCCTCGTGGTCGTGGCGGTCGTCTTCGTGGCCGGACCCGCCCGCGCCGCCGCCGGAGTGAGCGCGACCGCGACCCTCGACGGCCGGGCCATTGCCGGTGCCAATGCCGGGAATCCGGTGCGCCTGGATCCGAGGCGGGTGGCGCAGGTCGTCGTCGAGGTGACCAATGGGACCGCGAGTCCGGTGTCGGTGCGGCGGGTCGACCTCGCCGGCCACGTGCTCGGCCTGAACTTCTATTCGTATTCCACGACAGTCGAATTGACGGTCGCGGCGGGCAGGACCGAGAAGCTCACCTACCGGTTGGATCCGGCCGGGCTGGACGGGCAGGCGACCGGGCTCATCGGCTCCGACCTCACGCTCATCGGCGCGGACGGCAGGCCGCTCACCGCCGTGCACACTGTCGTCGATGTGCGCGGTTCGCTCGCGTCGGTGTACGGGCTGTTCGGCATCATCATCGCGGTCCTGACCGCCCTGGCCATTGTCGACGCGGCCCTGACCGTTGCGCGCCACCGCCTCTCGGCCAATCGCTGGCAGCGCGGCCTGCGCCTGCTCGCGCCCGGCCTCGGCATCGGCCTGATGATAGGGTTCACCGGCTCGGTGGCGCGCTGGTGGGTACCCGGCACCGCCCTGTGGCTCGCCCTGGCGGGTGCCACCGCCGCCCTGTTCTTCGTGGCCGGTTACCTCTCGCCCACCCCGCGGCAGTCCGACGATCTCGGCCTCGACCCCGAAGATCTCGCCGCCGCGAAGGAACTCGACGCCAATGCTGCCGCGGCGCGTCCCAATCCGCCCTATGGCGGCACCTTCCGCGACCTCGGTGCGGTGGGAATCCCGGGCGGCACCTACCCGAACCTCGATGGCCGTGCTCAACCAGACTCCGGCGCAACGGAGTTCGTGCCGTATCACCCGTCCGACGGGCCTGGTCACGAAGAGGCCGCGCCGCAGGTCGGTCCCGCTGGGATCCGGGGCGCGATGCGGGTCTTCCCGGGCGGACCCGCGTCCGGCCCGATTCCCGGCGGTTACCCGAGTGGAGAGACGACCCGCATCGCGCATCCGGGTATCGGGGACGGCCGGTATCCGGGCGGTGGGCCGCTGGCGTCGGCCATGCTGCCCGAGATCGCTGAAAGCAGCACTGCGGCAACGGATCCGCCGGACTCGGGGAGTCTGTCCGAGACGCAGGCCGGAACCAGCCCACGTATGACGGGGTCGGGTGGGCCGCCGGCGGTCAGTACACCGGGCGGCGAAGGATTCCGGTATTCGGCGGCGGGCGTCGCTGATTCGACGGTGGGATATCCCGGCGGGGTGCAGCGGCCGCGGTCCGGGGCCGGGCTCGGGGATCCGACGATCGGGCGGGATCCCGCCGGTGGAAAGAACGACCCCGGACCGGGAGACCGGGCGGCGGATCCGGGGGACGAGCCGACACTGCGCAGCGGGCCCGGCGGACCGGGCTTCCGGCCGGAGGGCGCGGGCCGATGAGCGTGGCGAATACCGGCAATACCGAGCTGGCCCGGGTGCGGGCGGCGCTGGCGGGGTACGAGGTCGGCGGGCAGATCGGGCGTGGCGGCTGCGGGGTGGTGCTGGCCGGCGTGCATCGCGGCTTGCAGCGGCGGGTCGCGATCAAGCAGATTCCGCCGCAGTTCGCCGACGATATGCAGGTGCGGCGGCGGTTCGTCGCCGAGGCGCGGATGATGGCGGGGCTCGACCACCCGCACGTGGCGCCGGTCTACGACTACATCGAGCACGACGACCTGTGCCTGCTGGTGCTGGAGTACCTGCCCGGCGGAACCGTCGAGAATCGTTTCATCACAACGGGATTCGAGGCGACTGCGGCGGTGGCGGTCGCGCTGTCGTGCGCGGCCGGGCTCGACGCCGCGCATCGCAGCGGCATCCTGCACCGGGATGTGAAGCCGTCCAACCTCATGTTCGCGGCCAATGGCGCACTCAAGCTCACCGATTTCGGCATCGCCAAGATCGTCGGCGGCGCGGACACGCTGGTGACGCGGGCGGGCGAGATCATCGGCACGCCCTCCTACATCGCGCCGGAACAGGTGCGCGGCCAAGGACTTTCACCCGCTACCGACGTCTACTCCCTGGCCACCATGCTCTACCAGCTGCTCTCCGGCGTACTGCCCTTTCCGCCCGGCCCCGACGCCCTGTCCCTGCTCTTCGCCCACGCCTACGGCGACCCGATCCCCCTGACCGAGGTGGCCCCGTTCGTCCCCGAGCCCATAGCCGAGGCGGTCATGCGCGGCCTGGCCTCCGACCCCGCCGACCGCTACGACACCGCCGAAACCTTCGGTGTCGCCATCGCCGAGCCCGCCGCCCACTTCTGGGGCGCGAATTGGCTCACCCCCGTGGGCATCCCGGTCATCGGCGCGGACACCATCGTGGCCGCCGCCACCGGCAGCGCCCGCGGCCCGCGTACCCCCGGCCCCTTCACTCCACAGGCCCCACCGCCGAGACCCGGCTCCCACGATCCCTACACCCCGCCACCCGGTGCAATGGCCCCACCACCCGGTGCGGTGACCCGCGACCACGGCTCCGGGCCGATCACGCCTCCGCCGCAACCGATTCGCCCACACCACCCGCCGGACACACCCACCGCCGACTCGATGTCCCGGGAAGAGCTTCGCCGCGTCCCCGGCGGGTCCGCCACATCGCACGGATCGCCCTCGAGCCCGAGCGCGGGGCCGGGTAGCGCGGCGCCGCCACCCGCCGACCCCCGCTCGGAACCGACACGGCGAGCCGACCGAGGCGTGCCGGCACCCGCCTCGCACGGCGGGCCCGCTGCGCCCCAGCGACAGGGTGCAGGCGGAATGCCCGCCGGACACGGGTTCAGCAGTGGCCCAGCCGGATTCGGGCATGGAAGCGGTCCGCGACCGGGCGGAGGTTTCGAGCCGGGTGGAGGTCCAGGACCACGTGGAGGTTCTGGGGTGGTTGGAGGCTTCGAGCCGGGGCAGGATCCCGGACAGGGTGGGGGTCTCGGGCCCGGGGCTTCCGCGCCGATGGAGCGGATACGGCCGCGTGAGCCGATTCAGCGTGGTGTGGTGCGGTTGGCGGAGGTGGATCGGGCGGAGCTGGTGCCGGTGCAGCGGGTGGTCACGCTGCCGTCGCCTCGGGTGCCGTTGCTGGTGGCGGCGTTGTTGGTGGCGGCGACCGGGGTGGCCGCGGTGCTCGGGGTGGGTGCGCCGGGGCGGAATGTGCCGCCCGCGGGGATGATTCGGATCGACGGGGTGGATCCCGTCTCGGGGACCGTGGATCTCGATCTGTCCAAGCCGGTGCCGATCACTGTCAGCGGGGCGGACGCCGATGAGGCGAAGCTGTCGGTGGATGTGCTGGGTGTGCGGGCGGGGGGACAGGGTGCGGCGTTGCCGGGTGGGTCGGGGGAGTTGTCCGCGCCGGTGAACCAGTACGTGCTCGCGGGCCGGCTGACCGGCGAATTGTCGCTGTCCCGTGCGGGTTCCGAGATTGCCACCTATCGGTTCGGGGTGCGGACGCGGCAGCGGGCCACGACCACCGCGACGGCCATCGGAATCCTGCTGCTCCTGCTGTTCGCCGCCGCATACGCCGAGTCGAACGCCCGCACGCTACGGCGCGGCAGCGCCCGCTTCGCCGCGACCGCAGGGCTGGCCGTCAGCACGGGACTGCTCGGGATCGCGGCGGTCGGGGCGGCGTGGGTGCTGCTCGGACGCGAACCCACTCTGCCTGCCGTGATCGTGTGCGCCGCAGGCGGTGTCGCGGTCGGATCGGCCCTGGCCGTCGGCTGCCGTCGGGTCGGTAAGCGGTACCGCTATCTGCGGGTCCAGCTGCTCCGGGAGCGCGCCTGACCTCGAGGCACGCCGCGACGGTAATGGTGAACCGGGATTCCGGCGATATACGCACGAGCGCAGCGAGATCGACGACTGCGCCGGAAAGGGGCGGGAACATGGCGGGGCGGCCGGTCATCGAAATCCGGGAGTGGGGACGGCCCGCGCGGCGGCGCCTGCTCGACGGGCCCATCGTCTTCGGGCGCGATGGCAGCCACGAGGTGCTGGCCGACGGCGGGGTCTCGCGGCAGCACCTGCGGTTGGTGCCCACCCCGACGGCGCTGTCCGTGGTCGACCTGGGCAGCCGCAACGGCACCACCGTCAACGGCGTGGCCCTGACCGGGCGGCGGGAACTCGTCACCGGTGACGTGGTGCGCCTGGGCCGCAGCGAGATCCTGGTGCTGCACACCCCGACCGGCGAACCGGACGAGCACGACCCCTCTGAGACCGTGCTCGGGCCGTCGGGCGCGATACCCCGCCCGCCCGGCGGCGAGCCGACACCCGCGCGCTGGGTGGCCCTCGCCAACCGGATCCTCGGCCTCGACCCGTCCGGCGAGCGAAACCTGTTCCCCGCCTTCACCGAACTGCCGAGCCGGATACCGTTGCCGGTCTGGCAGGCGGCGCGCTTCCTGAGCATCACCGCCTACCTGGCGCTCATCGTCGCGCTGTTCGTGCGGCCCGCGGGCGGGCTGTTCGTCTTCTTCAAGATCGTCGTCCCGCTGTTGCCCGGACTGTTCCTCATCGCACCGGGCCTGTGGCGCAACACCTGTCCGCTGGCCGCCACCAATCAGCTGCCGCGGCTGTTCCGCTTCACCCGCGCGCTCACGCCGCCGGCGTGGCTGCAGCAGCGCGGCTATCTGATCGCGGTCGCCCTGTTCTTCGGCATCGCCGGATCGCGCCTCGCGGGCCTGGACCGCAGCGGCATGGCCACGGGCCTCGTGCTGTCCGCGGTGCTGCTGGCCGCATTCACCGGAGGTGTCGTGTTCAAGGGCAAGAGCGGCTGGTGCAGTAGCATCTGCCCGCTGTTCCCGCTGCAGCGCGCCTACGGGCAGACACCGTTCGTCACCATCGCCAACAATCACTGCCGCCCATGCGTCGGCTGCGCCAAGAACTGCTTCGACTTCAAGCCACGCGCCGCCTACCAGGCCGATATGGCCGATTCGGACCGCGGCTGGAGCGCGCCGCGCAAACTGTTCGCCGCCGCGCTGCCCGGATTCGTGCTCGGGTTCATGGTGCTGGCCGGATACCCGGGAGTGCCTGTGCCGCAACGGTATCTGACGCTGGGCCTGATCCTGCTGGTCGCGGTGGGCGTCTACTTCGCCGTCGAGGCCCTGACCGGCGTGAGCCCGGCCATGCTGTCGGCGGTCTACGCGAGCGTGGCGCTCAATGGCTTCTACTGGTTCGCGGGGCCGGTGCTGATCGGCGCGTTCACCACCGTCACCGGTATCGGGGGCGTGGCCTGGCTGCGCTGGCCGATCAGCCTCGCCGTGCTGGCGGCTACCCTGCTGTTCCTGGCCCGCACCCGGGTCAGCGAACTCCAGTACGCGCTGAGCACCGGCGCGCGCACCGCGCCTGTGCTGCTGCCCTTTCCGCGACCGCGCGCCGTTCCCGGCAACGCCGCCGCCCCAGCGGCTTCGGTGGACTTCGACGGCCGGACCGTGGCCGCCGAACTCGGCGTGAGCCTGCTCGACCTCGCCGAACAGGCCAACCTGCCATTGGAGTCGGGCTGTCGCATGGGCGTCTGCGGCGCCGACCCGGTCGCGATCCTCGAGGGTGCCGAGCAGCTGTGCGATCCGACCGGAGACGAGCGAAACACGCTGCGGCGGTTGGGTTTCGCCGACAACACCCGCATGGCGTGCTGCGCCCGCGTGAACGGCGGCGGCGTCCGGGTCTCGCTCACCCCGGAACCCGGGCACGGCAGCGGCGACCGCCCCGTCCACTTCGATCGCACCCTGATGAGCCTGGTCGTCATCGGCACCGGCATCGCGGGCGTCACCGCCGCCGACTTCCTGCGTCGCGGCCACCCCGACTGCGAAATCCACCTGGTCGGCCGGGAATCCCACGACTTCTACAACCGGATGGGAATCTCCCGCCTCATACCCGGCCGGTCCGCCATGCAGGGCCTGCACCTGCTGCCCGAAGCGTGGTACGAGGAACACCGCATCACGCCGTGGCTCAATACCCTTGCCACACACCTGGATCCGCGGTCGCAGCGCGTCCACCTCGGCACCGGCGACGTGCTGCCCTACGACCGGCTCATCCTCGCAACGGGTGCGTCCGCCGCGCTGCCCGAGATCGCCGGACTGCGCCGGCCCGGCAGCTTCGTGCTCCGCGAGGCGGGGGACGCCATGAACATCCGCGCCTACGCCCAGCAGCGGTCCTGCGTCCGCGCCGTGGTCGCGGGCGGCGGTCTGCTCGGTCTCGAGGCCGCATATGCCCTGCACCAGTTGGGATTACGCGTCACGGTGCTGGAACGCGGGCCGCGGCTGCTCGGCAAGCAGCTCGATCCGCGGGCATCGGCCATCGTGCTGGACCACTTCACCCGGGCCGGGATCGAGGTCCGGCACCGAGCCGAGACCGCCGCGCTGACCGGCGATTCCCGGGCGGTCGCACCCGGTGGGCAGCGCGGGCCCGGCCCGGACTCCGATCCGGTCCGGGCCGTGGTCCTGAAGGACGGGACGGTCCTGCCGTGCGAGGTATTCCTCACCGCCACCGGCATCCGCCCCAATACCGACCTGGCCGCCCGCGCCGGAATCCCGGTCCGGCGGGGCATTCTCGTGGACGACCGCATGTGTACCGCCGCGCCGCACGTGTACGCGGCCGGAGACGTGGCCGAACATCGCGACCGCGTGCTCGGCCTGTGGCCCATCGCCGCCGAACAGGCGCAGGCCGCAGCCGTGAATGCGCTCGGCGGCGATCAGGTGCTGACCGCGGAGACGCCCGCCACCATCCTCAAGGGAGTCGGCCTGGAGCTGTTCAGCATCGGGCAGGTCGAGCCGGGACAGCGCGACGAGGTGATCGTGGTGGACGAATCGCCCCGGCGGTCCTATCGGCGGCTGGTCATTTCCGGCGACCGCGCGGTCGGGGCGATCGTGCTCGGCCATCACCCCGCCGATGTGGCCGCCGCCCAGCAGGCCGTCCGCGCCCGGAAGGCGATACCCGGGGCGGCCCGGCACACCCTGCAGCGAGGGGACTGGTCTCCCTTGCAGTAGCGGGGTGCCGGCTGCGCGGTAGCCACCTCGTCGGCACTGCGACCTACGGGGCTGCCTGGGCCGTGCGATAGGTGAGAATCCGCTCGCCGATGCGCAGACTCCACCCCGCCTTCAACTCCGTCGGCCGCTGCCCCACCCGAACCCAGTCCGCCGCGCCGGGAGCCGCCACGAAGGTCCCGCCCGGCGTTCCCGCGTCCCGCACGTACACCAGGCCGTTCTCGATGAACACCCGCGCGTGCACCCGCGACACATGCCGATCCCGCGCGATCACGATGGGCGAGGCCACCGCCCGCCGCACCGCCTCGTCGATCATCGGGTCCCGCCCGATCACATACGGCCGATCCAGCGGATACACCGCGCCCTCGGTACTGGTGAGCGCCCCACCCGCCGCGGCCATGGCGGAGGTGGTGGGCGGCTGCGGACCGGCGGCGGCGCGGGTTTCCGGCTCGCCGATGTCCTCGGCGTCCGCGGTGTACGCCGCCGTCGGCGGTTGATCCTCGGGGGTGGGGCGATCTTCTCGCCGGGCCGGACGGCCGGAATCGGGTCCGGAGTCGGCCTGCGCCTCGATCCGCACCCGCTTGTCGAGCGCCTCCGCAGGCTGATCCGAACCGGAGTCACCCGCGAGCCGTGAGCCCGGAGCCGGAGTCGTGGCGGCATTGCGGGGATTCACGGGTTCGACCGCGGGCTCCGGCGGCTTGGGGGAAACCTGCTGTCCGGCAGCGGATTCCGGGGCCGGGAAGGGTCCCGAGAAACGCATATGGGAGGGCGTCGGGGTAGGGGCCCGGCGGGTGAGGTCGGCGACCGGCGGGGACTCCGGCGCGGCTTTCGGCGGGGTCTCGGTGGCGCGCGGGGCCGTCAGTCCCGAGACCGGGGCGTGCAGGACGAAACCGCCGCCTACCACGACTCCGGCACGCAGATCGGTGTGCGGAAGTTCGCTGCCCATGCCGTCGGCGACCACTGTGAGCCGCCGCACCGGATCGCGCACGATCTCGTCGGCCCAGGTCATGGCGCGTTCGCCGGACAGCACGCGGGCGCCTTCCGGGCCGTCGACCGCGGCCGTCACCGCGCCGCGCAGCAGGATCAGGATCCCGTCCGCCGTCGGTGCGACCACACCGAAGGCCGGTGGCTGCGCGGAACTGCTGGTGAACACGGTCGCCGCCAGCCGCTGCGCAATCGCCACACCGGGATCCGCGGCGCTCGCCGCGGTCTCTGCCGCACCGATGATCCGTTCCGTGGACGGACTTTCACCGTGCAGGAGAATGATCACATTCCCGAACCTGGCGACCAGTCCTGCCCCAGATACCAACCCGACCGTCGTCGGAATTCGGCCCATCCGCGCCTCCCTCTCCCGGCGCTCACAACATCGCAGCCAAGCATAGGACCGTTCCGCGGCCAGGGCATACGACCCATCCGCCGCGACGCGCGGCGACACCCGTCCACCGGTTTGCGGGAATGCCGCCCATGGCCGGGATCCGGGCGCGAGGATCGAGGCATCGTGCCGGTGCATCAGGCTCCGGCGTCACCGATGAGGACCGAACCATGAGGGGCACGATCATCAGGACCACCGCCGCCGCGATCGGCTGCGCCACGCTCGCGACCGTCGCCGGACTGGCCGCGCCCGCCGGCGCGACCGCGACCCGGGTCGGCATCGACCCGGGCATCAGCTTCGGCTCGGCCACCAACTACGGCACCGGTTGCAGCTACGACATCGACGGCATCGTCGACGACCCGGTCACCCCGGTCGTCTTCTACGACAACGGGGTTCCCTTCGCCTACGCCACCCCCTCCGGCTCGCTGGCCCAGACCCGATGGACGCCCGTCACCGCCGGACCGCACCGCCTGCAGGTCTGGCAGCACCGCCCCGACGGCCAGGACGTCTTCCCGTACGTCGACATCCAGGTCGGCACCGGCCTGCCGACCGGCTCCGGCTGCGGCGTCGCCAACTAGGCACCGCGCCGCACGGAACACTTCTCTCGGCGGCGGGCCGCCCGGTCTCTCGGCGGCGGGCCGCAAGATCTTTCGGCGGCGGTCCGCCCGGCCCTACTCGAAAGCGGCCTGCGCGGCCGGTTCCGCGGCCTTGCGATCCTCGGCGACCAGGCCGATCCGGGTGCGCCGGTCGAGCAGGTCGGAGACGTCCAGCGCACCCTCGGCCGCCACCGCGAAGGCGAATTCGGCTGCCGTGACGTCCATGCCGGGCGCCACCTCCGCCGCCAGGGCCGGATCCTGTTCCGTGATCGCGAGCACCTCGGCGGCCTCGCTGCCGTAGCGCTCGACCAGGCGCGGCGGGGCCTGGATGGCATCGCGGGCCGCGCCGGACACCGCGCCCACCAGGGGCAGGCTGCGGGTGCGGCACGGGGCGGCGGCCAGGTGCGCGTGTGCCACCGCGGCATCCACCGCGTCCTCGGCCATCTTCCGGTAGGTGGTGAGCTTGCCGCCCACCACGGTGATGACGCCGGTGGGGGAGGTGAGCACGGCGTGCTCGCGCGAGATGTCGGCGGTGCTGTCGTCGCCGGTGCGCAACAGCGGTCGCAGGCCCGCGAAGCTGCCGCGAATATCGCTGCGGCGCAGCGGCTCCCGCAGCACCGTATTGACGGTGTCGAGCAGGAAGTCGATCTCGCCGTCGGTCGCGTGCGGGACGTCCGGCACGGGGCCGGGTGCCTCCTCGTCGGTGAGCCCCAGATAGACCCGGTTGTGCGCGGCCGGGAACGCGAAGATGAAACGACTGGTGCTGCCCGGAATCGGCACGGTCAGCGAGGCGGTGAGACCGCCGAACGCGGCGGCGTCGAACACCAGGTGCGTGCCGCGCGAGGGCCGCAGTTCGATGCTCGGATCCACCTGATCGGCCCACACCCCGGTGGCGTTCACGACAGAACGCGCTGTCACCTCCAGGGTTTCGCCGGTCAGCGTGTCGGTCAGCGTGGCCCGGTCGCCGGCGACATGCGTGGCCTCGACCCGGGTGAGGACCGTCGCGCCCTCCCGGGCGGCCGTGCGGGCGATGGCCACCACCAGTCGCGCATCGTCCACCAGTTGCCCGTCCCAGGCCAGCAGTCCGCCGCGCAGCCCGGCCCGGCGCACAGTCGGGGCCAGCCGCAGCGCCTCGGCCGCCGCCACCCGCCGCGACCGCGGCAGCACCGACGCCGATGTCCCCGCCGCCCGGCGCAGCACGTCCCCGGCCAGGAAGCCGGTCCGCACCAGGATCTTCTGTGCCGCACCGATATTCGGCAGCAGTGGCACCACCTGCGGTAGCGCCCGGGTCAGGTGCGGCGCGGTGCGGGTGAGCAGGATGTCGCGCTCCACCGCGCTCTCGTGCGCGATCCCGACCCCGCCGCTGGCCAGATACCGCAGCCCGCCGTGCACCAGCTTGGAACTCCAGCGGCTGGTGCCGAACGCGAAATCGTGCTTCTCCACCAGCACCGTCCGCAACCCGCGTGCGGCGGCATCGAGCGCCACACCCACACCGGTGACGCCGCCACCGATGACCAGCACGTCGATGGTCGCGTCGTCACCGAGTGCCGAGAGCTCTCGCCGCCGCCGTGTCGCGTTGAGCGACGAGTCGGGCCGAGCCGTATTCGAAGTCATGGGAAGGCCTTTCGATCAGTGCCGCTGTCGGTCGTCGAGAATGCGGAGCTACTCGGTCCCCTGTGAGGTGCCGGTGGGGGTCAGGTAGCCGTGTAGGGCGTAAGCGAGTTCGGTGTCGAGGTGGTCGCCATCCAGAACCGGCGCGAAGGCGGTCGCCGACTGGACCGCGGACTGGGCCATCAGCAGCAGCATGGCGGCCAGCTGCCCGGGATCCCCGGCGCGAATCGAGTTGTCGGCCTGGCCTTCTCGGATGGTGTCGGCGAACAGGTCGATGAGGGCGCGCTGATTGCGGCCCAGCCGCTCGAACACGTAGGTCAGCATGATGTCGGTATCGGCGCGAAAGATCTTGGTGAACAGGGGATTCCGACGCATCACCGAGCCGCCGCCGACGATGGCCCCGACCAGCCGCTCGCGCGTGCTGCCCGTGCTGGGCGCGGTGTCGGCGATGATCTCGCGCAGTTCCCGCACCAGCAGGTCCGCCACCAGGGACCCGGTGTCGGGCCAGCGCCGGTACACGGTCGGCCGGCTGACGCCCGCGCGGCGGGCCACCTCGGTCAGGGTGGTGCGCCGGACGCCGAATTCGGCCACGCAGGCGCGTGCCGCGTCGAGGATGGCCCGATCGACGGCGGAGGATGGTTCGGTCGAACTCATGGTTGCCACCACCGGAGAGTAGTTCTCGTTACTGCTTGACATTCTATGTCAGACTGTAACGCATGGTCGACACACAAGCAGCTGCCGCGTCCACGGAAAACCCGGGCGAGCCGCAGGTTCGCGCGAGTATGGTGTGGGACGCCTGGGGCTCCCCGTCCGGACACAAACCGCTGTCCGAGCAGATTCGGGGACTGCTCGCACAGGTATTCGGGGTGTCCGGCGAGCCGGTGACCCGTCGCGATGAGGGCGACGTGCCGCTGCGCGCCTCGGCGCTCACGCCGGAACAGCACACCGGGCTCGTCGCGGTGGTCGGAGCCGAGCACCTGTCGATCGACCATCGCGACCGCCTGCTGCACGCCGGCGGCAAATCCACTCCCGACCTGCTGCGCCGCCGCGCCGACGGCGAGCAGGACGCGCCCGACGCCGTCATCTTCCCCGCCGATCACGACCAGGTCCTCGCGCTACTGAAGTACTGCTCCGCCAAGGGAATCGCGGTCGTGCCCTTCGGCGGCGGCACCAGCGTGGTCGGCGGCCTGGATCCCGCGCGCGGCCGCTTCCCGGCCGTCGTCGCCCTCGACCTGCGCCGCCTCGACACCCTCACCGACGTCGATCCGATCAGCGGCACCGCCACCCTGGGCGCGGGCCTGTCCGGCCCGCAGGCCGAGGAACTGCTTGCCCGCCATGGTCTTTCGCTCAGCCACTTCCCGCAGAGCTTCGAATACGCCACCATCGGCGGCTTCGCGGCCACCCGCTCCTCGGGCCAGGCCTCGGCCGGCTACGGCCGCTTCGACGACATGATCCAGCGGCTCCGGATCGCCACGCCCGCAGGCGATCTCGACCTCGGTCGGGCCCCCGCCTCGGCCGCCGGACCCGACCTGCGCGAACTGTTCTCCGGCTCGGAGGGCACCCTCGGCATCATCACCGGCGTCACCCTGCGCGTGCACCCGGTCCCGGAAACCACCGGCTACCAGGCCTGGTCGTTCCCCGACTTCGCCACCGGCGCCAACGCGCTGCGGACCGTCATCCAGGCCGGGGCCGCCCCCACCGTCATGCGCCTGTCCGACGAGGCCGAGACCGGTCTGAACCTGGCCCGTGCCGGGGACATCGGCGGCGCGCCCGTCGGTGGCTGCCTAGCGGTCACCACCTTCGAGGGCACGGCCGCACACGTGGTCGCCCGCAGCGCCGAGGCCGCCGCCCTGCTGGCCGCCGCCGGCGGCACCGCGCTCGGCGAAGCCCCCGCCCGGGAATGGGAACACGGCCGCTTCGCCGCTCCCTACCTGCGCGACGCCCTGCTGGACGTGGGCGTGCTCTGCGAGACCCTCGAAACCGCCACCAGCTGGGCCGATCTCGCCAACCTCAAGGCGAAGGTGACCGCGGCGCTGACCGATTCGCTCACCGCCCAGGGCACCCCCGCGCTGGTCATGTGCCACATCTCGCACACCTATCCGACCGGTGCGTCGCTGTACTTCACGGTCGTCGGCAAGCAGGCCGCGGACCCGATCGCGCAGTGGGCCGTCGCCAAGCGGGCCGCGGGCGACGCCATCGTGGCCGCCGGCGGCACCATCACCCACCACCACGCGGTGGGCGCCGACCATCGGCCGTGGATGACCGATGAGATCGGCGATCTGGGGGTGCAGGTGCTGCGCGCGGTGAAGGATGCCGTCGACCCCGCCGGAATCCTCAACCCTGGGAAGCTGATTCCGTGACGACGATCCACTCCATCGCCCTGGTGACCAATCCGCTGTCCGGTCACGGCAAGGGTGCGCTGGTCGCCGTCGAGGCGGCCAACCGCTTCGCCGCCCACGGCGTCCAGGTCACCGAGATCCGCGGCGAGTCGGCCGCCGAGAGCGAACGGCTGGTACGTAAGGCGCTGGCCGACCCGGATGCCCGCCCCGACGCGGTG
The DNA here is from genome assembly GCF_044766925.1 of Nocardia sp. NPDC101769. Taxonomy (NCBI): domain Bacteria; kingdom Bacillati; phylum Actinomycetota; class Actinomycetes; order Mycobacteriales; family Nocardiaceae; genus Nocardia; species Nocardia sp. NPDC101769. The sequence continues at coordinate 55,882 of NZ_JBIWMX010000007.1, read as the reverse complement.
GTGGCGGCGGGCGGCGACGGACTGGTCGGCGTGGTGCTGCAGGCCCTGGTCGGCACCGGCGTCCCCCTCGGCCTGATCCCCGGCGGCACCGGCAACGACCTCGCTCGCGAACTCGGCGTCCCCGACGACACCGATGCCGCGGTGGCCACGGTCGTGGGCGGCCGGACCCGCACCATCGATCTGGGCACCGTGGAAACCGAGGAGTCGGGCCGCGCCCTCTGGTTCGCCACCGTCACCGGTACCGGCCTCGACGCCCGAGTCACCCTGCGCGCCAACGCTCTCCGCTGGCCCAACGGCCCGATGCGCTACACCGTCGCCGCCCTGCTCGAACTCGTGGGCAAGCTGGCCGTGCCCTATCGCATCGAACTGACCGGCTCACCCGACCATCCGGACGGCACCGTCCTGGAACTGGACGCGGTCATGGTCGCCGTCGGCAATACCCGCACCTACGGTGGCGGCATGCTCATCTGCCCCGACGCGCTCATCGACGACGGTCTGCTGGACCTGACCGTGGTCGGGGCCATGTCCCGGCTGGAGATGCTGCGCCTGCTCCCGACCCTGTCCTCCGGCAAGCGCATCGACCATCCGGCCGCGGTCCAGTACCAGGCCAGGGAGATCCACCTGACCGCTCCCGGCGCGCCCGCCACCGCCGACGGCGACCCGGCGGGACTGCTCCCCGCGCACTTCCGCGCCGCCCGGGGCGCCCTGGACGTGCTGGTCCCCTGACCTTCGGCGGGACCGCCCGAACAGGTCGGTCGATCCGGCAAAAGCGGTGCGCCCCATGTCTTTCGGCATGGGGCGCACGTGTCAGTCGGGGTCGGGGGAAGGTGGGCCGAAATTCTCACCAGACCTGAAAGATGCCCAAACCCTTCGGGCTCAGCACCACATCCACCGAGCCGTCAGGATGCGCCGCGGCCTCACCGACGATCGCGGGTATGTCCGCGAACACGGCGTTGCCGTTCTGGGCGAAAGTCGAATCGGGTTGCAGCCCCACGATCACGGCATTGCGCGGCGCATACCGGTCGATCAGCGCCGGAACCGGGCTATCGGCCAAGGCCTGCGTCTCACCGTGATCGAGCTCCACCCCCGCCGCGCCGATCTGCGGAATCACGAACGGGGTTGCGGCGGAAGCGGTTCCGGCCCCGGCCGATCCGGCCAGACCGAGCCCCGCGCAGGCGGCTGCGGCAAGAGCAAAGGTTCGAACACGCATGATGACTCGCTTTCCAGCGGCGGGAGAGATGTCCTGCGGAGCTGTATCGATACTGCGGTGAACTGTGGCGGCTGGACCCAGCCGGATAGCCAGAACACATCACCGCAGGTAACCGTGGCAAGGCCAGAGTGATTTATGACACTTCAGCTTGCAAAAGTGATACAGATCACATCTCTTTGCTGGATAAATGCGACAGCTGGTCGGAGCAGCGACTAGGACGGGCGAGCGATGAGCAAGTGTCCGGGGATCGGCTTCCGCGGCAGGAACTGCTGATCAACCGTCAGCCCGGCCCGCTCCAGCGCATTCTTCACCTCGGCGACCGGGCGGAGGGTGAATCCATATGGGGTGAAAGGCATTTTCGACATGGCGTCCGGGTCGCCGATGCCGATCACCAAGCGGCCCTTGGGGGTGAGGACACGTGCCAGTTCGGTGCAGGCGCGATCCAGATCCGGGACGAAATAGATGGTGTTGCAAGTGATCACGGCATCCAGGGCGGCGTCCGGGAACGGGAGCTCGGTGAGGGAGCCCTCGGCCAGCCGCAGGCGGTCGGACGAGACGTCGGCCGCGAACTCCGATCGGGCCCGCGCCAGCATGTCGGGGGAGAGCTCGACACCGGTCACCGTGCCGGACCCGATCCGGTCCAGTAGCAGGGTGAGCCCGATGCCCCCGCCGAATCCGATATCCGCCGCCGCGTCACCGGCGGCCACCTCGGTCGCCGCCACCGCGGCCTCGATCATCGGCCGATTACCTCGATTGAGGAACCGCGCCACACCCTTGCCCAGCAGTCCGTGCGGATTTCCCAGCTGCCCGGCGACCGTCGACATCACCCGCGAGACAATCGGATTCATGCTCGACAGGTTACCCGCCGGCCGCTCCGCCGGGACCTCGCACTGTGCTTGTCACGACGCGAAAACAATGCGGCGGACGCAACGTCGATGCAACGAAATCTGGTCTACCCTGGCCCATTTGGGCCGGAACCTGAGAATTGCCTTTGGATCCGGGAACAAGGCCCGAAACGGCGGTAGGCTGACCGTCGAGGGCGAGGCTTCCGGTGTCCCTCATCCGTCGGAAGCCTCGCCCTTCGGCTGTCCATCGCAGCCTCCTCCGGCGGCAAATCGGGCCTAGGAAAAACCCGGTCGTTCGGCGATAATCCCAGCCCTTAGAATCGACCGGTGACCAGCGCAGCCTCTGAGAACCCGCGTAATCGTGCCGATGCCCTCCCCAAGAGCTGGAACCCCAGCGATGTCGAGGCCGACCTGTACGAGCGCTGGGTAGCCGCCGGTTACTTCACCGCCGACCCGGGCAGTGCCAAGCCCGCCTACTCGATCGTGCTGCCCCCGCCGAACGTCACCGGCACCCTGCACATGGGCCACGCCCTCGACCACACCCTCATGGACCTGCTCACCCGCCGCAAGCGTATGCAGGGCTTCGAGGTGCTGTGGCTGCCCGGCATGGACCACGCGGGCATCGCCACGCAGACCGTGGTGGAGAAGCAGCTCGCCGTCGACGGCAAGACCAAGGAGGACTTCGGCCGCGAACTGTTCGTCGACAAGGTCTGGGACTGGAAGCGCGAGTCCGGCGGCCAGATCCAGGGCCAGATGCGCCGCCTCGGCGACGGCGTCGACTGGAGCCGCGACCGCTTCACCATGGACGACGGCCTGTCCCGCGCCGTGCAGACCATCTTCAAGCGCCTCTACGACGCGGGCCTCATCTACCGCGCCGAGCGCCTGGTGAACTGGTCGCCGGTGCTGCAGACCGGCATCTCCGACCTCGAGGTCGACCACAAGGAGGTCGAGGGCGAACTCGTCTCCCTGCGCTACGGCTCGCTGAACGACGACGAGCCGCACGTGATCGTGGCCACCACCCGTGTGGAGACGATGCTGGGTGACACGGCCGTCGCGGTGCATCCGGACGACGAGCGGTACCAGGCCCTCATCGGCACCACCGTCTACCACCCGATCACCGGCCGCCAGATCCCCATCGTCGCCGACGACTACGTGGACCCCGAATTCGGTTCCGGCGCGGTCAAGATCACCCCGGCGCACGACCCCAACGACTTCGAGCTCGGCCTGCGCCACAACCTGCCCATGCCCACCATCATGGACAAGACCGGCAAGATCGCCGACAGCGGAACCGAATTCGACGGCATGGACCGCTTCGAGGCCCGGCTCAAGATCCGCGAGCGGCTCGAGGCCGAGGGCCGTGTGGTCGGGCGCAAATACCCCTACATCCACCAGGTCGGCCACTCCGAGCGCTCCGGCGAACCCATCGAACCCCGCCTGTCCATGCAGTGGTGGGTGAAGGTCGAGGGCATCGCCAAGGCCGCCGGTGACGCGGTCCGTAACGGCGACGTCAAGATCCACCCCGCCGGCCAGGAACCGCGCTGGTTCGAGTGGGTCGACAACATGCACGACTGGAACATCTCGCGCCAGCTGTGGTGGGGTCACCGCATTCCGATCTGGTACGGCCCAGAGGGTGAGATCGTCTGCGTCGGACCGGACGAGCAGGCCCCCGAGGGCTACGTCCAGGACCCGGACGTGCTCGACACCTGGTTCTCCTCGGGCCTGTGGCCCTTCTCCACCATGGGCTGGCCGGACGCGACGCCCGAGCTGAGCAAGTTCTATCCGACCAGCGTGCTGGTCACCGGCTACGACATCCTCTTCTTCTGGGTCGCCCGGATGATGATGTTCGGCATGTTCGTCTCCGACGACCCGGTGCTCACCGTCGGCAAGGACCCGAACCAGAAGCAGGTCCCGTTCCAGGATGTGTTCCTGCACGGCCTGATTCGCGACGAGTTCGGCAAGAAGATGTCCAAGTCGCGCGGCAACGGCATCGACCCGCTGGACTGGATCAACGAATACGGCGCCGACGCCACCCGATTCACCCTGGCCCGCGGCGCCCAGCCCGGCGGCGACCTCTCGGTCGGCACCCCGCACGTGACGGCCTCGCGCAGCTTCATCACCAAGCTGTTCAACGCCACCAAGTTCGCGCTCATGAACGGCGCGCAGCCGGGCGAGCTGCCCGCGCGCGAGACCCTCACCGACACCGACCGCTGGATCCTGGACCGCCTCGACGAGGTCGTCACCGAAGTCGATGCGGCCCTGGACCGTTACGAGTTCAGCAAGGCCCTCGAGGGTCTGTACCACTTCGCGTGGGACGAATTCTGCAGCTGGTACCTGGAATTGGCGAAGGTGCAGTTCGCCGAGTCCGACGAGCGCGCCGCGAGCACTCGCCTCGTGCTCGGCACCGTCCTGGACGCCGTGCTGCGCCTGCTGCATCCGGCCGTCCCGTTCGTCACCGAGACGCTGTGGCAGGCCCTCACCGACGGCGCCGAGGGCGAGTCCATCGTCATCTCCGCGTGGCCGGCCATCTCCGGCGCCACCTCCGACGCGGTTGCGGCCCGCCGGGTTTCGGACACCCAGAAGCTGATCACCGAGATCCGCCGCTTCCGCTCCGACCAGGGCCTGGCCGACAGCCAGAAGGTGGCCGCCAAGCTCAACGGCATCGACACCGCCGACCTGCTCGCCCAGGAAGCGGGAATCGCCAACCTGGCCAAGCTCACCCCGGCCGGTGACGACTTCGCCGCCACCGCCTCGCTCGAGGTGCGCCTGAGCACCGCCACGGTGACCGTCGAGATCGACACCTCCGGCACGGTCGACCTCGACGCCGAGCGCCGCCGCCTGGAGAAGGACCTCGCCGCCGCGCAGAAGGAACTGGCCGGCACCACCGGCAAGCTCGGCAACGCGGCCTTCCTGGCCAAGGCACCCGAGGACGTGGTCGCGAAGATCAAGGCGCGCAAGGAGATCGCCGAGGGCGACGTCGAGCGGATCACCGCCCGCCTCGCCGAGATCGCCAAGCTGGCGGCCCAGTGAACGACGAACCGGAACGTCAGTACGCCGGAGGCGCCCCGCTGAGTAGCGGTACCTCGCCGGTGGACCTGGCCGAGATGGCGCTGGTCGAGGCCGAACTCGACCAGCGCTGGCCGGAAACCAAGATCGAGCCGTCGCTCACCCGCATCGCGACGCTGATGGACCTGCTGGGCTCGCCCCAGCAGTCCTATCCGGCCATCCACGTCGCGGGCACCAACGGCAAGACCTCGGTCACCCGCATGATCGACTCGCTGCTCACCGCGTTGCACCGGCGCACCGGGCGCATCACCAGCCCGCACCTGCAGCTGGCCACCGAGCGCATCGCCATCGACAACGCGCCCATCACGCCCGGACGCTATGTCGAGATCTACCGCGAACTGCTGCCGTACGTGGAGATGATCGACGCGCAGTCGGAAGCCGTAGGCGGCCCGGCCATGTCGAAGTTCGAGGTGCTCACCGGGATGGCCTACGCCGCCTTCGCTGAGGCGCCGGTGGACGTGGCCGTGGTGGAAACCGGGATGGGCGGCCGCTGGGATGCCACCAATGTGATCGACGGCCAGGTCGCCGTCATCACCCCGATAGGGTTGGACCACATCGACTATCTGGGCCCCGACCTCACCTCCATCGCGGGGGAGAAGGCCGGGATCATCAAGAAGGCCCCCGCCGACGAACTCGTCCCGCGCGACACCGTCGCCGTCATCGCCCAGCAGGAACCCGAGGCCATGGAGGTGCTGCTGCGCCGCGCGGTCGAGGTCGACGCGGCCGTCGCCCGCGAAGGCGCCGAGTTCCAGGTGCTGTCGCGCCGCGTCGCCATCGGCGGCCAGATGCTGGAGCTGCAAGGGCTCGGCGGCGTCTACGACGAGATCTTCCTGCCCATGCACGGCGAGCACCAGGCCCGCAACGCGGTGCTGGCGCTGGCCGCGGTCGAGGCGTTCTTCGGCGCGGGCACGTCCCGGCAGCTCGACATCGACGCCGTGCGAGCCGGATTCGCGGCCGCCGTCAGCCCCGGCCGGATGGAGCGCATGCGCAGCGCGCCCACCATCTTCATCGACGCCGCCCACAACCCGCACGGCGCCAAGGCCCTGGCGGCCACGCTGACCAGCGAATTCGACTTCCGCAAACTGGTCGGCGTGATCGCGGTGCTGGGCGACAAGGACGCCGGCGGCATCCTCGACGCCCTGGAACCGGTCTTCGACGAGATCGTCGTCACCGAGAACGGCTCCCCGCGCGCCCTGCCCGTCGACGACCTGGCCAACCTCGCGGTCCAGCGCTTCGGCGACGAACGCGTGGCCGTCGCCCACGACCTGGCCGACGCCATCGAGACCGCCATCGCCCTCGCCGAGGGCGGGGAGGACGGCGAACTGGTCTCCGGTGCGGGGATAGTCATCACCGGCTCGGTCGTCACCGCCGGGGCGGCCCGCAGCCTGTTCGGAAAGGATCCCGCATGACCTCCGACGCCACGCCCGACGTCCCGCCGCCCGCCACCGACCCGTGGAAGGGCCTGCGCGGCGTCATGGCCGGCACCCTGGTCCTCGAGGCCATCACCGTGCTGCTCGCGCTGCCGGTGATCGGCGCGGTCGGCGGCGGCCTGCACTGGTGGTCCATCCTCTACGTGGTCGGCCTGGCCGTGGTCATGTTCCTGGGCGCGGGTCTGCAGCGCCGCCCCTGGGCCATCCCCTTCAACCTGGCCCTGCAGGCGGCCCTGCTGCTCGGCGGCTTCATCCACCTGTCGATCCTGGTGATCGGAGTGGTCTTCGTCGCAGTCTGGGTCTTCATCCTGTTCCTGCGCTCCGATGTGCAGAAGCGCATGAACGCGGGCCAGTTGCCCAGCCAGCGCATGTCCGGCGCGTGAGTTTTCGTTACCCCAGGTGGCAACTGGTTCGTTGCGCCTGGGGTAACTCGTCGGGTACGTCCAAGATTGCTTCGCATCCCGACCGCCGGCACGCGAATGGGGGCCTGCGACGGCTCCCGGCCGTGCGCTGGAGTTTCGGGGAGGCGGTACTGTTGCCGCGTGACTGAGCAGACGTTGGTACTCATCAAGCCCGATGGCGTGGCCCGCGGCCTCGTCGGGGAGATCATCACCCGTATCGAGCGCAAGGGTCTGAAGATCGCGGCGCTGAAGCTCGTGAACGTCTCGCCCGAGCTGGCCGCCGTGCACTACGCCGAGCATGCCGAGCGCCCGTTCTTCGGCCCGCTCATCGAATTCATCACATCCGGCCCGGTGGTCGCGGCCGTGCTCGAGGGCCCGCGCGCCATCACCGCGTTCCGTCAGATCGCGGGCGGCACCGATCCGGTCGAGAAGGCCGTCCCCGGCAGTATCCGCGGCGACTACGCCCTCGAGACCCAGTACAACCTCGTGCACGGCTCCGACTCGCCCGAGTCCGCCAAGCGCGAGATCTCGCTCTGGTTCCCGGAATTCACGCTCTGAACCCGTGCGGGGCACCGCTGCCCGCACACACTCGATAGGTCCGGGGGAGACCCCGAAGGCAGAGGCAGCCGCCCGCCCCTGCGCCCCGGAAGGCAGGCGCGGGCGGGCGGCCCTCGACCGCACATCGGTCGGATGCGGCGCGGTCCGCGTGAGACTCGCGAGGCCCGCTCCGGGCCGCGCGGGCACGACGCCCCGACGTGGTGTGGGATACTGGCTCTGGAAGTGACCGACGCCGGCCGTTTGCGGCCGGGGGCGATCACCTTCGATTGACACCGCGGAGCGACGGACGATCATCGCTGCCGCCGACGGCTTCCAAGACTCGGCCGTCGGGCAGGCACGCTGGATGAACGCTCGTGACACGGCGTTGAGCCAACCAACCAGGCGCCACGTGACCTGTTAGCCCGAACGACGAGATACCGGTGATAACGGGGCACGCGGCGCGAAGACTTACGATCTCGCGCCCCCGGGCGTGAGGCCAACAAGACAGCGCCCCCGCGTCGGCCGCGTCACTCCTCGGAGGAACGCGCCCGGGGGCCCCGAGGAGATTTCGTGGCCGATCAAGAGCCGCTGGAAGCATCGCAGAGCAACGGTGAAGGGGAGGGCGCTCAGATCACCCCGGCTGCCGGACAATTGCCGGAACGGATCCGAGTGCACGCACTGGCGAAGCTGCTGGGCACCACCAGCAAACGTATTCTGGCCCACCTGACCGAGATGGGCGCGCAGGCGCGTAGCCCGCAATCGAGTCTGGACCGCACCGTCGCCGAAACCGTCCGCGACGCCTTCGGCCCGCGCGACGTCGAGGTTGTCGAACCCGCCCCGGCCGGGCCCGAGCCGATCGCCGAGACCACCGTCGATGAAGCCATCGCCGTCGGTGACGACCGGGCGGCCGACGAGCTGGCCGCCGAGGAGGTGGAGGCTGCCGAGGACACCGCGCCCGTCGCGCCCACGGTCAAGCAGACCACGTTGTTCGCGAGCCCGTTCCAGAGCGAGCCGCAGCTCGAGGAGCCGGTCCAGTACCAGCCGGCCGCCGTGGTGGCCGCGCCGCTGTTCCAGGCGCCGGATGCCGCGGCCGCCGAGGACGCCCGCCGCCAGCGCCGCGCCGAGCGTGCCGATCGCAAGGCCCGCGCCGAGGAGCAGGCCGCCGAGGAGCAGGAGCTCGAGGCCAAGGCCGTCACCGAGGAAACCGCGTCCGAGGAAGCCGAGGACGAGGGCGAGTGGGACGGCGACCAGGACCGCGACCAGCGCGGTGAAGGCACCTCGCGGCGTCGCCGCCGGGGTCGCCGGGGTCGCGGCCGCGGCCGCGGAGAACAGCACGGCGACAACGACACCGATGAGGCCGAGGGCGACGAGCAGCCCGAGGGCGAGGCCGACGAGTCGGCCGAATCCGCCGACACCGACGTCGCCGAGGACGAAGACGAGGGCGCGGCCGTGCCCGAGGGCTCGAGCAGCCGTCGTCGCCGTCGCCGTCGCCGCCGCAAGGGCGGAGACGACAACGAGCCCGAAGCCGCCGACGACGATCCCCCGAACACCGTCGTGCACGAGCGCGAGCCGCGCAGCAAGCGGCGCGCCACGCAGGTGGACGAGGTGCAGGGCATCAGCGGTTCGACCCGCCTGGAGGCCAAGCGCCAGCGCCGCCGCGACGGTCGCGAGGCCGGCCGCCGGCGTCCGCCCATCCTGACCGAGTCGGAGTTCCTGGCCCGCCGTGAAGCGGTGGACCGGGTGATGGTGGTGCGCGAGAAGCACTTCTCCGAGCACCCCGCCTCCACCACCCAGGTCGCGGTGCTCGAGGACAACATCCTGGTCGAGCACTTCGTGACCTCCACCGGGTCGGCGTCGATGGTCGGCAATGTGTACCTGGGCAAGGTGCAGAATGTATTGCCGTCGATGGAGGCGGCGTTCGTCGACATCGGCCGCGGCCGCAACGGCGTGCTGTACGCGGGTGAGGTGAACTGGGAGGCCGCCGGTCTGGGCGGCAAGGAGCGCAAGATCGAGCAGGCGCTGCGGCCCGGTGACACCGTGCTGGTGCAGGTCTCGAAGGATCCGGTGGGCCACAAGGGCGCTCGCCTGACCACGCAGATCAGCCTGGCCGGTCGCTTCCTGGTGTACGTGCCGGGCGGCACCTCCACCGGTATCTCCCGCAAGCTGCCCGACACCGAGCGCAAGCGGCTCAAGGAGATCCTGCGCGACATCGTGCCGCAGGACGCGGGCGTCATCATCCGTACCGCGTCGGAGGGTGTCGCCGAGGCCGAGCTGGCCCGCGATGTGGAGCGGCTGCAGGCGACCTGGCGCACCATCGAGGAGCAGTCCAAGAACGGCTCGGGCGCGCCCAAGACCCTGTACGAAGAGCCGGACCTGCTGGTCAAGGTGGTCCGCGACCTGTTCAACGAGGACTTCTCCAAGCTGGTCATCGAGGGCGAGCGCGCCTGGACCACGGTGGAGAACTACGTCCGCACGGTCGCCCCGGACATGCTGGCCAGGGTCGAGCGCCACGAGAACAACGGCGTGGACGTGTTCGGATCCCTGCGCATCGACGAACAGCTGGCCAAGGCCCTCGACCGCAAGGTGTGGCTGCCCTCCGGCGGCACCCTGGTGATCGACCGGACGGAGGCCATGACCGTCATCGACGTCAACACCGGCAAGTTCACCGGGTCGGGCGGGTCGAATCTCGAAGAGACCGTGACCCGCAACAACCTGGAGGCGGCCGAGGAGATCGTGCGCCAGATGCGGCTGCGCGATATCGGCGGCATGATCGTCGTCGACTTCATCGACATGGTCCTGGAGTCGAACCGGGATCTGGTGCTGCGCCGCCTCACCGAGGCGCTGGGCCGGGACCGCACCCGCCACCAGGTCTCCGAGGTCACCTCGCTGGGCCTCGTCCAGATGACCCGCAAGAAGCTGGGCACCGGCCTGGTCGAGGCGTTCTCCACCACCTGCGAGACCTGCCACGGCCGCGGCATCCTGGTGCACAACTACCCCGTCGAGTCGGCGGCTCCGGCCGGGGACAGCGGCGAGGGTGTGGGCCGTCGCGAGGGTTCGCGCCGCCGCCGCAAGGACCGCAACGCGGCCGCCGCCGAGGCCCCGGCCGTCGAGCCGGTGGTCGAGGAGAAGGCCGAGAAGCATGAGGTGAAGGCCGAGCAGGCCGCGGCCAAGCGCGCCCACCCGGTCGCCATGGCCATGGCCGCGCACGTCGCCGAGGAGGCCACGCACGCGGCGGACGAGGACGCCATCGCGGTCGCCGATGCCGCGAATGCGGTGCTGGCCGAGGGTGAATCGGTGAGCGTGGCCGATGTCGCGGCCGCCGAGTCCGTCATCGTGCGCGAAGCCGAGAACGCCGCCGCCGAGGCCGCCCTGGCCGAACGCGCGGTGGCCGAGGCCGAGACCGCTACCGAGGAGGCGGCGGTCGAGAGCGCGCCGGCCACCAACGGTACTGCGGCCGCCGTGGAGGCCCAGCCCGGTCGTCGTCCCACCCGTCGCCGGGTGGCGCGCACGGCCTCGGCCCCGGCCGCCGACAGCCAGGGCGCGGTGTTCGTGCTCTCCAGCGCGGATCAGTCCGACAAGCCGGGCTTCAACCTGGACGACTTGGCTCCGGCCGCGGTGCCGCCGCGGTCCCGCCCGCGTCGCCGGGCCGCGGGCCGTCCCGCCGGTGCGCCGGAGGGCGAGAACTAGCCGGCTCTCGTCAGCCGGCCCGTGGCCCCGCCGAATTCCGGCGGGGCCACGGCCTTTTCGGTCGGTGACGAACACCATGCGGTGGCGGGCGGCGGTCCGGTTTGGAGGGGGTCGGCCGTGTCCTGTAGTCTTGGTCAGTCGCTGCCCCCTGCGACGGCACTCTGCTGTGAGTAGTGCTGTGAGTGGGCCCGGTTCGGTTCAGTAGAACCAAAGGCCCGAGGCGGCGGTGAAAACCACCAGACCAGTCTGCGGCGGTTTCCGGTGCGAACCGGGCGACCGGCCGTGTGAGCAGAGTGCCGAGCACTTCGCGCACTCGAAGAGAAAGAAGGGCAGCCGACCGATGGCAACGTACGCGATCGTCAAGACCGGCGGAAAGCAGTACAAGGTCGCGGTCGGTGACCTGGTGAAGGTCGAGAAGATCGAGGGTGAGCCGGGCACTGCGGTGTCGCTGTCGCCGGTGCTGGTCGTTGACGGCGCCGAGCTGACCACCGATGCTGACAAGCTGGCGAAGGTTTCCGTGTCCGCCGAGGTCGTCGAACAGACCAAGGGCCCGAAGATCCGCATCCACAAGTTCAAGAACAAGACCGGCTACCACAAGCGTCAGGGCCACCGTCAGAAGCTGACGGTCCTGAAGGTCACCGGCATCAAGTAGTCCGACTTGGGGTTCGCACCCCGGCACGAGGAGTTCTGAAATGGCACATAAGAAGGGTGCATCCAGCTCGCGCAACGGTCGCGATTCGAATGCCCAGCGGCTCGGTGTGAAGCGCTTCGGCGGTCAGACCGTCAAGGCCGGCGAGATCCTGGTTCGCCAGCGCGGCACGCACTTCCACCCCGGCGTCAACGTCGGCCGCGGCGGCGACGACACGCTGTTCGCCCTCGAGGCGGGCGCGGTGCAGTTCGGCACCAAGCGTGGTCGCAAGACCGTCAACATCGTGGTTCCGGAGCCGGTGAACGCCTGACCGGCGCACCGGAGCCATTCCACACACTTCGAAGCGGGTCAGGGTGAGGAACCCTGACCCGCTTTGTGTTTTGAGACAATACGATGCAGCTCACTGATCTGTGATCGTCCGCTCTGTGGTTCGCGGCCCGTCTCGTTCTGGACTGACAGAACGGGGGGAGCGAAGCGGAGGAGCGGAGGAGGGAAGAACGAGACCTTCAGGGCCGCGAACCCGCCGGAGCGAAGCGGAGGCAGAGGATACAGCATGTCCAAATTCATCGACCGTGTCGTTTTGCACGTGCGCGCAGGCAAGGGTGGGCACGGGTGTGCCTCGGTGCGGCGTGAGAAATTCATGCCCCTGGGCGGCCCGGACGGCGGTAATGGCGGCAATGGCGGGGATGTGATCCTCGAGGTCGACCCCAATGTGCACACGTTGCTGGACTTCCACTTCCACCCGCATGCCAAGGGCGGCAACGGCAAACCCGGTGAGGGTGGCAACCGCAATGGAAAGCAGGGCGAGGGGCTGCTGCTGAAGGTGCCGGACGGCACCGTGGTCATGAGCACCGACGGTGAGGTGCTGGCCGACCTGATCGGGGTGGGTTCGACGTACGTGGCGGCCCAGGGCGGCCGCGGCGGGCTGGGCAATGCCGCGCTGGTGTCCAAGTCGCGCAAGGCGCCTGGTTTCGCGCTGCTCGGCGGGGACGGCCAGGAGCGCGATCTGGTGCTCGAGCTGAAGTCGGTGGCGGATGTGGGCCTGGTGGGCTTCCCGTCGGCCGGTAAGTCGTCGCTGGTGTCCGTGCTGTCGGCGGCCAAGCCGAAGATCGCGGACTACCCCTTCACCACGCTGGTGCCGAATCTCGGTGTGGTGCAGTCGGGTGACACCACCTTCACCGTGGCCGATGTGCCCGGTCTGATCCCGGGTGCGAGCGAGGGACGCGGCCTGGGCCTGGACTTCCTGCGCCATCTGGAGCGCTGCGCGGTGCTGGCCCATGTGGTGGACTGCGCGACGCTGGAGTCGGGCCGTGACCCGGTGTCGGATGTGGACGCGCTGGAGGCCGAGCTGGCCGCGTACCAGCCCGCGCTGGTGGGCGACGCCGGTCTGGGTGATCTGGCGGATCGCCCGCGCGTGGTCATCCTGAACAAGGCCGATATCCCGGATGCCGACGAGCTGGCCGAGTTCGTGCTGCCGGAGTTCGAGAAGCGCGGCTGGCCGGTCTTCAAGATCTCGGCGGTGAGCCGGGAAGGCTTGCGGCCGTTGACCTTCGCGCTCGCGGAGATGGTCGTCGAGTACCGGGCGGCGCACCCGAAGGCCGAGCCGAAGCGGCAGATCATCCGCCCGATTGCCAAGGGCGACAGCGGTTTCCGGGTCATCGAGGATCCCGAGGTCGAGGGCGGCTTCATCGTCATCGGCGAGCGGCCCGAGCGGTGGGTGCACCAGACCCAGTTCGACAATGACGAGGCCGTGGGCTACCTGGCCGACCGGTTGGCCCGCCTCGGCGTCGAGGACGAGTTGGTCAAGCTCGGCGCGGAGCCGGGTGCGTCGGTCACCATCGCGGATTACTGCTTCGATTGGGAGCCTTCGATTTCCGCCGGTGTGGAGACGCTGATGACCCGCCGCGGTGTGGACCCGCGTCTGGATCAGACCGAACGCATCGGTGCCGCCGAGCGCAAGCACGCCTCGCGCGTGCGCCGCGGCCTGGTGACCGAGGACGACGAGTAATACAGTGCCGCAGGGTCGTTCGCAATGGAGCGGGCGGCCGGTGCGGTTGAGCAACGGATTCGGGTGGCGCTGCGGCGCCGCGGGCGAATTGAGGTGTGGTGCAAGTGGGTTCGAGCGGCACTCAGGTGACGGAACAGGGCGCTGGACTCGAGGAGCTCGGTGCTGGATCCGGAGAGCTCAGTGCGGCGCGGCAGGCGATCGCGTCGGCGCGCAGTGTGGTCGTGAAGATCGGCTCGTCGGCGCTGACCTCCCTGGAGGGCGGCCTGGACACCGGCCGGCTGGACCGACTGGCCGATGCGGTCGAGGCCCGCATGCGCGCGGGATCGGATCTGGTGGTGGTGTCCTCGGGCGCCATCGGCGCGGGCATGGCCCCGCTCGGATTGTCCAAGCGCCCAAGGGATCTCGCCACCAAGCAGGCCGCCGCGAGTGTCGGGCAGCTGGCGCTGGCGCACGCCTGGGGCACCTCCTTCGCTCGCTACGATCGCGTGGTCGGCCAGGTGCTGTTGAGCGCGGGCGACTTCGGTCGTCGTGAGCCGCACCGCAATGCCCAGCGCACCCTCGACCGCCTGCGCTCACTGCACGCCATCGCGGTGGTGAACGAGAACGACACTGTCGCAACGGAAGAGATCCGGTTCGGTGACAATGACCGGCTGGCGGCGCTGGTGGCCCACCTGGTCGGCGCGGATGCCCTGATCCTGCTGTCGGATGTCGACGGCCTCTACGACGGCGATCCCCGCAAGGGTGCCGCGAACTTCATTCCCGAGGTGCGCAGCAGCGCCGACCTGGACGGCGTCATCGCCGGATCCGGTGGTGCGCTGGGCACCGGCGGCATGGCCTCGAAGCTGTCGGCGGCCCGTCTGGCCGCTGATGCCGGCGTGCCGGTACTGCTGGCCGCGGCTTCGGATGCGGCGGCGGCTCTTTCGGGCGCGACCGTGGGCACCGCCTTCGCCGCGCGTCCGGTGCGGCTCTCCGCTCGCAAGTTCTGGGTCCGGCACGCCGCCGACGCCCGGGGCGCGGTGCATCTGGACGCGGGCGCGGTCGCGGCCGTGTCGGAGCGCCGCCACTCGCTGCTGGCCGCGGGTATCACCGAGGTGGCGGGTCACTTCTATGCCGGTGATGTCATCGACCTGATCGCGCCCGACGGCCGGGTCGTCGCCCGCGGCGTGGCCGCCTACGACAGTGATGAGCTGGAGACCATGAAGGGTCGTTCCACCACCGCCCTCCCCGACAGCATGCAGCGCCCCGTGGTGCATGCCGACGATCTGGTGAAGGTCTAGTCACTGCCCCGGTCGAGGTCTGGCCGACGATCTGGTGAAGGTCTGGTTTCGGCCGCGGCACGCAATGGCGAAGTGCCGGTTACGGGCGAATTGCATTGGGGGAGAGGCGAAATAACGCCACGAACCGGTCGGTTGGTCACCCGGGCGAGAGGCAGGGGGAGGGCGGGGGAAGGGCAGTGGGCGGGACGGCCCGGAGGTTCATGCTTGAGGAGCACCCGGTGCCGCATCGAGATGTGCCCTTCGCCGATAGCGGTTGCCTGGATCCGGCGCGGTCCGCCCTTGCCGCGCCGGGCTCGCGGTCCGGTGATCGCCCGCGGCTCCGGGTGCGCCGCACCGCCCGTGGAGGTAGGTATGTACGTACCGCAACCTGATAGGACACAGCTGTGGCTGGCGAGCGGCCGTGACACGAGTTTAGAGGAGAGGTTCGCCGAACGCCCACTGCTGCCCGATTGGCATGAACTGCTGGCCGCCTTCTGCGGCCACATCGGTGATCAGCCCGAGGACCACGCGGTCACCCGCTGGGCCCGGGCGCTGGCCGAACTGCACCTGCAGCGGCGGGAACAGTCCGGCAATGCGGGCGGGATCGACGAGCTACGCGCTCAACTGGTCTCGTTCATCGACGAGTGGGTGACGAGCCGGGCGCTGCCGAGGGGTGCAGCGCGGGCCGAATCCCTCGGGGCCGTGGTGGATGCCATGGCGGCCGCCCATGTGCGCGCCGTGCATCTGCTCCGAACGGCCGAGAACGTATCGGACGAACAAGTACACGCCGCCTGGTTTCTGCTGGCGCAGATGGCGGACGGCTGGACCGATCGGGCCGCAGGGGTTGTCGGCCCGAGAATCCGCCGCTCCGCCTGATGCGCCGGCGCGGTAACCGCATCCGGGTGGCGGGAGGCCCGCGCCGGGCGTGTGACCTTGCGCCGCACACGCCCCGCGGGCGCCCCACCGATCGCGGGCGGGCAGACCCGATCACCACGCTGGATGGGCCTCGATCACGCAGTCGGGGGCGGCGGTCGCGGTCACCCCGGTGAGCACGAATCCGCTGCGGGAGAGCAGGTTTCCGAATTCGATCTGGGTGCGTTCCCGGCCGCCCCGGGTCTGGATCAGCATCTCCAGGTCGATGATCTTGCCCGGGTGGGGGCGGTGGTGTTGCGGCATGACCATTTCGATGATGAGCAGGCGCGCCTCGGATCCCATCCCGTCGCGGACGGTGCGCAGGATGCGTTCGGCATCCTCGTCCGACCAGTCGTGCAGGACGTGTTTGAGCAGGTAGGCGTCGGCGCCCTTGGGAACAGAGTCGAAGAAGCTGCCCGGCTCGAAGGTCAGCCGGCCGGTCAGGCCCGGCCAACGGAGCTCTTCCTCGAGGCCCTCCCGCACACGGGGCAGGTCGAAGACGGTGCCGCGCATGGAGGGATGGCGTTGCAGGATGTCGACGAGCAGGCTGCCGCGCCCGCCGCCGATATCAACGATCGAGCCGAACCGGCCGAAGTCGAAGGCGGCCTGCAACGGCCCGTGGGACAGACTGCTGACGCTGGCCATGGCTCGGTCGAAGATCTCCCCGGCCTCGGGGTGCTTTTCGGCGAACTCGAAGAACTCCATGCCTTCCAGCTCGGGCCAGAGTGAGCCGCCGGACCGGACCGAGTCGCTGAGGTGCGTCCAGTGCTTGCGATGCAGATCGGACCCGAAGAACAGGAGCAGATCCCGCAGCGAGACCGGCGCATCCGAACGCAGCCCCTGCGAGATGCCGGTCGGCTCGTACGCGCCGTCGCGGCGCTGGGCGAACACGCCCGCACTGATCAGCAGGCGCATGAGCCGCCGCAGCGCGTCCTCGTTCGCGCCGACCGCCGCTGCGAGGTCGGCCGGCTGCCTGGGGCCCTGGGCGAGCGCGTCGGCGATGCCCAGCTCGGCCGCCGCGCAGGTGGCCTGACTGAGATATCCGGCCGTGGTCAGTTCCAGGAGTGCGATGTGCCCGGGAACCATCCGACGATGCAGGGCGTACAGGCCGTCGCGGACCCAGGTGATGGCGCGCAGGAACGGCAATGGTGGAGCCTGGAGTGATGCGGACGCCATGATGAACTCCCCGGGATCGTTCGGCGACTGCGGGATTTGTGTGAGCCTACGCGCTGCGGTCCTGGTGGGCAGTGGTTTCCGCGACGGCCGGGCAGTCAGCCCGGCGCGGCGCGGGTCAGGCGGCGGTGAAGGCGGCGGCGTTCTCGCGGGCCCACTGTGTGAAAGTGCGGCCCGGGACGCCCAGCAGGGTGTCGGTGGTGTCGGCCGGGGTCTGGGGCTGCTCGGTGGTCAGTGCCCAGATGGTCAGCAGGGCGTCCACGATGTACGGCGGCATGGTTTGCGACAGCTGTGCTCGCGCCTGCTCGGGGGTGATGGTGACGATCGGGATTTCCCGGCCGATGGCCTCCGACAGCGCAGCGATCTGCGCGCGGAAGCTGATCGCCTCGGGGCCGGTGAGACTGACTGTGCGGCCGCGCAATTCGGTGCCGGTGAGGGCGGCGACGGCGATATCGGCGATATCCAGCGGGTGGATCATGGCCAGGGCGGCGTCCGGGTAGGCGTGCTCGATGGGCTGCCCCGACGAGACGGCCGGGATCCAGCCGAAGGCATTGCTGTCGAATCCGCCGGGTCGCAGGGTGGTGATGGCGAGAGTCGAAGCGGCGAGCGCCTTTTCGACCGCCAGGTGGCTGGCGCCGATGGGGTTGGAGGCGGCGTCGGGAGAGTCGACCGCGGAGGATGACAGCAGTACGACGTGCTCGACTTCGGCCTGCTCGGCGGCCCGCACGAAGGTGTCCGCGGTGCCGGGGTCGGCGTAGAGGAAGACCTGGCGCACGTTTTCCAGTGCGGCGGTGAGGCTTTCGGGATCGTCGCCGCGCAGCGCGACGGCCTCGATCCCGGCGGGCAGGTCGAGGGCCGACGGGTCCTTGCTGGCCGCGCGGACGGGCAGGCCCCGGGCGTGCAGGGTGGTGAGGACGGCGCGGCCGATCTGGCCGCGGGCGCCGGTGACGAGGATGGTCATGGCGTACTCCGATCGAGTGGAAATCCATGCAGATGAACAAATGCATGCTGTCATGCACACATTTGTGAGTCAACACATATGTTCCCGAATGCATGCAGATACGATGTGCCCATGACCCAGGACGACCGCACCCCTGACGAGCTGCTCGATGCCATCGGACCGGCATTCGGCAAGCTCCGCCGCGGCGTCCTCCAGGAGGTCGAAGACCCCATCAGCACCAAGGATTCGACCCGGGCCCTGCTGCTGGGCATGGTGCTCGGCTGCCCTCAGGGCCCCGGCCGGGACCCCCGCGACCCCGGGCCGGAGATGACGGTCGGCGGTATCGCAGCGGGTATGTGCGTCGATCCCTCGGTGGCCAGCCGCATGGTCACCGACAGCATCAAGGCGGGTTATTTGCGGCGCGTCCCCTCTCAGCTGGACGGCCGCCGCGCGGTCCTCGAGCTGAGCGAGCAGGGCCTCGAGTTCATGCGCACCTTCCGCCGCCGGCAGCGTGCCGCGTACGAGTACATCACCGCCGAATGGCCCGAACAGGACCGCCTCGACTTCGCCCGCTTGATGCTCCGCTACGTCGACGCCATCGACGATCTCAAGAACCGCCGCCCACCCGCCGACGCCTGAGCTCGCGGGTGATCAGGACGGGGTGGCCAGGGCGAAGGGGAGGACCGCGGCGGCGCCCGCGGCGCGGAGCGTGCGGGCCGCCATGGTGAACGTCCATCCGGTGTCGGTCAGGGTGTCGACCAGCAGGATGGGGCCATCGATGGCGCTGAGATCCGGTGTATCCCAGGCATTGTGGAGGGCGGCCACCCGGTGGGCCGAGTTGGCGGCCGAGACCGGAGGGAGGTCGGGGCGCAGATGGAGGACACCGAGGTCCTGTAGGCGGCCGACCTCGGCGAGGCGGGCGGCCAGTGAGCGGGTCAGGATCGGGTGGGCGCCGGAGTCCAGGGCCATGACGGCGGTGGGGCGCTGGGCCCAATTCCATTCGCGCAGCACGGTGGTGCAGGCGCGGAAGACGTCATCGGGGACCGGGGCGTCGGGGCCGTCGAGAAGCGGGCGCAGGCGCTGACCCCAGCCGAGGTTGCTGAGGCGGCCCAGGACGCGGCCGGTCTCGGGGCCGTCGGTGATCTTGCCGGACAGTGGGATTCCGAGCTTGGCCAGGCCGGTGGGCCACTGCTTGCGGGGCGCGAGATCGATGCCGGGGCGGTCCAGGCGGGTGCGGATCTCGGCCAGGTCGGCGGCGTCGACGGCGATGTCCAGGCGAGTGCCGGTGCAGTTGTCGCAGCGGCCACAGCGGGCGTCCGAGGTGAGGCCGGGATCGTCGAGTTGCCTGCGCAGGAACGTCATCCGGCACTCGGCGGTGGACTCGTAGTCGATCATCGCCTGCTGCTCGGCCTCGCGCGCCACACTGAGTCGCTCGTAGCGTTCGGTGTCGTAGACCCAGGGCTCACCGGTGCCCAGCCAGCCGCCGCGCACCCGGCGCACCGCACCGTCCACGTCCAGCACCTTGAGCACCATCTCCAGGCGGGAGCGGTTGAGCTCCACCAGCGGTTCCAGGGCGGCGGTGGACAGCGGCCGGTCGGTGTCCAGGGCGGCGAGCACGGACCGCACGATGTGCTCGCGCGGGAAGGCAACCGACGCGAAGTAACTCCAGATCTGCCGGTCCTCGTGGCCGGGCAGCAGCACCACCTCGGCCCGCTCGGTGCCGCGGCCCGCACGGCCCACCTGCTGGTAGTAGGAGATGGGAGAGGAGGGCGCGCCGAGATGCACGACGAAGCCGAGATCCGGCTTGTCGAAACCCATTCCGAGCGCGGAGGTGGCGATGAGCGCCTTCACCTCGTTGCTCAGCAGCGCGGCCTCGAGGGCTTCCCGTTCGGTGGGGTCGGTTTGCCCGGTGTAGGCGGCGACGTGGTGTCCGTGCGAGTTGAGAACGTCGGCGAGATCGTGGGCCGCGGCCACCGTGAGCGTGTAGACGATGCCGGAGCCCGGCAGTTCGTGCAGCCGCCGGCTGAGCCAGGCCGTGCGCTGCACCGCATCGGGGATGCGCACCACCGACAGATGCAGCGACTCCCGGTCGAGGGTGCCGCGCAAAACCAATGTGTCCGTGCCGATCTGGGTCGCCACATCGGTCACCACCCGATCGTTGGCGGTGGCCGTGGTCGCCAGTACCGGCACCTCGGACCCGAGGTCGGCGATGAGCGTGCGGATCCGCCGATAGTCCGGCCGGAAGTCGTGACCCCAGTCGGACACGCAGTGTGCCTCGTCGATCACCACCAGCCCCGCGTCCGCGGCCAGCTTGGGCAGCACCGAATCGCGGAAGTCCGGATTGTTCAAGCGCTCCGGACTCACCAGCAGCACATCGACATCCCCGGCCGCCACCCGCGCGTGGATCTCGTCCCACTCGGTGACATTCCCCGAATTGATGGTCGCCGCAACGACTCCCGCGCGTTCGGCCGCCGCGACCTGGTTGCGCATCAGGGCCAGCAGCGGCGACACGATCACCGTCGGCCCCCGCCCCTGCGCCCGCAGCAGCTTCGCCGAGATGAAGTACACCGCGGACTTGCCCCATCCGGTGCGCTGCACCACGAGTGCCCGCCGCCGCCGCACTACGAGCGCCTCGATTGCGATCCACTGATCCTCGCGCAGCCGCGCTTGCGGCCCGGCCAGCTCCCGCAGCAGCGCCTCGGCGTCCTCCCGCAGGCCGCCCGCGCGAACCGGATCCGATGCCGCCGAGCGGGGGTCGGCGGCATCGGGCGACGGCCGGGATGTGCCGGTCGCCGTCGAGGCCGAAGGGTCGGTGGCGGGCCAGGCGGCAGGGTCGGTCGAGGTCACGCGCTCCATCGTGCCCCACCGCGCCGACACCGCCTGCCCGCCGCCCGGATTTTCGGCCGACTTCGCACCCTCGCGTGCCGCCCGCGCGGGCGACCTGCGCTGTCGCGGGGGCGGGCCGCCGATCAGCGCCCGGCGGCCAGGTGGGCGTCGACCAGCGTGCCGACCAGGCGTTCGAGGGGAAGCCAAGGGAAGCTGGGCCGGTCCTGACGCAGCGTGATGAGGCCGTGCATGCCGGCCCAGAGGCATTGCGCCGTGGCTTCGGGATCCGGTGCGCCCGCGGTGGCCGCGGTCTGGATCAGGAGATGAATGGTGGGGAGCCCGGGGAGCTGGCCGGCGGTGGGTTCCCAGCCGGGGGTTCCGGCGGTGCCGAACAGCACGCGGTAGTGGCCTGGATTGGCGACGCCGTAGTCGACGAACGCGTGGCACAGCGCCGAAAGACGCCCCGCGCCATCGGTTTCCGGGATGGGGGCGAGGGCGGTGAGCAGGGCGTCGCGGAGCTCGGCGAAGCGCACCGTGTAGACGGCGGTGAGGAGTTCGCGTTTGTCGGCGAAGTGCAGGTACACGCTCTGCGGGGCGACGCCGGCCACGCGGGCGACGGCGCGCAGGGACAGCGCCTCCTGGCCGTCGAGATCTTCGAGGAGACGGCTGGCGGCGTCGACGAGTTCGTCGCGCAGGCGCGCGCCTTCGCCCCGGCGATTGCGGTGGCGGGCGGTGGCGGATCGGTCGGGCACATTGACAGGATAACAAGACGGGCGTCTACTTACATCGTAAGTAGACGCCCGTCTTGTTAGGAAACATCATGCTCACGGTGACCCGCGTCGTCCATGCCAGCGCCCTCCTCGATTTCGGGGGAGCCCGAATCCTCACCGACCCGTGGCTGTCGGAGACCCGGTTCTATCGGCAGGGCGAGCCGCGCGCCTTCGCTACCGCGACCGACCTGCCGGAGTTGTCCGGAATAGTGATCAGCCACGGCCATTACGACCACTGTGACCTCGGCGCGCTGATCTCCTATCCCGATAAATCGGTGCCATTCGCGGTGGTGCCGGGTCTGGCGACGAGGGTCCGCGCGGCCGGATTCAGGAATGTGGTCGAGCTGGCGCCCTGGCAGCGCACTCACCTCGGCCCGGTCGAGGTGATGGCCGCTCCGGCCAGTCACGGCGTCCCCGAGGTGACCTTCGTGCTGCGCGCCGACGGCCACACCGTCTTCTTCGGAGCGGACACCCTGCGCATCGCCGAACTCGACGAGATCGCCCGGCGTTTCCCGGAGTTGGATCTGGCCCTGCTCCCGGTGAACGGCCTGCGCATTCGCCCGGCGCTCAACAGGCAGGTGGTCATGGACGCGGTCGAGGCTGCCGATCTGGCCCGGGTCCTGCGTCCGCGTGTGGCCGTTCCGATCCACTACGCCTTCTCCAGCGGACCTCTCGGCGACCGCCTCATGACCAAGGGTGATCGGAACGGGGCCGAGCACTTCCGTGCCGCCGCAGCGGATCTCGCCCCGGAGACAACCGTGCAATTACTCCGAACCGGACAAACATCCGCCCTGTAGAACACCGGTGGAGACCGCGTTGGTTGCGGTGGGGTCAAGATCGCGCGGAATCCCGTGCGGGGACGGACAATAGGGTTCCGGGCACGAAGGGCGTCCGGGGTGCGCAGGGAGACGCAGATGCCGGAGAAGTTTCCGTCGCCCGCGGGGTGGACTCCGCCGGGTGCAGAGTTTCGCAGTAGTGGAGGTGTTTCGCGGACGGTGACCGGCGCGCTGGTGGGGTTGATCCTGACCCCCGTCGGCATCGTCCTGGCCGCCCGCGGCGCGGCCGGGACCAGGCAGTGGACGATCCTCGGGGACTTCGCCGACCGCGTCGGCTCCACCGTCGAGATCCTCATTGCCGCGGTGGTGTTCCTGCTGGTGGCGGCCCTGGCCGCCTATTCGCCGGCGGGCACCATCATCGCCGGGCTGGTGTGGGGGGTGCTGCCCGGGATCATCCATTTCATCTTCCCGGACGACACCTTCCGCCTGATCGGCGATCTGCCGGTGTCCGACGACATGCACATCGCGCTGTTCCAGTGGCTGCAAACAGGATTCCCGCTCATCGTGGGCATCCTGTTGGTGGGTGCGGGTGCGGCCGCGACCTTCCGCCGCCGCTGACCCCGATCAACCCTTCACGCACAGCACCTGCCGCAGCGTGGCGACAATGTCGACCAGGTCGGACTGCGCCGCGATGACCTGGTCGATGTCCTTGTAGGCCGCGGGGATCTCGTCGATCACCCCGGCGTCCTTGCGGGACTCCACGCCCTCGGTCTGTGCGACCAGGTCGGCCACGGTGAACTGGCGCTTGGCCGCATTGCGGCTCATCCGCCGGCCCGCGCCGTGCGCCGCCGACTGGAACGAGGCCGGATTCCCCTTGCCTCGCACCACATATGAGCGCGTGCCCATCGACCCCGGAATCAGCGCCAGGTCGCCCGCGCCCGCGCGCACCGCGCCCTTGCGGGTGACCAGCATGGGCATCCCGTCGATGACCTCCTCCGCCACATAGTTGTGGTGGCAGGAGATGGGATCGTCGAATCGCACGTCCAGACCCTCGAATTCGTCGCGCACGGCCTTGCAGACCAGGGCGAGCATGACGGCCCGGTTGCGCGCCGCGTACTCCTGCGCCCAGGTCAGGTCATGCCGATAGGCGTCCATTTCCGGTGTCCCGGACAGGAATACCGCCAGGTCGCGATCCGGCAGATCCGCGTTGTGCGGCAGTTTGCGGGCCACGGTCATGTGCCGCTCGGCGAGTTCCTTGCCGATATTGCGGCTTCCGGAGTGCAGCAGGATCCAGACTCGCTGCTCGGTGTCGATGCACAGCTCCTGGAAGTGGTTGCCGCCGCCCAGCGTTCCCATCTGCTTGTGTGCCTTGGACTCGCGTGCGTGCACGGCCGGATCCAGCGAATCGAACGTCTTCCAGAAGCGCTCCCACCCCGCGCGCAGGGTGGTGCCCGCCGCCCGCTGACCGAAAACCTCTGCGTTCAACCGGTTCACGTTCACCGGGTCGTGGTGTGCCGCGAACCCCACCGGCAGCACCGCCTCGATTCGTGACCGCAGCGAGTGCAGGTTGTCGGGCAGATCGGCCGCGGTCAGCGAGGTGAGCACGGCCTCCATTCCGCAACCGATGTCCACCCCGACCGCCGCGGGCGCGACCGCGTCCTTCATGGCGATGACCGAGCCGACCGTCGCGCCCTTGCCCAGGTGCACGTCCGGCATCACCCGTACCCCGTATACCCACTTCAGTTGCGCGATATTGCGCAGCTGCTGCAGCGCGGCCGGTTCGACCTCGTGCTCGTGGGCCCACATGAGCGTCTGCGCCCGAGTACCGCGCAGCTCGACGGGAAACATGGGACTGTCCTTCCTCTCGACTGACGTCCACGGTAGGTCCACTCCCGTCTCGGTGCACCGCATTTATCCGGCGGTCAGGGTTCGACGAAGTCGGCGGCCAGGCTGCACAGTTTCCAGGAGCCGTCGCGGCGGACCATGGTTCCGGTGTAGTCGACGTCCTTGAAATAGCTGCGGTATTTCTCGGGGACATTTGTGAAGGTTTCGTGGAATGCGAAGGTGGCGGAGTTCGGGTCGGTTTGGGTGACTCCGGTGACGGTATTCGTGTAGCCGGCGTTCTTCACCTCCGCACCGAGTGATTTGTCGAATTGCGGGGTGTATTGGAAAACGATTTCGTCGATGGCGTCGGGGGATTCGGGGCAGACCAGGGAACGGAAGCCCTCCCAGTCGCGGGCGTTGGAGGTGGCGGCGACGGCCGTGGCGGCATTCACCAATTCCGGGTCGAGGGTGGTCGGATCGCCGGGAGTGACCGGTTTGTCCGGCGCATTGAACACCACCGGGGCCGGCAGCGGTTGGTATCCACTTGCGGTGAGATGGGTGTCCATGGCGCGCCGCCAGCTGCCGTCGTCGATCATCATGCGGATGACCGCGGTGATGCGGTTCTGCAATTCGAGATCGCCCTTGTGCACGCCGACCCCATAGCGCTCGCGGGTGAAGCGGTGCCCGACCACACGCAGCACGCCCGGGTGTTCGTGGGCGTATCCGGCGAGGATGACGTCGTCGGTGGTGACGGCGTCGACGGTGCCCGCGATCAGGTCGGCGACGCACTGCGCGTAGGTGTCGCGGGTGGTGAGCTTCACGTTCTGGGCGAAGCCGCGCCGGATCTTGTCCGCGGAGGTGGAGCCCTCGGCGGTGCAGACGGTGCGTCCGTCCAGGTCCTCGGGCTGGTCGATGGCGCGTTCGCCCTGCCGCACCAGCAGGTCCTGCCCGGCCAGCAGGTAGGGCCCGGCGAAGGAGACCAGCTGCTGGCGGGCGGCGGTGATGGAGTAGGAGCCGACGATGAAATCGACTGCGCCCGAGTTCAACGGGTCCTCGCGCTCGTCGGAGCGAGCCTCGCGCCAGGTGATGTGATCGGGGGTGACGCCGAGCTTGCCGGCGATGTAGACGGCGGTGTCGACATCGAAGCCGTAGAGTTTGCCGTCGGGTCCCTTGATCGCCAGCCCGGGTTGATCGGATTTGATGCCGATGGTCAGCGTCCGCGGTGGCGGCGCATCGTCGGGTTTCGGGGTGGTACCGCAGGCTGTCAGTGCCAGTCCAGCCGTAACCGCGACGGCGCGGATCGCACGCTTCATCGAATCCGATCTCCTGTCGTCAACTCGTGCGGATGAAAGTCGAAGAACAGCCCCGGGCCGAGGTGCGGGAGAGCAACCGGTCGGCACATGGTGCATCAAAGCATCCGAGTTGAGAAAACGTGCGGACATCGCCGAACTGGACGCGCGATTCGCCCGCGCTTCAGTTAATTCCGCAATATTTCAGCGATTATTGCTCCAGATTTGCGAACGGCCCGCAGCACGCTGCCGCGGGCCGTTCGCGAACTCGGGACGACCAGGAGGCCCGGCGATATCGTGCGGCTGCAGGGTGGAGGAGAGACGGCCGGGAAGGACTCCATCTTGATGTACTCGGCGAATTTCGCGTACTCGGGTCGGAGATCGTCTGCAGCGGACCGGCATTGGCCTCGAATCCCCGGGCAGGCCGGTCTCCGCTTGTTCCGTCCGGTCAGCGCGGGGTGCGCAATCCGTCGGTCATCACCGCGAAGGTGCGCTCGCGCAGTCCCGGGGTCGCGCCCGCGTCGTGTGCGGCGAGGAAGATGCCCTTGATGATGGTGAGCAGGTCGCCGACGCTGATGTCGGGCCGCACCGCGCCCGCCTGCTGGGCGCGGGAGAGCAGTGCCGCCAGCGCTGCTTCGAGGTCGCGCGAGACCGTGCGCGGGTATTCACCGCCGGTGGCGCGCAACGCGTCCGCGAGGTCGCGCTTGACGCCGCCCTGCAGGACCAGCTTCTCCAGGAATTCGAAGAACGCCGTCCCCGGATCGTCGGCGGTGGTCAGGTCGCGGGCGTGTGCGGTGATCTTCTCGACCTGATCCAGGATGGCGGCCTCGAAAAGTGCCTCCTTGGTGGGGAAGTGGCGGTATACCGTGCCCGCCCCGACGCCGGCCCGCCGGGCGATCTCGTCCAGCGGCACCGAAAGGCCTTCGGCGGCAAAGGCTTCCTGGGCGGCGGCCAGCACCCGTTCGCGATTGCGGCGCGCGTCGGCGCGCAGGGGTCGATCCGTCACTCCGACAGCCTACCCACCCGTTGACAATCGGGGCGCACGCCCCGAATACTAAGCGGGTCCAACGTTCCGCTTTTGGAGGCAGTCGTGACCACTTCCGTAGAAACCCCTCGTGACCTTGTCGAACAGCTGTTTCAGAGCCTGCCGTCGCGCGATGCCGACCGGTTCGTCTCGCTCTTCGATCCGGATGCCGTGTTCGAGATCCCGTTCCTGATTCCCGGTGAGCCCACCCGCATAGAGGGCCGGGATGCGATTCGTGAGTACCTGGCCTCCCGCTGGTCGGGCATGCCGGGTCTGGAGCTGCACGGCATCCGTCCGGTCGTTCACGAGACCGGCGATCCGGAGCTGTTCATCACCGAGGTCGATATCGACATCACTCGACCCGGACAGCCGCGGGCCTGGGTTCGCAGCTCCGTCAATGTGATTCGGGTGCGGAACGGCCTGGTCACGCTCTTCCGCGACTATATGGACACCGGTCGGATCCTGACCATGCGGCAGGCGCTGCAGGGGTAAGGGTGTGACCTCTATTACCCACTCGATCGTCGACGAATGGTTAGTGCATTAACTATTATTGCCCTAACCAAGACGATCGAGGAGGGCTGAGCGGTGGAGTTGGAGGTCGAAGACCCGCTGCGGCTGGACCGGCAGGTGTGCTTCGCGCTGGCGGTGGCCAATCGGGCGGTGCTGGCGGTCTACCGGCCGCTGCTCGAGCCCATGGGTCTGACGCATCCGCAGTATCTGGTGATGCTGGCGCTGTGGGGTGAGGCGCCGATGTCGGTCAAGGACATCGGCGAGGCCATCCAGCTCGACTCGCCGACGCTCTCGCCGCTGCTGAAACGGCTGGAGACGGCCGGGCTCATCACTCGCCGGCGCGACAGCCACGACGAGCGCAATCTGGTCGTGGATCTGACCGACGCCGGGCGGGAATTGCGCACGGAGGCGGAGAAGATTCCGCCGGCGGTGGTGGCTCGGTTGGGGGTGAGCCTGGCGGATCTCGAGGAGCTGCGCGAGGTGCTGAACCGGGTCAACGCCGCAGCGCGGCGGTCGGTCTTGGCGGATGGCGAGCAGGCCGGATCGACGAAGGGAAACCGGAAATGAAGCGCCCCAACCCTGTTCAGTGGCTCGGCTACTCGTGCGGGCGCGTGCTGCCCGAGGATCTGCACGATTGGGTGCGCAATGACCTCACCGGACCCTGGGCGGTGCCGCGGCACATCGTGCGGCAGCTGGTGCCGCTGGTCCCGGTGTTCGCGCTGGCCTTCCTGCTGCCGGGAGAGCTGTGGCTGAAACTGGCGGTGATCCTGCTGGGCCTGCTGCTGGCGCTGTTCTACATCGTGGCCTACATGCCGATGAACCGGGCACACCGGTTGGTGAAGCACGGCTTCCCCGAGGACCTGGAGAATCCGGTCCGGGCTGCCCGCCGGGCCGCCGAACGGGCGGCGTACGAGGCCCAGTACCCGCACTGAGCCTCGAAAACCGGTACTACTGCCCGCTTTCGGTGCAGGTGCTGGCAACGACGTGGGCGGCGCGGGGTTGCGCGCTGCCCATGTCGGGGAACGGGGGAGCGCTCTGGCCGAGCCCGTTCACCGCGTTCTGTTCGGCCTCGTCGAGGCTTGCGCCCTGGGCCCAGCCCCAGGTGCCGTCCGCGCCCTGGGCGACCGCGCCGCAGCCGCCGGTGAAGTGGAGCACGATCTCACAGTCGTAGTTGGCGCAGTCGCGGATCGCGGCGGCGTCGGCGGTGACCTTGTTGGTGCCGATGTCGGCGACCGCGGCGTTCTTCAGCCGGGACAGCGCGAGGGTGCCGAAGGATTGGGGTGCGGCCCCGGCGGATCCCGCCAGGGCCGCGGTGAGGGTGATGGCCGCGGTGAGAGCGGCTGCCCCCGTGGCGAATCGGGCATGATTCGTCGCCGAGGGGATGAGGCGTGCGACCGGCAAGAGAATTCCTGACGTTTCAGATACGTGAACGCAGGTGATGCTAACCGGTCGGCCCGTGAACCCACGGGGAATTTCAGACGACGGGTGTGCGGGCCAGCGCCCGGCGCAGCGCGGTGAACGCGGTCGCATTGGCGCGCTGGGTTTCTCGCAGATGGAAGGCCATCGACATGAACCCGTGCACGGTGCCGTTCCAGCGGTGGATCTCGGTCTCGACGCCCGCCTCGCGCAGCCGCTGCCCGTAGGCCTCGCCCTCGTCGCGCAGCGGATCGAATTCGGCGGTGGCGATGTGGGCGGGCGGGAGCCCGGTCAGGTCCGCGATGGTGGGATTGGCGTACGGGTCGGACTTCTCGGTGTCCGAGCCCAGGTACTGCTCCCAGTACCACCGAATGTGTGCCGCGGTGGTGAAGTAGCCCTCGGCGTTCTCGGTGTGGGACGGGCGGTCGCAGTTCGGGTCCAGCAGTGGGTACATGAGCAGCTGGAAGGCGATGTCGGGACCGCCGTTGTCGCGCGCGGTGAGGGCGGCGACGGTGGCGAGATTGCCGCCCGCGCTGTCCCCGGCCACCGCGATGCGATCGGGATCCCCGCCCAGCGATTCGGCGTGGTCGGCGACCCAGCGCAGGACGGCGTAGGCGTCGTCGGCCGCGGCCGGGAAGCGGGCCTCCGGGGCGCGGCGGTAGTCGACCGAGACCACGATGACCCCGGCCGCATTGGCCATGGTGCGGCAGAATCGATCGTGGGAGTCCAGGCCGCACAGCACGAATCCGCCACCGTGGTAGAAGACCACCACGGCCGGAACGGGTTCGGCGTCCAGCGGCCGATACAGGCGCACCGGCACCTCCGGCGCGTTTTCCGGTCCCGGCACCAGCCATTCCTCCACTCCCGCAACGGGAATCGGTTCGACGGCGGCGGCGGGGCGGGCGGCCAGGAAGGCCCGTGCTTCGGCGGCGTCGAGCACCTCGGTGCCCAGCGCCGGGAACGCCGCGGTGCCGGCGTCGACGAAGGTCTGCCATTCGGGGGACAGGGTCATTGCGGGCCTTCCTGGATCGCGCTGTCTTACTGCATGTTCCGCGGGATGAACTTGCCCGCGGCGAGACCGCCGTCGACGGTCACCTCGGCGCCGGTGACGTAGGCGGAGGCGTCGGAGGCGAGGAAGGCGACCAGTTCGGCGACCTCCTCGGGCAGGCCGGTGCGCTCCAGCGGCAGGGTCGGGAAGCTGCCGGGGCCGGTGGTCAGGTAGGGCACCATCGGGGTGGCGATGGGGCCGGGATGCACGGAGTTGACCCGGATCTGGGCCGGGCCCAGCTCCAGGGCGGCGATCTTGGACAGGCCGCGCAGGCCCCACTTGGAGGAGCCGTAGGCGCTGTGGTTCATCAGGCCCTCGAGCCCGGCCTGCGAGGAGATGTTCACGATGGAGCCGCCGCCGGCCGCGGTCATGGCGGGCAGCACGGCCTTGATGCCGTGGAAGGCGCCGACCAGGTTGACCTTCAGGATCCGTTCCAGCTCTTCGGCGGTGGTCTCGGTGAGCGGTTTCATGATGTAGATGGCCGCATTGTTCACCAGCACGTCCAGCTTGCCGAAGGTGTCCACGGCGACCTTGACCGCGGCGTCCCAGCTTTCGGCGTCGGTGACGTCGTGGCGCACGAAACGTGCGGCGTCGCCGAGGGATTCGGCGAGTTCCTTGCCCTCGGTCTCGAGCACGTCGGTGATGACCACCTTGGCGCCGCGTTCCACGAACAGTCGCGCCTCGGCCGCACCCTGGCCGCGGGCGGCGCCGGTGATAAGTGCGACTTTGCCTGTCAGATCAGCCATTTCGACTTCTTTCTGTGTCATCTACTTGTCGGTCGTCTATTGGTTACGGAAGTGGGGGATGACCTTCTCGCCCCACTGGCGGATGGTTTCCAGGCACGCGTCCTGGGGCACGGTGCCCATCTGGATCAGGCACAGGATCTCGTCGGCCCCGGCCTGCTGTAGTCGTTCGACGTAGGCGATGGCGTCGTCGGCGGTGCCGTAGGCGTGCTCGGTATTGAAGATGGCGGTGGATCCAGTCTTCACCGGAATCTTGGCCTCGTGCAGGTAGGCGACGTGTTCGTCGGCGACCTGCTTCATCTTGGCGATCTCGTCGACGGCCGGGTCCACGGCCTCGTCGGGGACCGGGCCCGCGCCGTAGTAGTACTTGATGGACTGGGCGAAGAAGCGCTGGCCGCGTGCGCCGATCTGCTGCGCCTTCTCCCGATCGTCGAGGACGATGGTCGGGCACAACGCCGCGAAATGATCGTTGACCACGGTGGAGACGAAGCGTTCGCCGGTGCGGGCCGCGATGGCCTCGTCGTAGATGCCGCGCAGTTCGGCGATCTCCGCGATGCCCGCGAAACCCAGGACCAGCGCGCCGATTCCGTACTCGGCGGCCAGCTTCAGGGTGTCCTTCTTGGTGCAGGCCATGAACAGCGGGGGATGCGGGCGCTGCACCGGGCGCGGCAGCAGGTGGTGAGGGTCGATGTCCAAAAGCTCGCCGTGGTACTCGAACTCGCCCTCGGGGTCCTGCCAGGCCGCCGCGATCATGCGCAGCGATTCCTCGACCTCCTGATAGGTGCGGTCGGGATCGACTCCGCACATGGAGGTTTCGACTGCGGTCGCACCGCGGCCGGCCCCCAGGTTCAGGCGGCCGCCGGAGAGCACGTCGAGCATGGCCGCGCGCTCGGCGGCGCGCACCGGATGATTGAATCCGAACGGCATGCACACCACGCCGTGCCCGATGCGCACCCGCGAGGTCTTGGCGGCCACCCAGGTCAGGAAGATCTCCGGCGCGCTCATGTGTGCGTACCACTTGAGCCCGTGATGCTCGACCGCCCACACCGC
The DNA here is from genome assembly GCF_044766925.1 of Nocardia sp. NPDC101769. Taxonomy (NCBI): domain Bacteria; kingdom Bacillati; phylum Actinomycetota; class Actinomycetes; order Mycobacteriales; family Nocardiaceae; genus Nocardia; species Nocardia sp. NPDC101769. The sequence goes on along the minus strand of NZ_JBIWMX010000007.1, from coordinate 24,495 downwards.
GTCGAAGCCGACCTGATCCGCGAGCACGGCCTGCTCGACGCAATCGCGCAGGACCTGGGCCTCGTGCGCGGCGGTGGGGTCGGTCATCTGCGCTTCGAAGATCATCGAGAACTTCATCGGGGGCTCCTTGCCGCGACGCTTCGTCACCCATCCGGGCGCTTATGCCTAACCGGAATACAACTGCACCCATAGCTTCAGGTCATGGGTCTGTCTCAGTGGCCGGGACCACATCGTGCCGGGGTTCCGCATCGGGACTTAGCGTCGGTTGACGAGCAGCGGAAGGGATGGAATCGGTGGGACAGCTGGACGGCAAGGTGGCGCTGGTGACGGGTGGCGCCCGGGGCATGGGAGCGGAACACGTGCGCCGCTTCGTCGCCGAGGGCGCCAAGGTCGTGTTCGGTGATGTGCTGGACGACGAGGGCAAGGCGCTGGCCGCGGAACTCGGCGCCGCCGTCCACTACGTGCACCACGACATCACCAGTGAAAGCGACTGGCAGGCAGCGGTTTCCGCGGCGACCACCACGTTCGGCAAGCTGGATGTGCTCATCAACAATGCCGGCATCCTGCGGTTCAAGCGCATCGTGGAGATGAGCCTGGACGAGTTCAACACCATCATGAACATCAACGTCACCGGCGCTTTCCTCGGCATCAAGACGGCCGCGCCCGCGCTCACCGCCGCCGGGGGCGGGTCCATCGTGAACGTCTCCTCGGTCGAGGGCTTCGTCGGTGCGGCCGGTCTCTCCGCTTACAGCGCGAGCAAATTCGCGCTGCGCGGGCTCACCAAGTCCGCCGCCCGGGAACTGGGGCACTCGGGTATCCGGGTGAACTCGATTCATCCCGGTGGCATCGCCACCCCCATGACCGCGTCCGTCGCGGGCGCGTCCGGGGTGGACGGCAACACCTTCTTCTCCGAATTGCCCATTCCGCGCTGGGGTCAGCCGGTCGAGGTCTCCGAGGTGGCGCTGTTTCTGGCCTCGGACGCCTCGAGCTATTGCACCGGAGGCGAATTCGTCGTCGACGGCGGCATGCTGACCAGCTGCGGCTACTAAGGAACGAGATTCATGGAATTCGAATTCGACGTCGTTGTGGTGGGTTCCGGCGCGGCGGGCATGACCGCCGCGCTGACCGCCGCCTACCGGGGCCTGTCGGTGACCCTCATCGAGAAGAGTCGCCTGTTCGGCGGGTCCACCGCGCGCTCCGGCGGCGGCATCTGGGTGCCCAACAACCCGGTGCTGCAGGCCGCGGGCGTGCCGGACAGCCCCGAGCTGGCCCGCACCTACCTGAAAGCGGTTGTCGGCGACCGGGTTCCGGAGGCCAAGCAGCGCGCGTTCCTGGAGCAGGGCCCGGAGATGTTCCGCTACATCGGCGCTCGCTCCAAGCACTGGGACTTCGCCTACGACCGCGGCTACTCCGACTACCACCCGGAGTTCCCGGGCGGTCTGGCGCAGGGCCGCAGCATCGAGCCCAAGCCGATCGACGGCCGCCTGCTCGGCGGGGATTTGCACAAGATCAACCAGCCGACCATGTCCGCACCCAAGGGCATCGCCATCACGGTCAAGGACTTCCACGACCTGAACATGATCGCGCGCACCTGGACCGGCAAGAAGACCGCCATGAAGGTCGGCGCGCAGACCGCGCTCAACCTGATCAAGGGCGCCAAGCCGCTCAGCCTGGGTAAGGCCCTGGCAGCCCGGCTGTGGCTGTCGCTGCGCGACGCGGGCGTGCCGGTGTGGCTGAACACCCCGCTCACCGACCTGATCGTCGAGGGCGACGCCGTGGTCGGCATTCGCGCCGAGCACGAGGGCCGTCCGGTCACCATCAAGGCGCGCCGCGGCGTGGTGCTGGCGGCGGGCGGCTTCGAGCACAACCTGGAGATGCGCAAGCAGTACATCGACGGGCCGCAGAACACCGGCTGGACCGTCGGCGCGACCGAGAATGTCGGCGAGGGCATCGTGGCGGGCCAGAAGGCCGGCGCCGCAGTGGATCTCATGGACGACGCCTGGTGGGGTCCGTCCGTGCGCAACCCCGACGGCCCGCCGTTCTTCATGCTGGCCGAGCGCTCGCAGCCGGGCGCGATCGTGGTCAATGCCAAGGGCGAGCGCTTCGTCAACGAGTCCGCGCCGTACGTGAACGTCGTGCACACCATGTACGAGGAGGAGAAGAAGGTGCCGGGCAGTATTCCGGCGCACTTCATCTTCGACCAGAACTTCCGCGACCGGTACCTGTTCCTGGGCAACTTCCCCAAGCGGCCGCTGCCCCAGAAGTACTTCGACGCGGGAATCATCAAGCAGGCCGACACCCTGGCCGAGCTGGCGGACAAGCTGGGCATCCCGGCGAACAAGCTGGCGGCCACCGTCGAGCGCTTCAACGTTTTCGCCCGCAAGGGCCGTGACGAGGACTTCCTGCGCGGCGACTCGGCCTACGACCGCTACTACGGCGACCCGACCGTCAAGCCCAACCCGACCCTGGCCCCGCTCGAGCGCGGCCCGTTCTACGCGGTCGAGATGGTGCCGGGCGACCTGGGCACCAAGGGCGGCCTGGTCACCGACGAGCACGCCCGGGTGCTGAACGACCAGGGCGAGGTCATCCACGGCCTGTACGCGGCGGGCAACAACTCCGCCGCCGTCATGGGCAACGACTACGCCGGCGCGGGCGCCACCATCGGACCCGCCATGGTGTTCGGCTACATCGCGGCCAACCACCTGGCCGAAGCGGAGTCCGAAGCGGCACAGGAGAACTGACATGGGACGAGTTGATTCGAAGGTCGTCGTCGTCACCGGCGGTGCGCGCGGCATGGGGGCGGCCTTCGCCCGCAAGCTCGCGGCCGAGGGCGCGAAGGTGGTGATCACCGACGTGCTCACCGAGGCCGGGCAGGCCGTCGCGGCCGAAATCGGTGACGCCGCACGGTTCTTCCCGCTCGACGTGACCGACGAGGCGGCCTGGAACGATGTGGTCGCGCAGACCGAGGCCGCGTTCGGCCCGGTCTCGGGCCTGGTCAACAATGCGGGCATCGTGCACGTCGACCCGATCGAGAAGCTCTCGGAGGCCGACTACCGCAAGGTGATCGACGTCAACCAGGTCGGGGTGTTCCTGGGTATGAAGGCCGTGATCGGCTCCATGCGCCGGGCCGAGGTGGGTTCCATCGTGAACATCTCCTCGACCGGTGGCCTGATCGGCTACTCCAACATCCTGGGTTACGTGGCCTCCAAGTGGGCCGTGCGCGGCATGACCAAAACGGCCGCACAGGAATTCGCCGCCGACAATGTCCGCGTCAACTCCGTGCACCCGGGCATCGTGGCGACCGAGATGGTCGCGGGCTCCGAGCGGTCGGCGAACATCGCGGCCAATCAGCCCATCGCCCGCCCGGCCACCCCCGAGGAACTCGCCAACATGGTGCTGTTCCTCATCTCCGACGACTCCTCCTACAGCACCGGCGCCGAATTCATCGCCGACGGCGGCTTCACCACCCAGTAACAACTCCGCTGCGAGACAAGGAAACACCCATGAAGGACTTCCACGGCAAAGTCGCCGTAATCACCGGTGCGGGAGCGGGCATCGGCCGGGCGCTGGCCCTGGAGCTGGCCCGGAACGGGGCGCAGCTGGCCCTGTCCGGCCGCAATCTCGACAATGTCGCGGAGACCGTGGCGCTGTGCGAGAAGGAGGGCGCCAAGGCCCGCGCCTACAAGCTGGATGTGACCGATCGGGCGGCCGTATACGCGCACGCCGATGAGGTGGTCGCGGATTTCGGCAAGGTCAATGTCGTCATCAACAATGCGGGCGTCTCACTGACCGCCAATATCGAGGAAGTCTCCTGGGAAGACCTGGAGTGGATCTTCGGCATCAACTACTGGGGCACTCTGCACGGCGTCAAGGCGTTCCTGCCGCACGTGATCGCCTCCGGTGACGGGCACATCGCCAATGTCTCCAGCATGTTCGGCCTGGTGGCCTGCCCCAGCCAGGGCGGCTACAGCTCCTCCAAGTACGCCATGCACGCCATCAGCGACGCCCTGCGCCAGGAGATGATCATCGCCGGCTACAACGTGGGCGTCTCCAGCATCCACCCCGGCATGATCAAGACCGAGATCGCCTGGAAGGCTCGCGCCGCCGCCACTCGCGACCGCGACGACCTGGCCGCCAACTTCGACCGGCTGGCCCAGACCAGCCCCGAGGACTGCGCCAGGACCATCGTCAACGGCATCCGGAAGAACAAGCCGCTCATCCTGATCGGCAAGGATGCCAAGGCCATGAACATCATGCGCCGCCTGCTCGGCTCGGGCTACATGAAGCCCCTCACCGCCCAGATGCGCAAGGAAATCTGACCCACTCCCGGAGCTCCCGTGCGCCGGCGCTTTCCGCCCCGGCGCACGGACCGAGGGATGGTGAGTGGTGCCCTTGTCCGCTGCAGCCCTGCACCGTATGGTGCAGGGCCAGCTGCCGTTGCGTGAATTGACCGCTCTGACCTGGAATTTCGTGGGTCTCGGTGACCGGGACCGGGCTGATTTGTGACCCCGCTAACACGCCACGATCGAGGGGTGGCCCAGTGGCGGGTCGTACCCGGAAGGACGGAGGCGGCCGATGCGCATCGGCATGCTCATGCCATATCTCGAGGGTCTGGTGACCTCGGGCGGATTTCTGCGGGAGTTCGCGGCGGCGGCGGAGGAATGCGGGCTGGAGTCGATCTGGACCGTGGAACACGTTGTGGTGGCACAGGATTACGAGCCGCTGTATCCGTATTCGCCCGATGGGCGGATGCCGGGCGGGGATCTCGGGGTGCCGATGACGGACCCGTTGGAGACGCTGGCGTTCGTGGCGGCGGCGTCGAGCACCCTGAAGCTGGGCACCGCCATGGTGGTGGCGCCGCTGCACAGCCCGGTGGTGCTGGCGAAGCGGGCGGCCACCATCGATCGGCAGTCGGGCGGGCGGTTGCTGCTCGGGCTCGGAATCGGCTGGCAGAAAGAGGAATACGCGGCGATCGGGGTGCCGTTCGAGGATCGCGGTGGACGTCTGGACGACTGCATCGGGGCCATGCGGGCGCTGTGGACGGAGTCCCCGGCCGCCTATCAGGGCAAGCATGTGTCGTTCGAGAAGCAGTTCTGCCTGCCGCAGCCCGAACGGTCGATCCCGATCGTGCTGGGCGGCAACAGCGCTCCGGCGGTGCGGCGCGCGGCCCGGGTCGGGGACGGCTGGTTCCCGTACACCATCTCGTCGGAGGATTTCGCGCGCGGCGCGGATCGGATTCGGGAATTGTCGCGGGAGGCAGGACGTGCCGAGGACGCGGTCGAGATGACCATCTGGCCGGGCTCCTTCGATTTCACGCGCGAGTTCGACCCCGGCTACGTGCGCCCCTACGTCGCGGCGGGTGCGAGCCGCGTCGTGCTGACCCCGCCCATGTTCGGCCCGGAGTCCCTGCTCAACGGCGTGGAAAACCTTGCGGCCTATACGGATCGGTATCGCAACGAGGTGGAGGCGAAGCTGTGAACCCCGCGACGGCTGTCCGCGTTGTCGACCGCATCGTCCTGCCCGCAGACCGCGCCGAGGACTGGCTGACCCGCTGGCGCAGCGACTATCTGCCCGGGGCCACCGCCCGCGGACTGCGATCGCCCCAGGTGCTGCGCGAGCACACCGGCGCGGATTCGATTGCCGTGCAGATCATCTGGGAACTACAGGGCATCTACGACTTCTACGGCATGCGGGGTGCGGCCGGCGCAGATCCCGCCGTCTCGGCCTTCTGGTCGGACACCGACGCCGTCGCGCTGACGCGGGAGCGGCACGTCCTGGCGGTACAGGAGGAACTATCATGAGCCGCTGGGTGATTCTCACCGCCCCGCCCGCCGGAGACGACGCGGACGGGCAGCTCGCCGCGCAGGCCACGGTGGCGACCGCGACACCCGGGGTCACACACTGTTCGGCCGGTGTCGATCTGCCCGGCAGTACGGGCGGACTCGGCGCGGTCTGGGACCTGGCCGCCGACTCGGCGCCCGCGACGGTCCTGCCCGGCCTGCCCGCCGCCGCCGATGTGGTGCCGCTGGCCCCGGTGAATGCCCGCCTGGTGCGGCTGGATTCGTCGCGTCGCATCAAGCGCACCCTGCTGCTCACGGTGCGGCCCGGCACGGCTCCGGATACGGTGGCGCGCTTCGAATCCGATCTGATGGCCATGCCCGCGCACATCTCGGCCATCCGGTCCTGGTCGCTGAGCCGGGTGCCGGGCCACGGTCGCTGGACCCATGTGTGGGAGCAGGAGTTCGCCGACCCGGACGGGCTCAATGGTGACTACCTGCTGCATCCGTATCACTGGACGCACGTGGATCGCTGGTTCGACGGCGAGATCCCGGATTCCATCGTGGAACCGGCGATCGCGCACCTGTACCGCTGGGCCGACGGCCCGGTGCTGGGGAATTGAGCGAGCGGTGCTGCCGAACTGATCAGCCGGGGTCGCGCAGCTGCTGTTTGAGCACCTTGCCGCCGGCATTGCGCGGGAGGTCGTCGGCGAAGACGATCTCCCGCGGCACCTTGTAGCCGGCCAGGCGTGAGCGCGACCACTCGATGAGGGCGGCCGGATCGGTCGCGGCCCCGTCGGCGGGCACCACGACGGCGCGGCCGACCTCGCCGAGCCGGTCGTCGGGGATGCCGATCACCGCGACATCGCGAATATCCGGATGCTGCAACAGGACTCGCTCGATCTCGGCCGGATACGCGTTGAAGCCGCCGACGATGAACATGTCCTTGAGGCGGTCGGTGATGCGCAGGTAGCCGTCGTGGTCGAGGGTGCCCACATCGCCGGTGTGCAGGTAGCCGTCCGCGTCGACCGCGGCGGCGGTGGCCTCGGGGTCGTCGAGGTAGCCGAGCATGACATTCGGGCCCTTGACGGTGATCTCGCCGGGTTCGCCCGGTGCCACCGGTGTGCCGTCGCGGTCGAGGATGCGGATCTCACTGCCGGACAGGCTCTTTCCGGCCGTGCCCGCCACCAGTTCGGTCGGAGCGTCAGGCGGGCAGATGGAGACGACGCCGATGGATTCGGTGAGGCCGTAGGCGGTGAAGACGTAGGGGACGCGCAGATCCTCGCGAATGCGCCGCACCAGTTCGGTGGGGATGGTCGCGCCGCCGGTCCCGGCCAGGCGCAGCGAGCCCAGCACGTAGTGGTCGCGATCGGCGGCCAGCAGGTCGGTGAAAAGCGTTGGCGGCCCGGCCAGCACGGTGATCCGCTCGCTCTCGATGAGCTGCAGCGCCCGGGCGGTGTCGAAGCGCTCCATCGGGACCATGGTGGCGGTGCGCAGCAGGCAGGCGAGGATGCCGGCCTTGTACCCGAAGGTGTGCGAGAACGGGTTCACCAGCAGATACCGGTCGCGCGGGCGCAGTGTCACCGCGTCGGCCCATTGCGCGAACACCTCGAGGGTCTGCCGGTGCGTGGCGAGCACACCCTTGGGCGCGCCGGTGGTGCCGGAGGTGAAAAGGATGTCGGACACCGACTCCGGATCCACCTGGGCGGTGCGCTCGACCGCGGACTGCGGCTCGATCACGGTGCCGGGGGCCAGGAATCCCGCCCAGGAGCTGATGTCCCAGTTCGCCGCGCTCTCGCCGCGGGCGTCGTCGAGCAGGATGACATGTTCCAGATCCGGTAGCGGACGGGCGGATTCGGCCAGCATGGCCGGATAGTCCGCGCCCAGGAACTCCTGGACCGTGCACACCGCCCTGGCGTGGCTGCGGGCCAGTACATCCGCGGTCTCCGCGCCGCGCAGCCGGGTGCTGATCGGCACCAGAGTCGCGCCCGCGCCGAGCATTCCGAGAGCGGTCACGATCCAGCGCACGCTGTTGGGGGCCCACATGCCAACCCGGTCACCGGGTTCGAGCCCCGACGCCATCGCCGCCCGGGTCACCGCGGCGACGTCCTCGGCGAGTTCGGCGAATGTCAGCCGCCCCGCCGGCCCGGCAATGGCCACCGCCTCCGGATAGCGCCGCGCCCGGTCCGCCACCAGCGCCGGAATGGTCGTCACGGGCCCGGCCGCGGAGCTGCCGCCCGAGTGCCGCCGATCCATCCGCCCATCCTGCCCCAACCCGCAGTCCGCGTAGCGCATTTTCGAAGTGCCATCCCGCTGACCGGGCGTGCCACCCGTACCGCCTCTCCGCGCCTCCAGCACACGGCTCGGGAGCCGTCGCCGATTTCGCACGCGTGCCGGCGGTCGGAGGCGCCACCGATTTTGGGGGTCCCCGGGGAGTTGCCCCGGTCGGCGCGAGATCGGTTGTCGCGTTGGGCAACGGGGGCGGCTGTGAGTGTCGGTCCTTTCATTCCGCTGATCGGGATGGGAGTTGGGTGTGGGCGCGCTCACCCGGCACGCTCGTTGAAGTGGTCCCGTAGGGGGACGGGATGGATATTGCCCGGCAGGCCGCTCGAGCAGCGGCGGAGCGCTGGAGTGCGAATGAATCCAGGACCTCGAAGGAGTGACATGACGGCCGGAACGGAGCTTGCGCAGCGTCTGGACCTTGCGGCGGGCGCGACCGTTGTCGAACTCGACGGCGCGTGCGGACTGTCGCGAGAGAAGATCGGCGGCAAGGCGTGGAGCATCGACCACATGCGGGCCCTCGGCCTGCCGGTGCCGCCCGCGTTCGTCATCACCACCGACGGCTGGGCCGACTACACGCGGCGCGGCGCCATCGCCGATGAGATCTGGACACAGGTGCTCGACGGCATCGCCATGATCGAGCGCGGCACCGGCCGTCACTTCGGGTCGGCGGAGCGCCCGCTGCTGGTGTCGGTGCGTTCGGGTGCGGCCATCTCCATGCCCGGCATGATGGACACCGTCCTGAACCTCGGCATGACCGACGCGGTGCAGCAGGCGCTGGCCGTGGAGACCAGCAATCCGACCTACGCGCAGGACACCCGGCAGCGCTTCGTGCACCAGTACCGCGAGACCGTGCTCGGTGACGCGAACGGCGAGGTTCCGGCCGATCCGTGGGACCAGCTGCGTGGTGCGATCGAGGCCGTATTCCGGTCCTGGGATTCCGCGCGCGCCAAGACCTATCGCGCCAACCGCGGCGTACCCGATACTCTGGGCACCGCGGTCACCGTGCAGGCCATGGTGTTCGGCAACCTCGACGAATTGTCCGGCACCGGTGTGCTTTTCAGCCGCAACCCCAATACCGGCGACGGTCCTGTGTACGGCGAGTGGCTGGTCGGCGGGCAGGGCGAGGACGTGGTGTCCGGCCGCCTGACCCCGCGCCCGCTCGACGAGCTGGCCGCCACCCAGCCCGCGGTGCACGAGCGTCTGATCGCCGCCGCCCAGCTGCTCGAACGCGACGGCCGCGATCTGCAGGACGTGGAGTTCACCGTCGAAGCCGGCACGCTCTGGCTGCTGCAGTCGCGCCCGGCCAAGCGCTCGGCGCGGGCCGCGGTGCGCACCGCGGTCGCCATGGTCGAGGAGGGGCTGATCAGCGCCGACGAGGCCCTGCACCGGATCACCGCCGACCAGGTGCGCGAGGTGCTGCGCCCCGCCTCCGGCGACACCGGCGGTCAGGAGCCTCTCGCCCGCGGCGAATCCGCCTGTCCCGGACTGGCTTCCGGCGTCGTCGTGACCGATCCCGACGAGGCCGAGGCGCGCGCCGAGGCCGGCGAGGATGTCATCCTGGTGCGCCCCACCACCAGCCCCGACGATCTGCACGGCATGATCGCCGCGCGGGCGATCGTCACCGAACTGGGCGGCACCACTTCGCATGCCGCGCTGGTCAGCCGGGAACTCGGTCGCCCGTGCGTGGTCGGCTGCGGGCCCGGCGTGGTCGCCGCGCTGACCGGCAAGTCCGTCACCGTCGACGGCGGGGCCGGCCTGGTGCTGCCCGGCGAGGTCGTCGCCAAGCCGGTCGAGCAGGCCGTCCTCGACGATGTGCGTCAGCTCGCCCAGTGGGCGGGCGTGGCCGGCGAGCAGCTCGCCGACCGCCTCGAAAACCGGTCTGTCGCATCGGAAGACGCCGAGGCCGTAACCGAGAACGCCGAGCAGGAAGAGGTTTCCGTGAACGCTCCCGTCACCGAGCTGGCCGTGCTGCGGCTGGTCGGCATCAAGGGCCGGGTGAACGCCGACAATCTGGCCGCCAGCCTGTTCGCCGACGCCGCCGAGATCGCCTCCTGCTGCGAGGGTTTGGTGACCGCGGGCTACTGCGCCACCACCCCGGCCGGTTTCCGCATCGCCCCCGAGGGCCGCCCGCGCCTGGAGCAGCTGCTGGCCGAGGAACGCGAGACCGTCGACGCAGCCGCCATGACCGCCGCCTACGACGAGTTCTGCGCCTTCAACGGGGACCTCAAGGTCATCATCACCGACTGGCAGATGAGGGACCCGGCCACGGTCAACGATCACGCCGACGCCGAGTACGACGCCTCGGTGCTGGGCCGGCTCGACGCGACTCACCAGCGCCTGCGCCCGCTCATCGGCCGCCTGGGCGGGCTCGCCCCGCGTCTGTCCCGCTACCTGGACCGCCTCGACCGCGCCGTCGAGCGCATCGCCGAGGGCGACCACACCTACGTGGCCCGGCCCATCATGGACAGCTACCACACCGTCTGGTTCGAGCTGCACGAAGACCTGATCGGCCTGTGCGGCCTGACCCGCGCGGAAGAGGCGGCGGCCGGCCGTGCCCACTGAGCCCGTCATGACCACTGATTCCATGCCCGCCCGCTGGATCGACTTCGCCCAGATCGACAATGTGCGCGACCTGGGCGGGCTCCCCGTAACCGGCGGCGGCACCACGCGTTTCGGCGTCGTCCTGCGCTCCTCCACCCTGCAGCAGGCCACCTGCGACGACCTGTCCCACCTGGTCGAGAAGCTGGGCCTGCGCACGGTCATCGACCTGCGGCTGCCGGACGAGGTGGAGCGCGAGGGCTACGGGCTGATCGCCGACTCCGGCCTGCGCATCGCCAACCTGCCGATCCGCAAGTCGCCGCAATCCTCCCTGGCCGCACGGGATCTGGTCCCCGACAAGACCCGAGTCGACCTCACCGAGCTGTACGGTCAGCTGCTCGGCGGCAGTGGTGAGCACATCGTCGAGGCGGTTCGCCTCATCATCGATCCGGATCGCCACTCGGTGCTGTTCCATTGCGCCGCAGGCAAAGACCGCACCGGCGTGCTCGCCGCGGTGCTGCTGGACGCGGTCGGGGTCCCCGCCGAGGCGATCGCCCACGACTACGCCCTCACCAACGAGCGCATTCAGAAGGTCCGCGACCGTCTCGACGCGCTCCCGTCCTACGAGGGGCTGCCGCAGACCAATACGGGCATCCTGGCCGTCTCCCCGGAGGTCATGCTCGGGTTCCTGAAGAACCTGCATGCCGAGCACGGCGGGGCCGCCAACTGGCTACTCGCCAACGGACTTTCGGAGTCCGAGCTCCAGCGGCTCCGCGAGGTTCTGGTCGTCGCCTAGGCATCTGGTCCCGGTCGCTACCTCAGGTCCCGGCCGCTGACGTCTCCGGCAGCAGCGAGCGGACCCCCGCCGGGAGGCCGCCGCTCGCGGCAGCCTCCCGGATGAAACTCTCCAGCGTCGCCCGGAATGCCCCGGCGGCGTGCGTGGGTGTGACGTCCTTGCGATGGGCGAGCGCGACCGTGCGGTGCAGCCCGTGGGACTCGCGCCCGCCGTCGCCCGACAGCGGAATCCCGCGCAGCCCGGGCCGTCCGGCCAGCACCGTGCTAGGGACGACCGCGATCCCGAGCCCCACCTCCACGAACCGCAGCACGGCATCCATCTCGCCACCCTCGACCGCGAAGCGGGGTTCGAACCCCGCCTCCCGGCAGGCCCCGATCGTCGCCTCCCGCAGGTCGTAGCCCGGCCGGAACATCACCAGCGGCCGATCCCGCAGATCCGTGATGCGCAGGTGCGCACGCCGGGGCAGCGAACTGTCGTCGACCCTGGCGGTGACCACCAGATCCTCGCGCAGGATCGGCGTGGTGGCCAGCGGAGTGTCCTCGCCCAGCGGCAGGATCACCAGCGCCGAATCGAGTGCGCCCCTGGTCAATTGCCGCACCAGATCCCGCGACCCGCCCTCCTCCACCAGCAGCCTGATCCCCGGATACGCGTCGTGATACCGCCGCAGCGCATCGGCCAGCAGCCCCGAACACAGCGACGGCGTCGCCCCGAGCCGAACCCGCCCGCGCCGCAGCCCCGCCAGCTCCTGCACCTCCAGCCGCGCAGTATCCACATCGGCCAGAATCCGGGTAGCCAACGGCAACAACGCCTCACCCGCCGGAGTCAGCGCGATATTGCCCCGCGCGCGGCTGAACAGCGAAGCCCCGAGCTCCGCTTCCAGCGTTCGAATCTGCTTGGACAGCGAGGGCTGGGCGACGCCCAGCGCATCAGCGGCCCTGGTGAAGTGCCTGGCCTGCGCCACAGCCAGGAAGTACGACAACTGCTGCAACTGCACAGTCGATAGCCTAGGACTATGAACCGCGGCATTCCGATTCCCGAGGGGATGATCACATCCAGGGTGCGGCGTCCCCCGCGCGGCAACCTTCACACCCGAATTCACCACTCGCAGTTGTGAACCGCGCCGACGCGCGCAAGTGACTCCCGACGAGTGAGGATGCTGATGTCGTGTCCTGCTCAGTCGGTGATGTGGTCGAAGTCGATGAGCAGGTGTCGTGGGCCGCGGAAGATTTGGCTTCGCCGATAGGGTGGCGGATCGACGACCAGGCGGGGTGTGGCGACGCGGCGTAGGAAGGTTTCCAGCGCCAGGTTGACTTCCAGTCGTGCGAGCGGACCGCCCAGGCAGGTGTGGATGCCGCTGCCCCAGCCGAAATGCTCGTTGTCGGGGCGGTGGACATCGAAGCGGTTCGGGTTGGCAAAGCGGTTCGGGTCGCGGTTGGCGGCGGCGTAGACCAAGTACACCGCGGCCCCCTGTGGGATGACGGTGCCGGCGATGTCGATATCGGCGGTTGTGCTGCGACTGGGGAAGAACTGCACCGCCGCCTGCAGGCGTTGGACCTCTTCGATCGCGCGTGGGACCAGCTCCGGCCGGCTGCGTAGGTGGTCATAGGACCCGGGGTTGCGCAACAGCGTCATCACACAGTTGGAGATGGTGTTGACCGTCGAGTCATGACCGGCGACAAGCAGCAGCAGAGCATTCGACAACACTTGCTCGGCAGGCATCGGACCATCGGGGCCGCCGTCATGAATCAGTTTGGACAACAAGCCCTGCCCGGGCTCTCGCTGGAGCTGCTCGATCAAGCCGGCCAGATAGCGCATGAGTGCGTCACGGCTGGCACGGGACTTCTCGGCGCGGGCCTTGCCCTGCTCGGTGGCCGCCTCCGGGCCCAGATCCATGCCGGTCAACATGTCGTGGATCCAGGCATGGAACATGGGCTCGTCTGCGAGCGGGACCCCGAGGATCTTGCAGATCACCATCACCGGTACCGGGTAGGCGTAATCGTCGACCACATCCAGCCTGGTCCTGCCGTCGGCCTCGATGCCGTCGAGCAGTTGGTTGCACAGTCGCACGATGTCGGGCTCCATGCCGGGAATGACATCGGGTGAATGCGGTGAGTTGAAGTGGCGCATCACCTGCCGGCGCGCCCGATCGTGCCCGGGGGGATCGGAGACGATGATGCTCGGCCGGCGGCCGTAGGCCTGCATGTCCTCGGCGCCGGGCTCAGGGTCGGCGCCCGACGTCAGGGCGGCTCCCAGGGGGCTGCGGCTGATATCGGAGCTGACCCGGGGGTCATGCGCCAGCGTCAGCAGTTCCTGGTAGCCGGTCACCACGTACAGGTTGTCCGCCACTCGCGCCACGGGGGTCTGGCGCAGTTGATCGAAGAACGGGTACGGGTCGGCGCGGTGTTCGTACTTCATCGCTTCCGCCCAGGCCATCGCTGCAGTCATGCTGGCTCCCTTGGTCAGTGGAACTCGGCGCCCCGTGAGGTGGGGTCGTGACCGGTCAGCACCACATCGGGAATCTCGGTCGGCACTCGCGGGTCAGGGAAGCGGGCCGGCATCGGTGCCGGGTCGGGGGCTCGGTCATAGCCCGGCGGCGGTGGTGGGAACGGTGCCGAGCGCTCGATCATCGCCGCGTAGTACGGCAGCCACTTGCCATGATCGAACGTCACCGCCCCGACGATGCGGCCGCGGCGGCCGTAAGCTGCGGCGAAGCGATAATCCTCGGGAGACCCCTGGGTGAACACGATCTCATCGCCGAACGAGCACACCCCCACACCCTTGATGTTCACCCCGAATTGACCCGACCAGAACGACGGCAGCGGCAAATGCGGTCGCCGCTCGGTCTCCAGGCTGATCATGTTGTTCGCGGCGACCTGCGCCCCGCACACGGCGTTGTCCCAGTGCTCCATCGAGATGAACTGATACCCGTACAGCACGTGTGGCTGACGCGCGACGTCCCCGGCCACGAAAATGTTGTCGGTCACCACCCCGTTGATGTCGAACGCGCGACAGCCCGCATCGCAACCGACTCCCCAGAAACCGGCGGCCAGCCCGGCACCTGCCAGCCACTCGACGTTGCGGATCGACCCCAGCGACGCCACCACCACATCGACATCGAGTGTGGTCCCATCCGACAGTCGGGCCCGGCGCACATGCCCGCCGGCATCGCCGTCGAGGGATTCCACCGACACGCCGGTGCGCAGGTCGACTCCGGCGCCGCGCTGCATCCGGGCGGCGATGTCGCCGATCACCCCGCCCAGCGGTCCCACCAGCGGCCCGCCTCCGCGCTCGGCGACAGTCACCGGCAACCCCAGCTCGCAGCACACCGAAGCCATCTCGGAGCCGACAAACCCCGAACCGACGACGAGAACCCGTTTCGGGCCCGCCCGCAGTGCCGCCTGTAACTGAGTCGCGTCTTCGCAAGTGCGCAGCGTGAACACCCCCTGCAGGGCGCCCTCGGCCGGGTTGAACCACGGCCGTGCCCGAGCGCCGGTGGCGATGAGCAGCCGGTCGTAGGGCACCGCGTCTCCGGTGGCCAGCAGAACCTGTTTGTTCACCCGGTCCAATCCGGTCGCGGCCACACCCAGCCGCCACTCCGCGTCGATGGCTCGCATGCGGGGAAGCTTGGTGTGATCGGCGCGAACCCAGCCCTTGAGGACCTGCTTGGACAACGGCGGACGGTCGTACGGTTCGTGCGACTCGTCACCGACCAGGGTCAAAGGCCCGCGGAAGCCCTTGTCCCGCAGAGCCTCCGCGGCGCGTAGCCCGGCCAGCGACGCCCCCACGATCACGATCCGGCCCTCGGCCCGAAACGTCCTGACCAGGTCCGCGGCCAGCGACGCGGTGCTCATGCCACAGGCTCCGGCCCGTCGGGGGTAACAGGCTCCGGCCCGTCAGGGGTATAGGTCTCCACGACGATCGCCTGGACCGGGCACGCCGCCGCCGCCCGCAAGACGCGTTGGCGCTGCGCGTCATCTGGGTTGGGGTCATACGCCAGCGCCTCCTCACCCAGCAGTTCGAGCACATCCGGCGCCAGCGGAACACACTGTGCATACCCCTGACACCGATTCAGATCAACCACAATGCGCATTCCCTCAGCTCCTCATCCGAACCGTGTCCCGATGTGGTCACCTGCGAAACCGCTGCGGGCCGGAAACGCGCGTACGCCCGCAAGGGTCGACGTGAACTTCCAGAAAGGCGATCACGCCCCGAAGCACCCGCACTGGGCGGGCACCTCACAAAGGAATTCGTAGCACCCGATACGAAGGATTCGTAGGACCCGATGTCGACGGTCCGATCATTCACCGCCCGCAATCACCGCGACAACTGGATCGGCGGGCTGGGCGATGATGACCTGCACACCATCGCCATCCTGTTCGCCAGGGATGACGAGCAACGGGAGCAATCGGTCAGTGAGCATGCCGTTCGGGTGCGGCGTCGCCGTGTGACATCCTTCACGACCGAATTCACTACTCGCAGTAGTAATTCCGGGCGCAGCTCGGTGCATAGACCACGGTTATGGAGACCAGATCATTGCGGACTTGGACCGGGTGCGCGGGCCGGACGTAGTTTCCGCTGGTGGCTGTCGTAATATCTGAGCTCTACCGGACGACGGTGGGCAAGAAGGCTGTGATGGCGGTGACCGGGGGCATTCTGGTGCTCTTCCTCATCGCCCACATGGCCGGGAATCTCAAAGTGTTCCTGGGGGCGTCCGATTTCAACCACTACGCCGAGTGGCTGCGCACGGTTGGCGAGCCCGCGGTACCCCGGCGGGGGCTGTTGTCGGTCGCGGAGGTCGTGCTCGGTGTAAGCGTGATCCTGCACATGTGGTCGGCGATCTCGCTCGCCCGGACCGCGCGCCGCGCCAGGCCGGTCGGGTACGCGGCGAGAAAGAAGTCGCATGCGCACGGTTATGCCGTTCACACCATGCGGTGGGGTGGGGTGATCATCGCGCTGTATCTGGTCTGGCATCTGCTCGATCTGACCTTCGGCGCGGTGAATCCCGTGGGCCACACCGCGACTCCCTATGAGAAGGTCGTCGCCGATTTCGCGCCGTCCCACTGGTACGTCACGCTCTTCTACGTCGTCGCCGTGGTCATGGTGGGTCTGCACCTGCGGCACGGAATCCGCAGTGCCGCCCGGACCCTGGGTCTGGCCGGGGCTCGCGGCTACGACCTGCTCGCGGCCGCCGTCTCGACCCTGCTGGTCGCCGGTTTCCTGGCCATCCCGATCGCCGTCTCCTTCGGATGGGTGAAATAGCCATGAATGACAGTCTTTTCCGCGTCGGCGAGCCGATCGCCGACACCAGGGCGCCGGGCGGGCCGATCGCCGAGCGCTGGACCACCCGCAAGTTCGAGGCCAAGCTGGTCAATCCGGCGAACAAGCGCAAGAAGACGATCATCGTCATCGGTACCGGCCTGGCCGGCGGCTCGGCGGGCGCCACGCTGGGGGAGCAGGGCTATCGCGTGATCCAGTTCTGTTTCCAGGACTCGCCGCGCCGGGCCCACTCGATCGCGGCGCAGGGCGGGATCAATGCCGCCAAGAACTACCGCAATGACGGCGACAGCGTGCACCGGCTGTTCTACGACACGGTCAAGGGCGGCGACTACCGGTCCCGTGAGTCGAATGTGCACCGGCTGGCGGAGATCTCGACGCAGATCATCGATCAGTGTGTGGCGCAGGGTGTTCCGTTCGCTCGGGAGTACGGCGGCCTGCTCGACAATCGGTCCTTCGGCGGCGCCCAGGTCTCGCGCACCTTCTACGCCCGCGGGCAGACGGGGCAGCAGCTGCTGCTCGGCGCGTATCAGGCGCTGCTGCGGCAGGTCGACGCGGGCACCGTGGAACTGCATGCGCGGCACGAGATGCTCGATCTGATCATGGTGGAGGGAGTGGCGCGGGGCGTGGTCGTGCGCGACCTGGTCACCGGGGCGATCCGGTCCTACACGGCCGACGCGGTGGTGCTGGCCTCCGGCGGGTACGGCAACGTCTACTTCCTGTCGACCAATGCCATGGGCTCGAATGTCACGGCCTCGTGGCGGGCGCACAAGCACGGCGCGTACTTCGCCAATCCCTGCTTCACACAGATCCATCCGACCTGTATCCCGGTGTCGGGTGAGCATCAGTCGAAGCTGACGCTCATGTCGGAGTCGCTGCGCAACGACGGCCGGGTGTGGGTGCCCAAAAACGTTGGGGACCATCGCAAGCCCGCCGATGTGCCGGAGGACGAGCGCGACTACTACCTGGAACGCATCTATCCGGCGTTCGGCAATCTGGTGCCGCGCGACATCGCCTCCCGCGCGGCCAAGAACGTCTGCGACGAAGGGCGCGGGGTCGGGCCGGGCGGGCTCGGCGTCTATCTCGATTTCGGCGACGCCATCGGGCGGCTCGGCGTCGATGCGGTGAAAGCCAAGTACGGCAACCTTTTCACGATGTACGAGCGGATCACGGGCGAGAACCCGTACGAGATGCCCATGCGCATCTACCCCGCCGTGCACTACACCATGGGTGGGTTGTGGGTGGACTACGACCTGCAATCCACCATTCCGGGACTGTTCGTGATCGGGGAGGCCAATTTCTCCGACCACGGCGCCAACCGGCTCGGGGCCTCGGCGCTCATGCAGGGCCTGGCCGACGGGTATTTCGTCCTGCCCGCCACCCTCGGCGACTATCTCGCCCGCGGTCCGGTCGGGGAGGTGCCGGCCGCCGCGATCGCGGCCGCCGAGGCCCGGGTCACCACGATGATCGACAGACTCCTGTCGACCCGGGGCGACCGCACCGTCGACTCCTTCCACCGCGAGCTCGGCCACCTCATGTGGGAGTACTGCGGCATGGAACGGACCGAGGCGGGACTGCGCAAGGCGCTGGCCCTGATTCCCGCACTGCGCGCGGAGTTCTGGGAGCGCGTCAATGTGCCGGGCTCCGGGGATGACCTGAACCAGTCGCTGGAGCGCGCGGGCCGGGTGGCCGACTTCCTGGAGCTGGCCGAGCTCATGGTCATCGATGCCCTGCACCGCACCGAATCGGCGGGCGGCCACTTCCGCGCCGAGTCGCAGACGGAGGACGGTGAGGCCCGCCGCGACGACGCGAACTTCTCCTATGTCGCCGCGTGGGAATGGCACGGCGGCGAGCCGCCGACGCTGCACCGGGAAGCGCTGAGCTACGAGTACGTCCAGCCCAGCACGCGGTCCTACAAGTAAGAGGGGAATCGACAGTGGAACTCACCCTGCGTATCTGGCGGCAGCGGAACTCCCGGGACAGGGGCCGGATGGTCGACTACGGCGTGGAGGTCTCGCCCGACGCGTCGTTCCTGGAGATGCTCGACGTCCTCAACGAACGGCTCACCGGCGCCGGTGAGGAGCCCATCGCCTTCGACCACGACTGCCGCGAGGGCATCTGCGGCGCGTGCTCGCTCGTCATCGACGGCACTCCGCACGGCCCGGAGCAGGCCACCACCACCTGCCAGCTCCATATGCGGAAGTTCTCCGACGGCGACACGATCACCGTGGAACCGTGGCGGGCCAAGGCTTTTCCCGTCATCAAGGACCTGATGGTCGACCGCTCGGCCTTCGACCGGATCATCCGGGCGGGCGGCTACATCACCGCGCCGACCGGCGCCGCACCCGAGGCCCACTCGATCCCGGTGCCGAAACCCGACGCGGACCTGGCCTTCCAGGCCGCCGAATGCATCGGCTGCGGCGCGTGCGTGGCCGCCTGCCCCAATGGTTCGGCCATGCTCTTCACCGCCGCCAAGGTCACCCACCTCGGCCTCCTGCCGCAGGGACAGCCGGAGCGCTACTCCCGTGTCGTCGACATACTCGAAGCCCACGACGATGCGGGCTTCGGCGGCTGCACCAACACCGGCGAATGCACCCTCGCCTGCCCGAAGGAAATCCCGCAGGACGTGATCGGCCGCCTGAACAAGGACTTCCTCCGCGCCGCGAGAAAGGCGCGCTGACCCGAGGCGGCCACGCGGGAGAGAGGTCCGAGCGACGCGGGAGAGGGATCCGATCAGTGCGTTTCGATCATGATCTTGCCTGCTGCACCGGGTACGACGAGCGGGAGCAGGCGTTCGGCCTCGTCGCGGACGGCGGCCTCAGTGGCACGGGTGAGGGGATGCCAGGGCGTGATCCGAATCGTGGAGCCGTCCAGATCCCAACGGCCGTGGACGAATCCGTCGACCAGGTACATGGGCACGCCGCCCGAGGCGATCTTGGCGATCCGGGCGCGGTCGGCGTCGCTGATGATGCGGCTGCGGTCGCGGTGGCCCAGGCAGGCATTGTCGAAGGCGGGGAGGAAGCGGATCGGCGCGGGCAGGCCGGGGTCGGCGATCGGGGCGTCTGGAAGGTCGAAGAGTTCGCGGCCCGAGTCATCGTGTAGGACACGGAGTTCCGGGCGCAGGCGAGCGATCACCGCCGCCAGCCGGGTGACGCCCGCGAACTCCTGGATGTCGGCGGCGGTTGCCGGGCCATAGGCGGCCAGATAGCGGCGGATGAGGGTTTCCGGGCGCGGACCGTCGGCCAGGGGCGCGCCGATCGCCTCCTCGGCCGGCGACACCGAGACCGAACGGCCGCGCCACGCTCCCCACACACCCGCGGCGGGATCGTGCACCAGCGGGTGGATGATGCCGAGCGCGTGGACCAGGGCGCGCGGTTCACGGCCCGGGAAGCGTTCGGACAGCCGCTTGCCGAGGTCGCGGCGGGAAATGGTGGTGCCGGTCAGCAGTTCCGTTCCGGCCGAGGCCAATTCGGCGATATCGAGACCCTCGACCGCATCCCGGAGGTAGACCGAGCGGAGTGTGGGTTCGACCGCCGGGCGGACCGTCGGGTACAGCCAGCGGTAGTCCTGGGCGTCCGTCAGGTGGACGGTCCGGCGAATCGTGGTGGCGCGCACCACGGTTCGATCACGCAGCAGAGCGATCAGATCCTCATGGCGGAAATCGGTGAGGCGCGTCCACAGCCCCACATACGGCCAGTTCGGTTCCTGCGCCTGCACCGCGACCAGATGCCGGACCAGCTCGGCGGCGGGCATGGCGACGCGTTCGTTCAACTTCTGACGCAGCAGCAGTGTGCGGTTTAGGGTTCGCAGCGAGAGTTCCGGCACGGGTCCATCGTCGAACGGAACTAGGACAGCTCAGGTCCTATATGGAGGACGCGCATGGACACGGTGACGGCGGGGGAGTTCCGGCAAATCTACGACCCCAGCGAGCCGGATCAGCGCTGGTACATCAACGATCACACCCTGATCCAGGACACCGGCGGGCGCTGGCATCTGTTCGGCATCACCCATCCCGAGCCCGCCGACCCCTTCGACGAGACCGAATTCGCGCACGCCACCGCCGGCCACCCGCACGGCCCGTGGACCAAGCATCCCGCCGCCCTGACGGTGGACCGCGAGCGCGGCGAGACCCACCTGTGGTCCCCCTTCGTGGTGCGTGACGGCGACACCTACTTCATGTTCTACGACGGCGGCGGGGCCGACCGCACCGCAACGGGTATGGGCCTGGCCACCTCCACCGACCTGTTCCACTGGACCCGGCATCCGTCCGGCCCGGTCTTCCGCGACGGCTACGACGCCCGCGACCCCATGGTGCTGCGCGTGCCCGGGCAGTGGGTCATGTACTACTGCGCCACCAGCACCCCCGCCGGCGGCAACCACGTCGTCGCCTACCGCACCAGCCCGGACCTGCTGCACTGGAATGAGCGCCACATCGCCTACACCGACCCGGCGACAGGAACCGGTGCCGGCAATACCGAATCGCCGTTCGTGGTCCGTCACGCCGGCGCCTGGTATCTGCTGATCGGTCCGCGCCCCGGCTATGTCGGCACCGAGATCTTCCGCGGCGACAACCCTTTTCACTTCGAGATATCCGGCCGCGTGGGGCACGTACCGGCCCACGCGGCCGAGGTGATCACCCACGAGGACGCCCTCTGGATCACCCACGCGGGCTGGGAGCAGGGCGGAGTCGCGCTGGCTCGCTTGCACTTCCCGCGCTCAGACAGCCCGGCCCGCGTCGGCCCCGAAAATCCGATTTCGGGCGTGGCGTGCGGTTTGAACTGGAATTCTGAACGGAGTCGAGAGTCCACCCAGCGCGGGGAGGCAGGCAGTATGGCCCGAATCGGCGTGATCAGTCTTTCCGACGGCCGCGATTATGTGCACGGCGGCATCGTCGGATTCATCCGGACCGCGGAGGACAGGCTCGTCTCCGAGCTGACCGCGGCCGGGCACACCGTGATTCGCGGTGTGCAACCCATCGGCGGCAACGATCAGGCGGTGGCGGTGGCCCGGCAGGTGGAGACGGCCGGGGTGGACCTGACCGTGCTGCACTATGCGGTGTGGGCGTTCCCGCACTTCACCATGCTCGCCGCGGGCGCGCTGCGCGGTCCGCTGCTGCTGCTGTCCAATATCGATCCGGTGCAGCCGGGCATGGTGGGCATGCTGGCGGCGGGCGGCGCGCTGGACCAGATCGGCCGCGCGCACGCCCGGCTGTGGGGCGATCCCGCCGATCCGGACCTGATCGCGGCCATCGGGGAACGCGCCCGCGCCGCGGCGGCGGTGGCGAGCCTGCGCGGCAGCACCTTCGGGCGCATCGGCGGGCGGCCCATGGGCATGAACACCGCGGTCGCCAATACCGATCAGTGGCAGCGAATGTTCGGCATCGATGTCGAGGAGATCGACCAGTGGGAGATCGTGCGCCGGGCCGAGCTCGCCGACGCCGGTGAGGCCCGCGCGGCGCGAGAATGGCTGGAGCGCAACGCCGCCGGGGTCCACTACGATGGCGGCAAGCTGACGCCGGAGCTGCTGGAGCGGCAGCTGCGCTCGTACCTGGCGATGCGGGATCTGATCGCGGAATGGCGGCTGGACTTCTCCGGCATCAAGGGACAGCCGGAGCTCACCCAGTACTTCGCCACCATGGATATCACCGAGGCGTTCCTCAACGACCCCTACGACTGGAACGGGCCCAAACAGCCGCACGTGTGCGCCACCGAGGCGGATATGGACGGGGCGCTCACCATGCAGCTGCTCAAGCAGATCGCGGGCACGCCGGTGCTCTTCGCCGATGTCCGGCACTATCACGCCGACCGCGACATCTGGGACCTCTGCAATTCCGGCCAGCACGCCACCTGGTATGCGGCGCGCAGCGACGATCCGGCCGAGAATCTGGCCCGGGTGCACCTGTATCCGGAGGTGTTCTTCTTCCCGGCCGGCGGCGCGTCGGTGCATCACCTGGCCGCGCCCGGGCAGATGACGCTGGCCCGGCTCACCCGTCGCGACGGCGCCTACCGCATGCAGCTGATGCTCGGCGAGTTCGAGACCTACGACCCGGCCACCAACGAATCGCTCATGAAACAGTCCACCTGGGAGTGGCCGCACGCCTTCGCCCGCCTGGACGCCGACGCCGGGGACTTCCTGTCCCGCTTCGGCGCCAATCACATTCACGCCGTGCCGGGCGACCAGCGCGCCACCGTGCGCGCGGCCTGCGAACTGCTCGACGTCACGCTCGACGAATTCAGCCGGGCGAGCTGACATGCTCCTCGGCATCGATATCGGCACCTCCGGATCCAAGGGCGTCCTGGTCGACCACGCAGGCACGGTCGCGATGAGAGCCGAACGACCACACCGGGTTTCGACGCCGCGCCCGGGCTGGGTGGAGCACGACGCGGAGACGGTGTGGTGGGCCGACTTCGCGGCCATCGCCAGGGAACTGGTGGCGGCCGCCGACGGCGAACCCCTCGACGGGCTCGCGGTGAGCGGCATCGGGCCCTGCCTGCTGCCCGCCGACGCCGCGGGCCGCCCCTTGCGGCCGGCCATCCTCTACGGGGTCGACACTCGCGCCGGCGACGAAATCGAGGAACTGAACGCGGAATTGGGCGCGGAGACCGTGCTGGAGCGCTGTGGCTCGCCCCTCACCAGTCAGGCGGTCGGGCCGAAGCTGCGCTGGCTCATCCGTCACGAGCCGCAGGTGTGGCAGGCCACCCGGATGCTGTTGATGGCGAGCTCGTTCCTGGTCCATCGCCTCACCGGCCGCTACGTCCTGGACCATCAATCCGCCAGCCAGTGCGTGCCCATGTACGACCTGATGGCCCGCGACTGGGCCGCGGACTGGGCCGAATCCGTCGCACCCGGCCTGCGACTACCCGAATTGGCCTGGCCCACCGAGATAATCGGCCGGGTCACCGCCGAGGCGGCCGCGGCCACCGGCCTGCCCGCCGGGCTACCGGTCACCACCGGCACCATCGATGCCTGGGCCGAGGCCGCCGGTGTCGGCGTCCGCGCCCCCGGCGACTGCATGATCATGTACGGCACCACCATGTTCCTCACCCAGGTGCTGACCGACCCCCGCCCCCAGCCCGGCCTGTGGACCACCTGCGGAACCTGGCCCGGCACGTACACGTCCGCCGCCGGCATGGCCACCTCCGGCGCGATCACCGACTGGCTGCGCACTCTCACCGGCAGCGACTTCACCGAACTCCTCGACGAGGCCGCTCACGTTCCGCCCGGCAGCCGCGGCCTGCTGGTGCTGCCCTACTTCGCGGGCGAGCGCACGCCCCTGTTCGATCCGGACGCCCGCGGCGTGATCGCCGGTCTCACCGTCACCCACCAGCGCGCCGACCTCTATCGCGCGGTCCTCGAGGGCATCGGCTACGGCGTGCGCCACAACCTCGAGGCCATGTCCGCCGCGGGCGCTCCCGCCACCCGGCTGGTGGCCGTGGGCGGCGGCACCAAGGGCGGGCTGTGGACCCGCATAGTCTCCGACATCACCGGCCTGCCTCAGCAGCTTCCGGCCGACACGGTCGGCGCGGCCCTGGGCGACGCCCTGCTCGCCGCCGAATCCCTTGGCCTGGACACCGCCGCCTGGAACCCGATCATCACCACGATCGAACCCGACCCGCCGGTCACCGTCCACTATGCCCCGTACTACCGCCACTACCGATCCCTCTACGACGCGACCAGGGCCACCGCCCACTTCCTCGCCCGGGAGCAGCACCGCGCTGCCCCGTGACATCCGCTAGACGATTGATTCCAAGGGGTGTGGTGCGCGGCTGGGGCACGCACCACACCCGAGGATTGCTGCCGTGATGGTCGTGAAGGGATCTTCTCGAC